>CANDFO010000077.1 GCA_947384055.1 uncultured Flavonifractor sp.
TTTTCGACAAGCTGAGGCCGTGGACAAAATTGTCCACGGCCTCAGACTGTCGAAGCCCGCACATATCCTGGCGGCGCACCGGTTATTTTTTAAACAGCCTGCCCAGCAGGGATTTCTTTTTTGGGTGTTCTTTTGAAGCCCCTTTTTCCGCGCCGGGAGCACGCAGGGCCTCCAGCGCGCTCTTCGCCGGCTCATACCCCTGCTCCGCCGCCCGGCGGTACAGGGCGGCGGCCCTCTCCCGGTCGGCTTTCACGCCGGAGCCGTCCCGGTAGCAGTCCCCCAGCAGCCCCAGCGCCTGGCCGTAATCCGTATCGGCGGCCTTCCGGAGCCACTCCACCCCCTGGGCGGGGTCCGCCTTGACGCCGGAGCCCCGCAAGAGGCAGCCGGCCAGACTGCACATGGCAGGGGGACTGCCCCGCTCCGCCCCCTGGCGGTAGAGCTCCACAGCCTTGCTCTTGTCCTCCCGCACCCCGACGCCGTGCTCGTAACAGAGGCCCAGACTGCACAGGGCCTTTGCGTAGCCCTTTTCTGCCGCCTCCTGATACCAGTGGACAGCCTGGACTGCGTCCGCCTCAGTGCCGATTCCCTTCTCATAGCAGTAACCCAGCCTGTGCTGGGCGGCGGCGTAGTCGGCCTCCGCTCCCCGGCGGTAGAGCTCCAGCGCCCGGGCCTGGTCGGTTTCCACGCCTTCGCCGTTTTCATAGCACAGCGCCAGATTATACATGGCCCGGGGGTAGTTCCGGTCCGCGGCCCGGGTATACCACACAATGGCGGCGGCCATGTCCTTTTCGGCACCCACGCCGCACTCCAGGCAGTAGGCCAGATTGCACATACCTGCGGTGTTGCCCCCCTCGGCTGCCCGCCGGTAGAGCTCCACGGCCCGGGCCTTGTCCTCGGGCACTCCCTGTCCGTACTCATAGCATACGCCCAGGTTGCACATAGCGGGGGCATGCCCCCGGTCCACCGCCTGCTGATACCAGCGCACGGCCTGCTCCATGTCCTCCTCCACCCCGTCGCCATGCTCATAGCACATCCCCAGGCAGTTCATGGCTCTGGGGTAGCCCCGGTCGGCGGCCCGCCGGTACCACTGGATGGCCTGCTCCATGTCCTCCTCCGTGCCAATGCCGTTTTCCAGACAGAAGGCCAGGTTACACATAGCGGGGGTATAGCCCTCCTGGGCGGAGCGGCGATACCACTCCAGGGCCTGGCCCTTGTCCTCCGGCGTCCCCCGGCCCACCTCGAAGCTGTAGCCCAGGGAAAACATGGCGGGGAGATACCCCTGCCCGGCCGCCTCCTGATAGAGCCGAAAGGCCTGCTGGTCGTCCTGCTCCACCCCCTGGCCGTCCCGGTACAGGTCGCCCAGGATGCTGGCGGCCCGGGGATGGTCCCGGCGGACCGCCCGCTCCAGCCAGTCCACCGCTGCGGGCAGGTCCTTTTCCACGCCGTTGCCGTTGAGGAAGCACACAGCCAAATTGCACATGGAACGGGGGTCCCCCCGTTCGGCGGCCTGCCGGTACAGGTCCGCCGCCCGGGGCAGGTCCTCCTCCACGCCGTCGCCGTTCTCATAACACAACCCCAGGTCGCACAGGGCGGGAGGATACCCCTGCTCCGCGGCCCGGCGGTAGCACTCCACCGCCCGCTCCGGATTGGCGGCGATGCCGTCCCCTCTGAGGTAGCAGTCCCCCAAAATATCCAGCGCCCTGGGGAAATTCTGTCCGGCGGCTTTTTGCAGCCACTCCACCGCTTTCAGGGGGTCCCGCTCCGCGCCGTAGCCGTGGAGGATACACACCGCCAGATTGCACTGAGCGGGGGCATGCCCCCGCTGGGCAGCCTCTAAGTACCACGCTGTGGCCTGCTCCGGGTCGGAGTCCACCCCCTCTCCGGTCTCATAGCACAGGCCCAGGGAGCACATGGCGGGGGGATAGCGCTCCTCAGACGCCCGGCGGTAGAGCTCCACCGCCCGCGCCACATCCCGTTCCAGGCCCTCCCCGTCCCGGCAGCAGTTCCCCAACAGGCTCATGGCCCTGGGAAAGTCCTGCCGGGCGGCCCGCTCCAGCCAGGGCACTGCCTGGACCGCATCCTTTTCCACGCCGATGCCGGTCAGATAGCAGAAGGCCAGATTGCACTGGGCGGCGGGGTAGCCCTGCTCGGCCGCCTGCCGGTAATATGTCACCGCCTGGGCCTCGTCCTTCTCCACGCCGTCTCCGTTCTCATAGCACAGCCCAAGGGCGCAGACGGCGGGCAGATAGCCCTTTCCGGCGGCCTCCCGGTAGAGAGCCAGGGCCCTGTCCGGGTCCTGCTCCACCCCGGTTCCCTCCAGGTAACAGTCCCCCAGGATGCTCACCGCCCGGACCGAACCCGCGTCTGCGGCCTTCTGGAGCCAGACGGCGCCGGTCCCGTCATCCCGGGAGACGCCGATGCCGTTGAGGTAGCACACCGCCAGATTGCACATGGCGGGGGGATACTCCCGGTCGGCGGCCTGCCGGTAGAGCTGGACGGCTCTGAGCTTATCCACCTCCGTGCCGGTGCCGTTTTCACAGCACAGGCCCAGGTCGCACTGGGCGGGGGGATAGCCCTCCCCGGCGGCCCGGCTGTAGAGCTCCACCGCCCGGGCCTCGTCCTTCTCCACCCCCCGGCCCTCCAGGTAGCAGTCCCCCAGCAGGTCCATGGCCCTGGGGTGGCCGGCGTCGGCGGATTTCTGGAACCATTCCGCGGCCTGCTCCGGGTCGGCCTGTGTCCCCACGCCATGGAGGAGGAGCACCCCCAGGTTGCACATGCCGGGGGCGTACTGATTCAGGGCGGAGCGGCGATACCACTCCACCGCCTGGCTCTTGTCCTCCTCCACGCCGTCCCCGTGCTCATAGCACAGGCCCAGATTGCACATGGCCCGGGCAAATCCCTGGTCGGCGGCCTTCCGGTAGAGCCGGGCGGACTCACCCCGGTCCTGCTCCACTCCGGTGCCGTCCCAGTAGCAGTCCCCCAGAATATCCTGGGCCCGGGGGAAGTCCTGCTCCGCCGCTTTCTCCAGCCAGGAGACGGCGGTCTCCGGGTCCCGCTCCACACCGATGCCCGACAGGTAGCACACCCCCAGGTTGCACTGGGCGGGGGCGTATTCCTGCTCCGCCGCCTGGAGATAGAGCCCGGCGGCCCGGGCTTTGTCCTGCTCCACGCCGCCGGCGTTTTCGTAGCACAGGCCCAAGTCGCACAGGGCGGGCACATAGCCCTCGTCGGCGGCCCGGCGGTAGAGCTCCGCCGCGCGGACCTCGTCCTTCTCCGTTCCGGCCCCCGCCTGGTAACAGCGGCCCAGCATGGTGACGGCACGCAGGTCCCCGTCCTCCGCCGCACGGGAAAACCAGTGGACCGCAGCGGACATGTCCTTCTCCACGCCGTCACCCTCGCTGTACCGTACGGCCAGGTCGCACCAGACGGAGGTATCCCCCGATTCCGCCCGCTCCAGCAGGGTACGGAACTCCTCCTTGGCCCGCTGAAGGCCCTCCGCCGCTTTTTGCAGCAGGCCGGTGTCAATAAATATGACCTCCTGGCCGCCGTATGACGCCTTATCGCGGTTCTCCGTGCTGTCCATACATAACGACCCCCATTCTATACTGATATGGGGACATTATACGCCGCCGAGCCCCTTTTGTCCACAGGGAGCGCCAATACTTTTTCCTGGAGCGGCTTCTATATCATGAAGATGAGTGATTGACACAATTCTGTTCGCCTATCCGCCTCCGTTTGGCTCGATGATCAATTTTTCAAATGGTCCCATGCGAGACTGTACGGCTGCATTATTTGTGGCGTTATTGATATAGTGATATATTGTTTCATTTTATGCGGTGGGCACAAGAATGCCGGAAACCTCTGTGGGTTTCCGGCATCAGTCTGTCGAAAAACTTTCCCCGCGGGAAAGTCTCGCAGAGTTTTGCCGCCCGAGGGCGGCAAAATAAAGTTAGAATTGGTCATTTTCGGGGACATGTGCCTCGAAAATGACACATCTCGGCCTGCAAGTGTGCCCAAAGGGTGCGCGCAGCAGGCCGTATCCCGTTTGTCAAAAAAGGCCTCCGGCCTTTTTTGACAGGCTCTGCCGGAAACCTCTGTGGGCTTCCGGCATTGTTTTCAGAGTGACAGGGCAAAGAAAGCTACGGCTGTCACGCGGTAAAGGGCTTGGTTTTCGGGTTGACAATATCCCGCCAGTCCAGGTCCCCCCGCTCCAGGCCGTGGATAAGCATCTCCGCGGTGGCCACGTTGGTGGCAAAAGGGATGTTGTATTGGTCGCACAGGCGGGTAATATAGTTCAGGTCCGCATCTAGATCGTTGGACTGCGGGTCAGAGAAAAATAAGACCATGTCGATTTCGTTATAGGCAATGCGCGCGCCGATCTGCTGGCTGCCGCCGTGGGCGTGAGAGAGAAAGAGGCTGACAGGCAGACCGGTGGCCTCCCCCACCAGGCGGCCGGTGGTGCTGGTGGCGCAGACCGTATGCTTGGACAGAATGCCACAATAGGCAATGCAGAACTGGACCATGAGCTCCTTCTTGTGGTCGTGGGCCATAAGTGCAATATTCATTCGTTCGACCTCTTTCCTTCCTAGAATTCAAACACTGTGCGGCGGAAAAGCCGGAATCTGCACCCGGCAGGGGCGCCTGCGGCTACCGCAGCTTCATCAGCGGAGCCTTTTCCCCCATCAGCCGCCGGGTGATATTCAGATAGGCAATGGCGGCGCCCCGGTTGGTGTACAAAATCAGCGGACGGCCCCGGTTGGCGCAGAGCATTACCTGCTGGTCCTCAGGCACCAGTCCCAGCAAGGGGAGACCGGCGGTATCCATGGCGTCGTCAATGGTGGCGCCCAACCGCCGCAGGAGTCTGGGCTGCACCCGGTTGACCACCAGATGTATGCGGGAGAGCTGCTGCCGGAGCAGACCTGCGGTCCGCTGGGCATCCCGCAGGGCGGAGGCGTCGGCGGTGGACACCACCACCGCCCGGTCCGCCGCGCAGCAGGCCAGCCGAAATCCCTCCCCCAATCCCGCGGGGGAATCCATGAGTATATAGTCATACCGGTCTCTGGCCCGGCGAATAAGCGCTTCCATAGCCTCCTGAGACAGGGGGGCCTCCGGCAGGGAGACCGGAGCGGTCAGCAGGGAGAGTCCCGCAATATCCGGGTGGGCAACCGCGGCACGCTCCAGCGTACACCGCCGCTGCAGCACGTCGGTGAAATCCATGAGCACCCGGTCAGCCATGCCCAGGGACAGGTCCAGATTGCGCAGACCCACGTCCATATCAATGCACAAAACCCGTTTGCCCAAGGCGGCCAGACAGGAGCCGACACCTCCCGTCAGCGAGGTTTTGCCGGTTCCGCCTTTGCCCGATGTGATGACGATGGCTGTGGACATATCCTCCCCCCTATCCACTGTATTTATAAGAATACCACATATTAACAGAGGAAGCAATGGTTTTTTATGCATATTGCGAGTTTTTTCAGGCGGAAGACGGACGCGCGGGTCAAATGCCCACACCGGAAGGACAAAAAACCCCGTTGTGGGAAGGGGACAAGGCTGATATACTGAACAGGTAATATTCCGGCCAGACCGCCGGCAGAGGGCTGCCCGTGCAGGGACCGCGGAGACAGCGCCGGAGCGGACCGGAAAGAATTTTGGAGGTAACGTGTCATGGCTGTCAACCGCTTTGTACTCAACGGCGTCTCCTATCACGGAAAGGGCGCCATCCAGGAGATCCCCGGCATTATCCAGAGCAAGGGCTTTCAGAAGGCGTTTATCTGCACCGACCCCGACCTGGTGAAGTTCGGCGTCACCAAGAAGGTTACGGACCTGCTGGATGCCAACGGCATGGCCTATGAGGTCTATTCCGACATCAAGCCCAACCCCACCATTGAAAACGTGGTCTCCGGCGTAGAGGCCTACAAAAACTCCGGCGCGGACTATATGATCGCCATTGGCGGCGGCTCCTCCATGGATACCGGCAAGGCCATCGGCATTATCATCAATAACCCAGAGTTTGCCGACGTGCGCTCTCTGGAGGGCGTAGCCCCCACCAAGAACCGCACCGTGTTCACTATTGCGGTGCCCACCACCGCCGGCACCGCGGCGGAGGCCACCATCAACTACGTCATTACGGACGTGGAGAAGAAGCGCAAGTTCGTCTGTGTGGATGTCAACGACATCCCCGACGCCGCCATTGTGGACCCGGATATGATGTCCACTATGCCTAAGAGCCTCACCGCCGCCACCGGCATGGACGCCCTGACCCACGCCATTGAAGGCTACACCACCGCCGCGGCCTGGGCTCTGCCCGACTGCCTGAACCTGGAGGCCATCCGCCTGATCTCCGCCAACCTGCGCAAGGCCGTGGAGAACGACGACGCCGGCCGGGAGGGAATGGCCCTGGGACAGTTTGTCACCGGTATGGCCTTCTCCAATGTAGGCTTGGGCATTGCCCATTCCATGGCCCACACCCTGGGCGCGGTGTACGACACCCCCCACGGCGTAGCCTGCGCCATGATGCTTCCCATTGTCATGGAGTATAACCAGGACGCCACCGGCGAGAAGTTTAAGGCCATTGCCGAGGCTATGGGCGTGGATACCGCCGGCATGGATCAGGACGCCTACCGCAAGGCCGCCATCGACGCTGTGCGTCAGCTCTCCGTAGACGTGGGCATCCCCACCAAGCTGGAGGCGATGAAGGAGGAGGACCTGGACTTCCTGGCCGAGTCCGCCGCCGCCGACGCCTGCGCCCCTGGCAACCCCAAGGCCGCATCTATCGACGATTTTAAGGCCCTGTTCCGCAAGATTATGTAATTTTTTGAAGCCAAAGGGAAAAAGGGCGGGCGCTGTCTGTAAGACGGCGCCCGCCCCAGCTTGTCGAAAAAGGCCAGAGGCCTTTTTCGACAAAGGGGATACGGCCTGCTGCGCGCACCCTTTGGGCACACTTGCAGGCTGAGCAGTGTCATTTTCGAGGCACATGTCCCCGAAAATGACCAATTTTGACTTTATTTTGCCGCCTATAAAAGAATGGTTCATGGACGGCCAAGGGCATCTCCTCCATCTTCAGCACCCGGAAACTGTTGATGCCGGTATCATCTTCAACAATCAGGATACAGGGCACAGGACGGCCTCCCCGGTCAGTTTTGACGCAGCCGGACGAGATAAGACCGGTCCAGACAGTGTGCCTGGAGATTTTGAACAGGCTCTTATAAAATGTGCTGCTCAATATCCGTACCGCTTCCGGTACTTCAGCAGCAGTATAGCCGCCATAATCGTCCCCAGCAGCTCGGCCACCGGCGTGGCCAGCCACACGCCGGTGACGCCGCCCAGCAGGACGGGCATAATCTGAATACTGGCAACCGTGAACAGGAACGACCGGGAGAAGGCCAGCACGGCGGACACCACCCCGTTGGACAGGGCGGTGAACATCCCGCTGGCAAAGACGTTCAGCCCCACGAACAGCAGAGCGATGGAGCACAGGCGGTTGCCCGTCACCGCCAGCTCATACACCGGGCTGTCCGGCCGGGTGAAGATACCCACCAGGGGGACCGTCGCCAGAATAGAGATTACCGTACAGAGGACGGACACCCCGACGATGAATTTGACGCTGAATCCCACCAGCTTTTTCAGCTTCTCATGGTTCTGCTCCCCGTGATAATAGGAGATCATGGGGGCCACGCCGTAGGAGTAGCCGATGAACAGGGCGCTGACGAACATCAATACATACATAATAATGGTGATGGCCGCCACGCCGTCCTCGCCTATGTATTTCAGCATCGCCAGGTTGAACAGCAGGGTGGTAATGCCGGACACCAGGGAGGTGGCCAGCTCCGACATGCCGTTGGTGGAGGCGTGGAACAGCACACTCCCACGAAAAACCGGCTTTTCAAAGTGAAGCAGGTTTTCTTTCTTTCGGAATACCAGGAAGCCCACCACGGCGGTGATGGAGTAGCCCAGTCCGGTGGCGACAGCCGCCCCTTGGATACCCAGATCAAGCAGAGCGATCAGAGCATAATCCAGAATGATGTTGGTCACGCCCCCCGCCACGGTGCAGATCAGAGACAGGGTGGACTTGTCGGCGGCGATCAGATAGAGGGAGAAGTTGTACATCAACAGGATGGGGATGGTGAACAGGAGATAATTGCTCAGATAGGTATGGCAGTAGCCAAACACCGCCGGGGAGAGGCCCATGGCCCCCAGCAGGGTGTCCATCAGGGTATAGCCCAACAGCATCATGGCGGCCCCCACCACCGCGTTGGTGAGGATCAGCAGAGTAAAATCCTGCCGGGCCTCCTGTTCCCGATGTTCCCCCATCTTCTTCATGACTACGGCGCTGCCGCCGGTAGCCAGCATCCCGGATATGGCCGTAATCAGGGCGATGGCCGGGGCGGTGAGGTTGATGGCGGACAGGGCCTCCATACCGATTAAATTGGAGACAAACAGCCCGTCCACCATGGTGTAGAACGTGTTGAACACCGTCATGACAATGGTGGGGAAGGCAAAGCGCAGAATATTTCTGCCTGTAACAGGCAGGTGGTACGAGTCCAGCTTGTCCATGGTATCCTAATTCCTCCAGTCGATGTCCTGACCGTCCCCCAGGTCAAAATACTGCATTTCTGCTCCCTGTGCCGGGAGCCGGACGGCGGAAATACGCCGATTCTGGGCGGGGGCGAAATAGTACACGCCGCTCTCGGCGCACATGACGCTGGTACAGAGGGTCTGCTCATACGCGTCGTAATTGGGGTCCGCTTTCGCCAGTCCCTCGGGGATGTCCACCGGGGCGAAAGCCCGGAACATCCGGGATACCCCGTCCAATTCGTCTTTCCCCCGGACGGCAAATTCTTTCATAAAGGCCAGCCGCACGAAGCGGGAGGGGGAGGAGTAATCTCCCGGCAGACCGGCGCCACCGCCCAGGCGCTCTCCGAACTCCCGGAGCTCGTGCCCCGCGATGGTCTGGGGGGCCTTGGGCAGGTTTGTGACCCCCACGAAGTTTCGCAGGTTGGTCCGCTGCCAGCGGTAGTCCGGGCTGTTGGTCAGCACACCGAGGGTCTCCCGATGGATGGTCAGGCCGCCCTCCTCCGGCTCAATGATAACCGTCTCCCCCGCCCGGTCGCTGAGGATATAGTGGGCGGGCAGGGGCTTTCCCTGGATGGGCTCGTCCACCAAGGTAATCCCCTCCAAAGCCTCTATGGCCTCCCCGACGCCGGTGCACCGGCTGAGCAGCCAGGCCAGCAGACGGCCCGGGTGGACAGCTGTTTTCCCCGGCCGGACAGTCTCCTCATAGACAGCGTACTCCGGAAAGTGGAGCAAGGCCCCCATCAAGCCGGCGGAGTTGACCCCGTCCACCAGGATGGGCTCCCCAAAGCCCAGCACTGCCATACCGGTGTAGCTGTATTCGCCGGGGGCCGCCCCCTCCCCGTGAAGTCCGGGGGCGCAGGGCATCCCCTGGGGCACACGGATGACCCGGTTGGCCGCCAGGTCTCCAAACTGGTCATAGGTCCGCCCCAAAAGGTGCCGTCTGTTCTCGGTCTCCCATGAAAAGCTGCTGCATCCAAAATCCATTGTATTGACCTCCTGTTTTGATTCTAGTTTTCCCCTTCGGCCTGTAATCATCCTCGGCGGGTGGTATAGTCAAAGCGGTTCAAAAGGAGCGATTTGCTCCTTTTGAACCCTGCGGCGAAAATCGCCGCAGGGTCCGCTCATGCGGCCCTGCTTTGGACTTCATAGACACCGCTGGCGTGCATTGCACGCTCCAGTGGGCCATTGGCCCTCTGGAGGAAAAAGCGCATGTTGCGCTTTTTCAACTGCGGCGACTATATCATAAACCGTGTAGTTGCCACGCAGTCAAGAGGTATTTTAAACCTTTTGGAGGAAACAGAGAAAAAAAGTGGAGTGTGAGAGCGGAAGGATTATGCTGGAGGAATTTGAACGCTGGCTGAAGGAGTTTAACGTGTATTTCAAATGATCTAAAGAGGGGCTGCATCAAGTGATAGAAGAAAAATTTCTTGCTCACAGGTCAGAGGACAAACGGGAGCAGACGGTTCAAGCACACCTGAATGGGACAGCGGACCTGTGCGCCGGGTTTGCCGCAGCCTTTGGCGCGGAGGAACAGGGGCGGCTTGCTGGACTGGCCCATGATCTGGGAAAATATTCCGCCGCATTCCAGCGTCGGCTTGCGGGGAGCACAGAACATGTTGACCACGCCACCGCCGGCGCGGCGGAGTGCGGTAAATTGAATCAACTCAGCGCCGCCTTTGCCGTCGCGGGGCACCACGGTGGTCTGCCCGACGGCGGGGGGCAGGGCGACCACTATGAAGACAATACTCTTTGTGGCCGCATGAAAAAGGCTGCCTTGGGAAAGCTGGAGCCCTGCGATGCCTGGCGGCAGGAAGTTCAGCTGCCTGTGATTCCCCGGCAAGTGTTCCCTGGTCCTCTGGAGGAGATATTCTTTACCCGGATGCTCTATTCCTGTTTGGTCGACGCGGATTTTCTGGACACAGAGACATTTATGGCGGGGAAAGAACAGGAACGGGGCGGCGGGGACCCGATCGCGGTACTGGAGGACAGGCTTCTGTCCTATATCTCTCACTGGTTCCCGCCAAAAACAGAACTGGACCGGGAGCGATGCGCCATGCTAGAGCACTGCATGGAACAGGGAGAACGTCAGCCTGCGGAGATCGGAAGAGCACACGTCTGAACTCCAGTCACTTACAGGAATCT
>CANDFO010000078.1 GCA_947384055.1 uncultured Flavonifractor sp.
GGCGGAGCTGGACTGTGAGGCCAGAACCGTAACGCTGCTGGAAAGCGCCGTTTCCGGCCTTTGACCGCCTTGTTCGGTGAACCCCCCAGCGCCGCCGCCCTGCGGGGACTTTAGAGCCTGTTCAAAATCTCCAGGCACACCGTCTGGAGATTCTAAACAGGCTCTTAGACATGCAGGGGTTTGCGCAAAAAGAACGGTCCGGACTCCCTAAATGGGAATCCGGACCATTTTTCAGTCAGCGGGACAATGCCTGCAGGTGCGGCCGATATCCCGGCGGAAGTGCATATGCTCAAAAGAGATATGCCCCGCGGCGGCATAGGCGCCGCTGACGGCCTCCTCCAGGCTGTCGCCCACGGCCGTTACCCCCAGCACCCGGCCGCCGTTGGTGCGTACAGAGCCGTCCTCATCGCGTCTGGTTCCCGCATGGAACACCACGGCGGACTGTCCGGCCTCCTCCAGGCCGGAGATGGGCAGGCCCTTGGCGTAGGCACCGGGATACCCTCCCGAGGCCAGCACCAGACAGCAGGAGGCTCCCTTCTTCCACCGGATGTCCGCCGTGCCTAACGTGCCGTTCCGGCAGGCCTGGAAAATATCCATCAGGTCGCTGTCCAGCAGGGAGAGCACCGCCTGGCACTCCGGATCCCCAAAGCGGGCGTTGTATTCCACCACCTTTGGGCCGCTGGGGGTGAGCATCAGCCCAAAGTAGAGCACCCCCTGGAAGGGACGTCCCTCCGCCCACAGCGCCGCTACCGTAGGCAGGAAAATCTCCTCCCGGCACCGCCGGGCCACCTCCTGCGTGTAGTACGGGGATGGCGAAAAAGCGCCCATGCCGCCGGTGTTGGGACCCTGGTCTCCGTCAAAAGCCCGCTTGTGGTCCTGGCTGGAGGGCATGGGAACCAGGGTTTCCCCGTCACAGAAGGCCAGCACCGTCACCTCAGGTCCCGTCATGCACTCCTCTATGACCAGCTTTGTCCCCGCCGCCCCGAATTTTTCGCCGCTCATCATGGCGCGGACAGCCTCTTTTGCCTCCTCCACCGTCTGGGCCACAACGACCCCCTTCCCCAGGGCCAGCCCGTCGGCCTTTACCACGATGGGGGCGCCCTGGGCCTCCACATAGGCCAGGGCCGCCTCCATGTCGGTGAAGGTCTCATAGGCAGCGGTGGGGATATGATATTTTTTCATGAGATTTTTGGAGAAAATTTTGCTGGCCTCAATAATGGCGGCGTTTTTTCGAGGGCCGAAAGCGGGTATGCCCGCCGCCTCCAGCCGGTCCACCAGACCCAGGGCCAGGGGATCGTCCGGGGCCACCACCACAAAATCCATCCGGTGCTCCACGGCCCAGGCCGTGATGCCCTCCACATCAGTGGCGCTGATGGGCACGCACTCCGCAAGTGCGGCAATACCGCCGTTGCCCGGCGCGCAGAAGAGTTTTTCCACGGCGGGCGACTGGGCCAGCTTCCAGCAGATGGCGTGCTCGCGGCCGCCGCCACCCACGACAAGAACATTCATAAATCTATCCTGTCCTTTCAAACATCAGTGGTGGAACAGCCGCATTCCGGTAAACGCCATGACAATACCGTATTTGTCACAGGTGGCAATCACGTGGTCGTCCCGGATGGAGCCGCCGGGCTGGGCGATATACTGCACGCCGGATTTGCGGGCCCGCTCCACATTGTCCCCAAAGGGGAAGAATGCGTCGGAGCCCAGGGTTACGCCGGACATCTGCGCAATCCAGGCCTTTTTCTCCTCCCGGGTCAGGGGATCGGGGGCCAGCAGGAAGGTGTCCTTCCACGCGCCGTTTTCCAGCAGATCACCGGATTCCTCGGACAGGTACACGTCAATGGCGTTGTCCCGGTCCGGCCGGCGGATGCCGGAGCGGAAGGGCAGGGAGAGCACCTTGGGATGCTGGCGCAGATACCAGTTGTCGGCCTTCTGCCCAGCCAGGCGGGTACAGTGGATGCGGCTCTGCTGTCCGGCGCCCACGCCGATGGTCATGCCGTCCTTCACGTAGCACACCGAATTGGACTGGGTATATTTCAGCGTGATGAGAGCCAGCAGCATGTCCCGGACGGCATGCTCGGGCAGGTCCTTCTCCCGGGTGACGATGTTTTCCAGCAGAGCGCCGTCAATGCGAAAGCTGTTGCGGCCCTGCTCAAAGGTAACGCCGAACACATCCTTGTGTTCAATGGGCTTGGGGACATAATTGGGGTCAATCTCCACCACGTTGTATCCGCCCTTGCGCTTGGTTTTGAGGATTTCCAGAGCCTGGGGGGTGTAGCCGGGGGCAATGACCCCGTCGGAGACCTCCAGGGCCAGATAACGGGCAGTGGCCTCGTCGCACACGTCGGACAGGGCGGCCCAGTCCCCATAGGAGCACAGCCGGTCGGCGCCCCGGGCCCGGACATAGGCGGAGGCGATGGGGGAGAGCTCCAGCTCACCCGCAAAGTACATCTTCCGCTCAGTCTCGGTGAGGGGTTTTGCCACGGCGGACCCGGCAGGGGACACATGCTTAAAGGATGCGGCGGCGGGCAGGCCGGTGGCGGCCTTCAGCTCCCTGACCAGCTGCCAGGAATTGAGGGCGTCCAGGAAATTGATGTAGCCGGGTCTGCCATTGAGCACCTTCAGCGGCAGCGCGCCCCGGTCCATAAAAATGCGGGCGGGCTTCTGGTTGGGGTTGCAGCCGTATTTCAGTTCCAGCTCAGTCATGCTTCGGCACTCCCTTTCTTCTCATGCTTGTTGAGGATGACGCTCTCCCAGCCGCCGGTCTTGTGGTCGTAGTAGCGTACAAACAGGGAGACCTTGTTCTCCGGGTTCAGGTCGGCCCACATGCGCTCCGCCAGCTCCTGGGGGGTGTCATAGGGGATGGAGACCTGCTCCGGCTCGCCCTCAAAGGAGGGCAGGGGGTCGCCGTCTCCCCGATAGGTGTGGATAAAATGGCCCTGCCCGGACAGAGGGCGCTCATAGGAGAAGTAGTTCCGGCGGCAGGATGCGGGACTTCCGTCGGCGCTTTTCAGGATAGAGAGGGTGTAATTCCCGCTGCCCTCCATGACGCCGGAGATGCGGGGGGTATAGTTGGGCTTGTCCGGCTCAAAGGTCCGGCTGCGCAGTGCTTCAAAGAGATTCTTGCCGGCGGCCAGCCCCTCCCGGATGGTGTCGGTCTGGTCGCCGTTGGTGACGATGGTGGAGGTGCCGAACACCCGCACCGGGGCATAGATGATGAGAGAGGGGTCGCTCATTTTCGCGGGGTCAAAGGCCTGGGTGCGGATGCCGTCGGGCGTCTCCACAAAAACGCGGTTGCGGGAGTTCTCGCTGCGCCCCATGATAAAATAGGCGATGACAGAGTAGCGTCCGTTGGGGGAGCGGCCCAGCAGAATGCCCCGGCCAGGGTAGGGATTTTCCCGCAGAAGCGCGGACAGATCGAGGGTTTTCATCGGACAGGACTCCTTCTTCATAATGTTCATAGGCGGATGTAAGAGTCTGTTTAGAATCTCCAGGTGCGCCGGATGAACTGTGATTTTTTTGCCCGGCAAGGAGAAAGGCGCAGGAACACCGGATGTACTCCGAGCATGTTTGACGCGGCTGAACGGAAAAAGACCGGTTCAGGTTGTGTGCCTGGAGCGTTTGAACAGGCGCTTAGGGGCCGGGCTGTCAGCCGCCGGTGATATACACCGTCCGGCCTTCCACCCGCAGACGGTTCTGACAGAACAGCGAGACCGCCTGGGGCAGAATGGACCATTCGGCCTGTTCCATCACCCGCCGCTGGAGGGTCTCCGGCGTGTCGCCCGGCAGAATGTCCACCGCTTTTTGCAGGACGATAGGTCCCCCGTCCGGCTCTTCGGTGACGAAATGAACGGTGGCCCCCGTGACCTTGACCCCGTAGGCTAAAGCGGCCTCGTGGACGTGAAGTCCGTAATAGCCCGCGCCGCAGAAGGCGGGGATCAGGGCCGGATGGACGTTGAGAATGGCGTTGGGAAAGGCCTCCACAATCTCCCCTGTCAGAATGTGCAGGAAGCCCGCCAGCACCACCAGGTCGGCATTCAGCGCTTTCAGGCGCTCCGTCAGGGCCAGGGTATAGTCCCGGCTGGAGGCGTATTCCGAGCGGGCGGCCGTATAGCCGGGGATTCCGGCGGCCCTGGCCCGCTCCAGAGCGTAAGCATTCTTTTTTGAGGAAATCACGGACGCAATGGTTCCGTTTTTCAGCTCACCCCGGCTTTGAGCGTCAATCAGGGCCTGCAAATTGGTCCCCCCGCCGGAGACCAGAACAGCGATACGTTTCAATGGGCACAGCTCCTCTCCTCTCAGACCAGTGTGACGCCCTCGTCCCCTTTGACCACGGAGCCGATTACGTAGGCCTGCTCTCCGGCCCGGGTGAGCACATCCAGCGCGGCTCCCACCTGGCCGTTGGGAATGGCGGCCACCAGACCTACGCCCATGTTAAAGGTATTGTACATATCCCGCTCGGGAATTTTCCCGGTCCGCTGGATGATGTCAAAGATAGGCGGCACGGGGAACGAGGACTTCTGAATCCGGGCGGTGAGACCGGGACACATCATCCGGGGGACATTTTCATACAGTCCGCCGCCGGTGATATGGCTGACCGCCTTGACCTCCACCCCCTGCCTGCGCAGGCACCGCAGGGCGTGGACGTAGATGCGGGTGGGGCGCAGCAGCTCCTCCCCCAGGGTGTGCCCCAGCTCGGGGATGCGGGCGTCCAGAGGGGCCCGGCTGTCCAGCCCCAGGACCTTGCGCACCAGGGAAAAGCCGTTGGAGTGGACGCCGTTGGAGCCCAGGCCCAGGAGCAGGTCCCCCTCCTGAAGGGCGGAGCCGTCGATCATCTCAGCCTGGTCCACCAGTCCCACCGAGAAACCGGCCAGGTCGTACTCCTCCTCCGGATAGAAGCCGGGCATCTCGGCGGTCTCCCCGCCGATGAGGGCGCAGCCCGCCTGCCGGCAGCCCTCGGCGACGCCGGAGACAATGGACTCAATTCGTTCGGGCTTATTTTTGCCCACCGCCAGATAGTCCAGGAAAAACAGCGGCATGGCTCCGGAGCAGATGATATCGTTGACGCACATGGCCACGCAGTCGATGCCCACGGTGTCGTGCTTGTCCATCAAAAACGCCAGCTTGAGCTTGGTGCCCACCCCGTCGGTGCCGGAGACCAGAAGAGGCTTCTCCATCCCGGCGAGGTCGGGGGCGAACAGCCCCCCGAATCCCCCCAGCGTACCCATGACGCCGGGAATGCGGGTGGATTCCACCAGGGGCTTAATACGGCTGACCGCCTCGTAGCCGGCGGTTACGTCCACGCCTGCGGCGGCATAGGACGCGGAATGGGAGTTGTTCATGTGATAACCTCCAAATCAGACCGTGGTGTCTGGGTCTGTAAAATCGCGGGACAGACGGCCTCCCGCCGGCGTCCGGCTCACTCCTGCCCCGTCCAGCAGTAGGTGCAGATTTTGTCCCGGTCCAGGCCGATAGCCTCCAGCAGGCCGTCCAGGGACTGATAGCCCAGGGAGTCAAAGCCCAGCTTTTGGCAGACGGCCTTCAGGAGGCACTGCCCCCGCCGGGTAGAGGCGTCGGCGTACTCCTCCAGATGGGCCTGACCCTCGTCTCCCTCCAGCTCCTGCACCGTTTTGCGGGCGATAAGCTCCATGTCCGAGTTGCTGCGGGAGAAGTTTAAAAACTTGCAGCCGTACATGATGGGGGGACAGGCGGAGCGTATATGGACCTCCTCCGCCCCGGATTCGTAGAGAAATTCCACCGTCTCCCGCAGCTGGGTGCCGCGGACAATGGAGTCGTCCACGAAGAGCAGCTTTTTCCCCTCAATCAGGTCGGGGACGGGGATCTGCTTCATCTTGGCCACCTGATTGCGGACATCCTGATTGTCCGGCATGAAGGACCGGGGCCAGGTGGGGGTGTACTTCACAAAGGGCCGGGCGAAGGGCCGGCCGCTGCGGTTGGAATACCCGATGGCGTGGGGAATGCCGGAGTCGGGCACCCCCGCCACACAGTCTACCTCGGGCAGCTGTCCCCGCCCGGCCTCCTCCCGGGCCATAATCTCCCCGTTGCGGTAGCGCATCACCTCTACGTTTACCCCCTCATAGGTGGAATTGGGGTAGCCGTAATAGGTCCACAGGAAGGCGCAGATTTTCATCTCCTCTCCGGCGGGGGAGAGCGTCTCCCAGCCGTCGGCAGTGACCCGGACGATCTCCCGGGGGCCCAGTTCGTAGGCGTCGTGATACCCCAGCTTCCGGTAGGCAAAAGACTCGAAAGAGACGCAGCACCCGTCCAGATTCTGCCCGATGAGCACCGGCAGGCGGCCCAGCCGGTCCCGGGCGGCGATAATGCCGCCGGGAGTAAGGATGAGAATGGTGGCCGAGCCGTCGATCTGCTCCTGAGCGTACCGTATGCCGGACGCCAGGTCGTCCTTCTGATTGATCAGCGCCGCCACCAGCTCGGTGGAGTTGACCTTGCCGGAGCTCATGGCCATAAACTGGTGCCCGTGGTCGGAAAAGTACCGCTCCACCAGCGTCTCGGCGTTGTTGACAATACCCACGGTGGAGATGGCGTACAGCCCCAGGTGGGAGCGCACCAGCAGCGGCTGCGGGTCGGTGTCACTGATACAGCCGATGCCGGAGCAGCCCCGGAACTTGCTTAAATCCTTTTCAAATTTTGTGCGGAAGGGGGTGTTTTCAATATTGTGAATCTGCCGCTGGAAGCCGTTCTTCCGGTCATATACCGCCATGCCGCCCCGCCGCGTGCCCAGGTGGGAGTGGTAATCCACCCCGAAAAACAGGTCCAGCACGCAGTCCTGTTTAGAGACCGCGCCAAAAAATCCGCCCATGTGGTTCCTCCTTGCAGTTGCGCTCCGTCAGTCTCCCATCAGGCGGCGCATAACCTCTTCGTAGGCCTCCTCCGCGCCGCCCAGGTCCCGGCGGAAGCGGTCCTTGTCCAGCTTTTCATGTGTGTTCTCGTCCCAGAGACGGCAGGTATCGGGGGAAATCTCGTCCGCCAGGACAATGGAGCCGTCCGCGATTTTGCCAAATTCCAGCTTAAAGTCCACCAGGTCGATGCCGATCTCTTTCATAAAACCTTTCAGCAGGTCGTTGACCGTAAAGGCATACTGTTTAATGAGGGCAATCTCCTCCGCAGTGGCCAGCTTCAGGGCCAGGGCGTGATAGTCGTTCAGCAGGGGGTCCCCCAGCTCGTCGTTCTTGTAGGAGAACTCGATGGTGGGGGCGTCAAAGACGATGCCCTCCTCCACGCCGTAGCGCTTGGAGAAAGAGCCGGCGGAGATGTTGCGGATGATGACCTCCAGAGGGACAATGTCCACCCGCTTTACGGCGGTCTCCCGGTCGCTGAGCTCCTGCACATAGTGGGTGGGCACACCCCGTTCCTCCAGACGGCGCATCAGGTTGTTGGTCATGCGGTTGTTGATGGCGCCCTTGCCGGTGATGGTGCCTTTTTTCAGGCCGTTGAAGGCGGTGGCGTCGTCCTTGTAGGAGACCACCACCACGTTGGGATCCTCTGTGGCAAAGACCTTTTTCGCCTTGCCCTCGTACAGCTGCTCCCGCTTTTCAAAGCTCATGTTAAAACGCCTCCATTTGAATTTTCAAGTCGTCCTCAGTGACGTCCTTTGCCAGCTCCCGTTTAAACTCCGCCAGCCGTCCGGCCAGCACCTCGTCGGACAGGGCCAGAATCTGCGCCGCCAGAATCGCGGCGTTTTTGGCGCCGTCCACAGCTACGCAGGCCACGGGAACTCCCTTGGGCATCTGAACCATGGACAGCAGGGAGTCCAGCCCCCCCATCATGGAGGTCTTCATGGGCACCCCAATCACCGGCAGGGTGGTATGGGCGGCCAGAACTCCCGCCAGGTGCGCCGCTTTGCCGGCGGCGGCGATGATTACGCCAATCCCATCCTTCTGGGCGGAGGAGGCCAGCTGTTCGGCGGCGGCGGGGGTGCGGTGGGCGGAGATGATGCGGACCTGAAAGGGGATCTCAAATTTTTTCAGCCGTTTCATACAGGGTTTCATGGCCTCCAGGTCGCTTTTGGAACCTAAAACTACGGCTACTTGCTTACTCACAGAATCATACCTCCTAATGAAATACTCAGCCCGGCGAAGCTGCCCCGGCATATTTGGCCGGGCTGAAAAATGACGGTCTTTGGGGAAAAACAAATCAGGGTATCCCGCATAAGGATACCCTGACCCCCGGATTACCGGTGAAAAGAGGGCAGGAAGGCGCCGCGGCCCTGTAAGGCCGCAGGCTGCATCATACAATCCGGCGCCATTCCCGCACCCCCAGTCCCGCTCAGCCTGCCGGAAAAGTCCCGGCGGACGTTCCCCCCGATTCCTCGGTTGAAACGTTTTTTGACAGTCTGCTGTTATCTTATACAATATATCGAATTTTTCAGGGCTTTGCAAGGGTATCGGAAGAAATTCGTATGCTTACACAAGTTCAGGCGGAGAAAAGACCGGACAGGTTGTAATATTCAGGAATCGGCGGAACCGGTCCGGATTCCACCCGACTGCGGCGGAGCGCCGCTAGGATAGGTTTGTCAATGGTGCGCAACAAGAAATATACAGACTGTCGAAAAATTTTCTCCACGGGAAAGCCTCGCAGAGCTTTGCCGCCCGAGGGCGGCAAAATAAAGTCAAAATTGGTCATGTTCAAGGATACGTGCCTCGGAAATGATACTGCTTGCAATATTTCTCAAGTTGATATAAAATGGAAGCGAGACAGCAGGAGTGTAAAGCAGGGCGTGAAGCGCTTGCAGCACCTCACGCCCCTATGCAGAAAGTCTCGTTAAGCCATAGTCCCACACAGCAGGAAATTTCTGCGTTCAAAGCCCATTATAATGGAAGTACCGCCCCCCATCGGCTGCACCGTTGAGGTGGTCTGTCAGGCCGTCTGGAGCGGCAGAAAAAGCAAGAGAGGAAATGAGTGTATGAAGAAAAAATGGTTATCCCTCGCGCTGGCCCTGGCGATATGCCTGGGGCTGCTGCCAACCACGGCGTTCGCAGCTCAGAACGGCAAGCTCACCATCTCTTTCAAAACCGCTGTCTATTCCATTTCCAAAGAGACCTTTGTGCGATGGATAGATGAACCGGCCTCTCAGTCCGACTGTGGCGAGGACGAGTATGTCACGGTCTGCGTCGAGATCTCCAATCTGTCCGGCGCGGCTGTGACCTTACAAAAGCCATGTATCCGCATCGATGGTGGGAAGCAGCTGTACTGGGCTGACCTGACACTGAAGGCGGGTACAACCGTGAAGCTCCATGTGTTCCATGTCCACGCAGACCTTCTTACCCCCGGCCTGCACACGGTAACAGTCTATGCGGAGGGCGAACCGCTGTACACCGGCCGGTTCAGCATCGGCCGGGACTGGTCGGAGGTCTTCAAGCTCCCCACCCAGGCGCAAATCGCCGCCCGGCCTGCTGACAGGCGGTCGCCCTATGTGGTCACATGGCTCTCAACGGGCAAAGATGTCCGGTATGACGCCTACAGCGTGGATTTCAAGTCGGACCACATCCCCTATGGCACCTACAGCAGCCTGTTCAATGGGTATATGGATTATTCCAGCTTGAAGGGACAGTGTTCGTCCGTTGATAATGATGGCCATATCTCCCTCTACGGTGGCTTGCAGCAGGGGGACAAGGGCAAACCAAGTAATTTTATTCTGTCTTTTTGGGATATTTACTGCACCGATGCCGCAGGGAATACGACTATTATCCGCCCGAAACGGATTTATCCGGCGGAAGCAACCGGCGATGACTCTTTTACCAACGAAGGGGACGGCGCCCATACCATACTTCCCTATAACTGGCAGGCGGGGCGCTGGTACCGGATGCTACTCCAGTGCGGCACCTCCAAGACAACCGGCAATACCACCGTGGAGCAGTGGTTCCAGGACCTGACCACAGGGGAATGGACCCACACCTGTACCTATGATATCGGTGTAAAAAACAGCGGCTTTATTGGTAACATGGCGATTTTCTCGGAAAACTTCCTGAAACAATATGCCGGCGAGGTTCGCTCTTTGGAATTTACCAACGTCCGTATCCACACCAGTGGGGGCTGGCGCGATGTTGTAAACACCAGCGTTGGCATCGACGTTCAAACAGGGGCTGGCTCACTTGTGGGTGCCTACGGCAGCTGGGAGGCTGGAGCGGATGGAAACACGTTTTATATGATTTCCACCGGCGTGTCCGGCTGGGGCCGCACCGAGAAAACCGGGAAACTCACCATTCAAAACCGGGAGAGCGGCGACCCGCTCAAGCTGCCGGTGGCGGGACCTTTGAAGAAGCCGTAGGGATAAATCTATAGGGCGAGTTTGAAAAATTACTGAATAGAAGTGAACGGACGGGGCTTGTTTGAGCCTCGTCCGTTCGTTTGGGCAGTTGTGCTTAGTAGGAATACCGTTTCCGATATAATCACCGCAGGGTTCAAAAGGAGCGATTTGCTCCTTTTAAACCGCTTTGACTATAGTGGAAAAGACAGGCCGCGGATACAACGAACATGATCCCTTCCGCAACTGGTACAGCCAGCCATACTCCCGTTATTCCCCAGATTCGCGGCAGTAACAGGATGCCGACCGCCAGCAGGCCGAACGTCCGCAAAAAGGAAAGAACCGCCGACACTTTTCCGTTTGACAAGGCTGTGAACATTGCGGAGGTAAAATTGTTCAAGCCGC
>CANDFO010000079.1 GCA_947384055.1 uncultured Flavonifractor sp.
AATGACAAAATTTCTTCGGCGTTTTCTTACAATTTCATATCGGCGTTGACACCTTTGCGGATAATTCCATTTTGGCACAAGATTTGCTTTACAATAAGCGGATTGACTTGGAGCAGAAAGAGGCTGTGGTTTATGAAGTCCTATCATTCTTACATCTTACATGGAATTAGCTTCAAAATATTAGGACATCAGCACTTGCAAACAACGGCAGCCCCCTCTGCTATCCGAGTAGGAAGTCAAGGCCCGCCTAAATGCGGACCGCCGCTTTTCGGCCTATCTAAAGCGGTTTATCCAAATCCTTTTGGAGGATCAGCACACAGAGAATTTTACAATGGCGCTTTTCGATAAAGAGGGCTGTCTACTGAACCTCTTTGGCGGGGCGGCGATCCGGGTGCGGCTGGAGCAGAACGGGATCGGGACCGGAAGTATTTGGCGTATGGACACAATCGGTCCCAATGCTGTAACCGTTGGCCTGTGTGAGAAAAAGGCCCTGCATAGCATCAGAACGGAGAATTTTCATCCGCATCTTTGGAGTCAAAGCCTCTATTTCACGCCGATCCAGATGAATGATTACTATAATCCCTCAAAAAAGCTGGATTTTGGCGGGATTGCCATCTGTGTGCCGGAGACGGAGGAACGTGGTGAATACGCTATGCTGGCCCATGCAATTGCATATGAAACAATTATGAATATGCACTTTGGACAGGCAGCCAACGCCCTCTATACCATTGCTGAACTGCGGGAGATATTTGCCTCCATTGATATGGCGCTGGGCGAGTATCGGGGTAGCGCCGATTTGCTGACAGATCTCCAGGCTTGGGACAATCAATTTCTCGATAAAATGACCAACTATGATGGGCGTGAAATAATTATCCCCACATTTCCCATCAAGCATGATGAGGAGGAACCTCGAAAGCGGCTGGCCGCTGATGTGGCGGGAGGGAGTACCGCTGCAATCCTGACAGAGGCCGGCTAGGGTGAGATGTGAGGTGGGAGGACGAAATCAACACCATAGGAGAGGTGAGGGGACATATGCTGGACGAGATTATGCGGAAGTGTCTGGAATGGGCAAATGGCCTGTTGGACAAGGAAACCGCCCCGACTGCGGATACAGCCAAGGCGGTTCGGAGATTGGTCGAAACGGCGATCATGTGGCGGCGCTGACCGGCGATAGAGCAGCTTGGAGTCCGTGAACAGGTGCTTAAACCGGGGGTGGGTGATAAGCTGGCAGGGGATGCGGAAATAGGTAAACTGCATCGCCTCGTCGCCGTAGAAATAACTCGAAAAATTTATATCCGGCATAGCCGTTGCCTCTTTTGGGGCATGAAAAAAACACGATTTGACAACCGTGCTTTTTTCATGCTGTTGGATTTTGTCGCAAAGGCTTGATTTCGGATGACTGCTCGTAAATTTTGTTGTTTTATAAATGGTTCTTTACGAGTGTAAATCACAGTAAAATCAATGTTTTTTAAGGGCAGCGGAAAACGGGGCGGCATAGACAAGTGAACAACAGCACAGAAAATGGGCGATGTCGGCAAGACGCCGCCCGTTTCTGCGTCCCGGCCAGCGCCGCAGATTATGAAAAGTCTGCGGCGTTTTTTCATGTCCAGACACCGAAAGGAGCGGAGGTCCATGCCAGTATTCCGCGTGAGGAGGAGCAAGGGGTACACGGTCATGTCCAACTACCACCTGCGGGACAAATCCCTGTCCCTGAAGGCCAAGGGCCTGCTGTCGCAGATTTTGTCACTCCCGGAGGACAGCGGCCCTGCTATTCTGCGGAGCTGTCCAGCTCTTTTCGCCGGGCCTCCAAAATTTTAGGAAAGCGGCGGAGAAAGACCAGTCCGGTGCAGGTAGCGGCGAGGAAATCCGCCACAGGCTCCGCCAGATATACGGCGAACACCTGGTTGTTCGTAAGGATCAGCGGGAGAATAAAGACCAGAGGGATCAGCAAAATCACCTTCCGCAACAGGGCCAGGAAAAGGGAAATTTTTGCCTGTCCCAGAGCTACGAAGGTCTGCTGGCAGGCGTTTTGAATCCCCATCATAAACGTACAGCCCATATAGACCCGCAGCACCCGCACGGCGGCCTCCACCAGCTCCGGCTTATCATTGAACAGGGCCACAAAAACACCGGGGAAGAGCTCCACCGCCGCCCACACCAGAGTGGATAAGGTCAGGGTACTGCGGAAAAGCAGGCGGAAAGCCTTTTTCACCCGGTCCAGCTGGCCTGAGCCGTAATTAAACCCGACAATGGGCTGAGCGCCCTGGGCCAGCCCCTGCAAAGGCATAAAAAAGACCTGCTTGATGCTGCTGCATATGGTAATCGCCCCTACGTACAGGTCGCCGCCGTAATATTTCAGGGAGGAGTTGAGGGCGATGTTCACCAGACTTTCGGTGGACTGCATGATAAAGGGGGAGACGCCGACGGCCACCACCGGGGCCAGCACCGAGGGTCGTATGCGCAGATACTTCATCTGAAGGCGCAGTCTGGAACGTTTCCCCAGCAGAAAAGCCAATACCCACACCGCCGACAGCCCCTGGGCCAGGACGGTGGCCAGCGCCGCCCCCCGCACACCCATATGGAGTCCAAAAATGAAGACAGGGTCCAGCAGGATATTGGTAATCGCTCCGATGAGCACCGTGGCCATGGAAAAGCCGGCAAACCCCTGGGTGGTGATAAAATTGTTCAGGCCCAGGGCACACTGGACAAAAACGGTTCCCCACAGGTAGATACCCAGGTAATCGGCAGCATATCCAATGGTGTTTCCGCTGGCCCCGAAGAGAAGGAGCATAGGCTCCTTCCACAGCTGGAATACCGCCGTTACAACCGCAGAGATCAACAGCAGCAGGGCAGCGCAGCTGCCTAAAATCTCATTAGCCCGTTCGGTCTGTCCCTCTCCCATGCAGATAGCGGAGCGGGAGCCTCCGCCCACCCCCACCAGGGCAGACAGGGCGGAGATGAACATCAGAACGGGAAAGCACACCCCCAGCCCGGTGAGGGCCATGTCCCCCACGTCTGGAATCCGGCCGATGTACATGCGGTCCACAATATTATACAGGGCGTTGATCAGCTGGGCGGCAATGGCGGGCAGCGCCAGACGGAAAAGCAGGCTCCCTACCCGGTCCCGTCCCAGGTCGTTTGCTGGTTTTGACAATCCAATCACCTTAATTTCTATGAGCCTGTCGAAAAAGGCCCTTGGCCTTTTTCGACAAAGGGGATACGGCCTGCTGCGCGCACCCTTTGGGCACACTTGCAGGCCGAGCAGTGTCATTTCCGAGGCACATGTCCTCGAAAATGACCGATTCTGACTTTATTTTGCCGCCTTTGGGCGGCAAAACTCTGCGAGGCTTTTCCACGGGGGAAGTTTTTCGACAGTCTGTAATTTCTATGTCCCATCAGAGGGGGGCGTCTTCACGTTCCAGGAAATAGGCGGCCTCCATATCCGCCACCGACAGGGCAAAAGCCAGGGGGTACTGCTGGAGGGCCTGTCCCACCATGCGGCTGTCCTCACCTCCGGAAAAGCCCATATGCCAGCGGATTGCCATGGCCTCGTCGCGGGTTAAGCGCATAAATCCGGAGATAATGTACACGGACTTCTCCCCATGACCGTAAGGCAGGGAGTCCTCGTAGAAGAACGTGGGCACTGCCTGCCACTTGCCGTCGGGTCCCTTCACATTGCGGGTGCCGGACTTATAGCACCCGGTCTTGCACACATCGTGGAGCAAGGCGGCGATGGCGGCGCTCTCCCCGCTGAACTCCAGACCGTAGAGCTCCCGCACCCGCTCCCGCTCCAGATAGGCGGTCAGACAGTGGTAGACATTGACGCTGTGGTCGCACAGTCCGCCGGCATAAGCTCCGTGATACCGGGCTGAGGCGGGGGATGTGAAAAAATCGCTCTTGTGCTCCAGATAGTCCAGCAGGGCCTCCGCCCCTTCCCGGCGGATGTGGTCCCGGTAAATCTGGATAAATTCCTCTTTGGCGCTCATGGCGTACCTCCTTTTTTGGGCGGGAACTCTGAGGGGGCTTTTCAAGTTGTTTGATTATAGCACACAGAACAGCTCCGGCGCAAGAGCGGAGGCGTGCGGTTTTGCTTGCGTCCTGACCCGTTCTGCGGTAAAATAGCAGAGTGAAGGACACGGCCGCCAGTATTTTATGGGAGCATACCAAAGGCGGCGCGGTGCATGACGCCGCCCTTTTGATACTTTTACAGCGGAACGGGGGAGAACCGCCGCCGCAGGAAAGGAACAGGCAGTATGAATGAGATGATTCTCCTAAAGCTGGGCGAGCTGGTGCTCAAGGGCCTTAACCGCCGGAGCTTTGAGGACAGGCTGGTAGGCAACGCCCGGCGCAGGCTTAAGGATTTAGGCAGGTTCCGGGTGTATACCAAGCAGTCCACCATGTATGTGGAGCCGATGGACGCGGACTGCGACATGGACGGAGCGTGGATGGCCATGTCGCGGCTGTTCGGCGTTGTGGGTCTCTCCCGGGCCCGGGCCTGTGAAAAGAACGCCGGAGCCATGCTGGAAACCGCCAAGGCCTATCTGGACCAGGAACTCCGGACGGCCAGGACGTTTAAGGTGGAGTCCAAGCGGGCGGACAAATCCTTCCCCATGACGTCCATCCAGCTGTCCCAGTATGTGGGCGGAGAGCTCCACGACGCCTATCCCCATCTCCAGGTGGATGTCCACAATCCGGAGCTCACTGTCCATCTGGAGGTGAGGGATTATGCCGCCTATGTCCACGCCGGGCCGGAGCCCGGTGCGGGCGGCCTTCCGGTGGGGATCGGCGGGCGGGCGGTGAGCCTGCTGTCCGGCGGAATTGACTCGCCGGTGGCCTCCTGGATGATCGCCAAGCGGGGGATTGCTTTGGAAATGGTGCACTTTTTCTCTTATCCCTACACCTCACCGGAGGCAAGGGAGAAGGTTTTGGAACTGGCGCGGCTGCTGACCCCCTGGTGCGGACACATGATGGTCCATGTCGTTCCCTTCACGGCCATACAGGAGGAGCTGCGGCGGTCCTGTCCGGAGGAGCTCTTTACCATACTGATGCGCCGGTTTATGATGCGGATTGCGGAAAAGGTGGCCCAGCGATGCGACGCCGGAGCCATCGTCACAGGGGAGAGCCTGGGGCAGGTGGCCAGCCAGACTATGGAGGCGATGCGGGCCACCGGCGCGGTATGCTCGCTGCCCATTCTCCGGCCGGTGGTGGGGATGGACAAGGAGGAGATTGTACGTCTGGCCAGAAAAATCGGTACATTTGACACCTCTATCCTGCCCTATGAGGACTGCTGTACGGTCTTTACGCCCCGTCACCCCCGCCTGCGGCCCCCGCTGGGGGAGCTGGAGGCGGCCGAGGCCGTGCTGAATGTGGAGCAGCTGGTGCGGGAGGCCGTGCAGGGAATCGAACGAGTCAGAGTTTGAGCCGTGTCCGCTGTTTGGATCTCCCGCTGATCCGGCCGGCGCTTCACCTGCTGCGAGGAAGAGGCGAAGCGCCGCCGACGCCGGGGCTGTGCGCGTTTTTACACCAGAGGGATAAGCTGGCAGAACCGCCGGCAAAATAAGAACCTGTATTCACGGCCCCCAATAAATCCCTCGGCCAGGCCGTGTTTGCGGTTGTGCATACGGGCTCTTAACGTGGGGGTGAACCTGATGAAGCTCTATTACGACTTACATATGCACTCCTGCCTCTCCCCCTGCGGGAGCGAGGACATGACCCCGGCGAACCTGGCGGCCATGTGCGCCCTAGCGGGGCTGGACGTGGTAGCGCTGACCGACCACAACACCTGCGGCAACTGCGCCTCCTTCTGCCGGGCGGCGGAGGAGCGCGGCCTGCTGGCCCTGGCGGGAATGGAGCTGTGTACCAGTGAGGAGGTCCATACGGTGTGCCTTTTCCCCACGCCGGACCAGGCGGAACGGTTTGGGGAATATGTCTATGCCCGCCTGTCCCCGGGGGAAAATGATCCCGCTGTTTTCGGCCCGCAGGTCTACATGGATCAGGGGGATGGAATTTTGGGCGAGGAGCCCCGCATGCTGGCGGGGACCACGCTGATTCCCCTGGCGGAGGTCCCCGGCCTGGCGGAGGCCTATGGCGGCTTTGCCTGGCCTGCCCATATCGACCGGCCCTCCTTCTCCCTGCTGGGGGTGCTGGGCGTGTGGGACCCGGAGCTGCGGTTTCCCCTGGCGGAGCTCTCCCACAGCTGTCCTCCGGAGTTTATCCGGCGGCGGGACCTGGCAGGACTGCGCTTTATCACCAGCTCCGATGCCCACTATTTGGACCAGGTCTATACGGCCGAGCATGTGATGGAACTGCCGGAACGCTCCCCGGAGGCGGTGCTGAACTGGCTCCGGAACGGGAAGTAACCGATTTCTCCCCGTTCAGACCGTCTTTTTCCTCTTTACAAGCGTGCCGGTCTATGGTATCGTATAGTATCGTCAAAATTTTAACAATATTTGTGCGCGCTTTACTTTGATACGAAAAAGAGTGTTAATTGTACTGTGCAGTTTTTATTTTGGCGCGGGTAAACCCTATTTACATTTTTCCCTCAACGTTTATAATGAGGGAAGCGAATTTACCATTTTGCTTGAGAAAGGAAGGACAAGTCCATGCCGAACTGCAAAAGCGTCATCCCCTACCGGGGCTCCCCCGAGCAGGAGGAGCGGCTGCGGCAGGTGATCGAAGCCCACAGGGGCCAGCCTGGAGCCACTATGCCGGTGCTCCAGGCCGCCCAGGAGATTTTCGGATACCTGCCCGAGGAGGTCCAGATTATGGTGGCCGAGGGACTGGAGGTCCCCCTGTCAGAGGTCTATGGAGTGGCCTCCTTCTACGCCCAGTTCACTATGAATCCCAAGGGGAAGTACCAGATCTCCGTGTGTCTGGGCACCGCCTGCTACGTCAAGGGTGCCGCCGCCGTCCTCAGCGCCGTGGAACAGAAGCTGGGAGTGGCCCCCGGCGCCATCACGCCCGACGGAAAGTTCTCCCTGGACTCCTGCCGCTGTGTGGGCGCCTGCGGTCTGGCCCCTGTTATGATGATCAATAACGACGTCTACGGCCGTCTGACTCCCGACCAGGTGGGGCCCATTCTGGACAACTACCGGTAAGCCGTTCCGGGAGGAAAGCGCCTATGAAAGACCTTTCCCTGCATATTTTGGATATTGCCCAGAACTCCATTACCGCCGGAGCCCGTCGGCTGGACCTGGAGCTGGCGGAGGAAAACGGACGGATCACCCTTACCGTTACCGACGACGGGCGGGGCATGGCCCCGGAGCTGCTGGAGCGGGTGTGCGACCCCTTTACCACCACCCGCACCACCCGAAAAATGGGACTGGGCATCCCCCTGCTGCGGATGTCGGCGGAGATGACCGGGGGCTCCCTGTCCATTGAGAGCACCCTGGGCGCAGGCACCAGGCTTCAGGCGGTATTTGACGGAACGCACATCGACTGTCCTCCCCCGGGGGACCTGCCCGGCACCGTCTCCCTGCTGATCCAGGGGGCCCCGGACCTGCGCCTTGTATATACCCACAGCCGGGATGGGCGCGCCTTTACCTTGGACACCCGGGACCTGCGCGACCAGCTGGGCGATACAATTTCTCTGGCGGAGCCGGAGATTGTCCTCTGGGTCAGGGAATACCTGGAGGAGCAGGAAGCAGCCTTACTGCCATGAGCATCACGACAAGAAATAGAGGTGTAAGAATGAAGAGTTTAGCGGAACTGCAAGCCATCCGGGAGCGGATGCAGAAGCAGATCGACCTGCGGGACGCGGGGGACGACCGCATCCGCGTGGTGGTGGGCATGGCCACCTGCGGCATCGCCGCGGGCGCCCGACCGGTGCTTACCGCCTTTCTGGAGGAGGTCCAGAAGCGGGACCTGAAAAATGTCTCGGTGTCCCAGACCGGGTGCATCGGCGTATGCCGCCTGGAGCCCATCGTGGAGGTCTACGTGCCCGGCCAGGAAAAGGTGACATATGTCAAGATGACTCCCGAGAAGGTCCCCGGCATCGTCAGTGAGCACCTGGTCAACGGCCGGGTGGTCAATGAATACACCATCGGCGCGGCGGAATAAAGGAGGGAACTGCGTATGAATATGATCCGTTCCCACATCCTGGTCTGCACCGGCACCGGCTGCTCCTCCTCCGAGAGTCCCAAAATCATCGCGGAGTTTGAGCGCCAGCTGCTGGAGCAGGGCATGGATCAGGAGGCCAGGGTCGTCCGCACCGGCTGTTTCGGCCTGTGCGCTTTGGGACCCATTGTTACCATCTACCCGGAGGGCGCCTGCTATACCCACGTCACCGTGGACGACGTGGCGGAGATCGTCTCCGAGCACATCGTCAAGGGCCGCATTGTCAAGCGGCTGCTCCACAAGGGGGATGAGGAGACCGGCCCTGTCACCTCCCTTACCGACACCCAGTTCTATAAGCATCAGCAGCGCATCGCCCTGCGCAACTGCGGTGTGATTGACCCGGAGAGCATCGAGGAGTACATCGGCGTGGACGGCTACGCCGCCCTGGGCAAAATTTTGACCGAACGTATCCCGCCCCAGCAGGTGATTGACACCGTGAAGGCCAGCGGTCTCCGCGGACGGGGCGGAGCGGGCTTCCCCACCGGGCAAAAGTGGCAGTTCACCCACGACGCAGTGAGCCCCGACGGGGTGAAGTTTGTCTGCTGCAACGCCGACGAGGGCGACCCGGGAGCTTTTATGGACCGCTCGGTGCTGGAGGGCGACCCCCACAGCATTCTCGAGGCCATGACCATCGCGGGCTACGCGGTGGGAGCCCATCAGGGCTACATCTATGTCCGGGCGGAGTACCCCATTGCGGTGCAGCGGCTGGAAACCGCCATTCGGCAGGCCAAGGAGTACGGGCTGCTGGGGGAGAACATCTTTGATTCAGGCTTCAGCTTTGACCTGGAGCTCCGCCTGGGTGCGGGAGCCTTTGTCTGCGGTGAGGAGACCGCCCTTATGCGCTCCATCGAGGGCATGAGGGGAGAGCCTAAGACACGGCCGCCCTTCCCGGCGGTGAAGGGCCTTTTTGACCGGCCCACCCTGCTGAACAATGTGGAGACCTACGCCAACATCACCTGGATTTTCAACAACGGCGCGGACAAGTTTGCCGCCATCGGCACCGAGAAGAGCAAGGGCACCAAGGTGTTTGCCCTGGGCGGCAAGATTACCAACACCGGCCTGGTGGAGATTCCCATGGGGACCACCCTGCGCACGGTGGTAGAGGAGATCGGCGGCGGCGTGCCCAACGGCAAGAAGTTTAAGGCCGCCCAGACCGGCGGTCCCTCCGGCGGCTGCATCCCTGCCGAGCTCATCGACACCCCCATCGACTATGAATCCCTGGGGGCTATCGGCTCCATGATGGGGTCCGGCGGCCTTATCGTCATGGATGAGGACAACTGCATGGTGGATATCGCCAAGTTTTTCCTGGAGTTCATCGTGGACGAGTCCTGCGGCAAGTGCTCCCCCTGCCGCATTGGTACCAAGCGTCTGCTGGGCCTGCTGACCAAAATATGCGAGGGCAACGGCGAGCCAGAGGACCTGGACACGCTGGAGGAGCTGTGCGAGCATGTGAAGCAGTCCGCCCTGTGCGGCCTGGGGCAGACCGCCCCCAATCCGGTGCTCTCCACGCTCAAGCACTTCCGGGACGAGTATGAGGCCCACGTGTATGAGAAGCGCTGTCCCGCCGGGGTGTGCAAGGCCCTTATCCGCTATACGGTGGATCCCATCAAGTGCAAGGGCTGCACCCGCTGCGCCCGGGGCTGTCCCACCGGGGCCATCGAGGGGGCCGTCCGCGCTCCCCACACCATCAATCAGGCCAAGTGCATCAAGTGCGGCGCGTGTATGGACCAGTGCCGCTTTGACGCCATCATCAAGCAGTAAAGGAGGGGAACGGATATGGACGAGAAAATGGTTTCCCTGCGCATCAATGATATCCCCGTTACCGTCCCCGCCGGGACCACAGTGCTGGAGGCGGCCCGCTCCGCGGGCTTCAATATCCCCTCCCTGTGCTTCCTGAAGGGCATCAACGAAATCGGCGCCTGCCGCATCTGCGTGGTGGAGGTGAAAGGGGCCCGGAGCCTGGTGGCCTCCTGCGTGTATCCGGTCAGCGAGGGTATGGAGGTGTACACCAACACCGAGCGGGTCCGCAAGTCCCGCCAGCTGACCTTGGAGTTGATTCTGTCCAACCACCGGATGGACTGCCTCACCTGCGCCCGCAACTCCCACTGTGAGCTGCGCCAGCTGGCCAGCGACCTGAACATCGACGCGGTGCGCTACGCCAACGACGACCTGCCTCCCCAGATCGAAGACTCCGCCCTCCACCTGGTCCGGGATAACTCTAAATGCGTGCTCTGCCGCCGCTGTGTGGCCGTGTGCCGCAAGACGCAGGAAGTGGGGGTTATCGGCCCCAATGACCGGGGCTTTGCCACGCACATCGGCTGCGCCTTCGATCGGGATCTGGCGGAGGTGGACTGCGTGTCCTGCGGACAGTGCATTGTGGCCTGCCCCACCGGGGCTCTCCAGGAGCGGGACGACACCGGCAAGGTGCTCGCCGCCCTCAGCGACCCCA
>CANDFO010000080.1 GCA_947384055.1 uncultured Flavonifractor sp.
ACCCCGCTTTTTTATTTATCGCTTGACGGAAATAAATTCCGTCAAGCTCCGCCGCACTCGCGGCGGGGCGCTTACGCGCCCTGGACGGCATGCCGCCGGTCAAAACAGCGCCATCCGGCTGGTATCTGGCATACCCCAAGAACGGTTCCGTTCCTGGGGACCCCGCTTTTTTATTTATCGCTTGACGGAAATAAATTCCGTCAAGCTCCGCCGCGCTCGCGGCGGGGCGCTTACGCGCCCTGGACGGCATGCCGCCGGTCAAAACAACGTCATCTGGCTGGTATCTGGCATGCCGTCCAAGGCACCGGCCGCCTTCAACTGCTCAATATGGGTTTTGGACACTTTGGGACAGGCGGCGGAAAATTCCTCAATGGATATAAACTCCTTCCCCTCCCGCTGTTCCATAATGGATTGAGCCGCCGTCTCCCCCAATCCGGGGATGGAGGTAAAGGGGGGCAGAAGGGTTTTACGCTCCTTATCCATCAAAAAGTTAACCGCATGGGAGCGGTAGAGGTCCACCGGCGCAAAGGAAAAGCCCCGCAGATAAAATTCGTAGACCACCTCCAGCGTAACCAGCATGTCCTCTTCCACCGCGGTAGCGTTTTCTTTATTCCGGATCTCCTTCATTTTTGCTTTACACACATCCATCCCCCGGCACATACACGTGGCGTCAAAAGCCTTGGCCCGGATGGAAAAATACGCCGCATAGAACGCCAGGGGCTCGTGCACCTTGAACCAGGCTATGCGGAAAGCCATCATCACATAGGCCACCGCGTGGGCTTTGGGGAACAGATATTTGATCTTCTTGCAGGAGCCGATATACCAGTCAGGCACACCGGCGGCGACCATTTCCTCCTCGGCTCCCTCGGGCAGCCCCCTCCCCTTTCGCACCGCCTCCATAATTTTGAAGGAGCGCTTCTCCGGCATACCGCAGGAGATAAGGAAAATCATGATATCATCCCGGCAGCCAATGGCCTGTCCAACCGGAATTCCCATCCCCACAATCAGGTCCTTGGCGTTGCCCAGCCATACGTCCGTACCATGGGAAAAGCCGGACAGCCGCACCAGAATATCAAATTCATGGGGCTGCGTGTCCACCAGCATTCCGCGGACAAATGACGTGCCGAATTCCGGAATGGCCACCGCTCCAGTGGGGCCCAGAATGGGGTCGTCTTCAAAGCCCAGCACCTTGGAAGAGGTAAAAATGCTCATGGTATCCTTGTCATCCAGGGGGATTTTCTGTGGGTCCACCTTCGTCAGGTCCTGAAGCATCCGGATCATGGTGGGGTCATCATGTCCCAGCATATCCAGCTTCAGGAGGTTGGACTCCATGGAGTGGTATTCAAAATGTGTAGTGATGATATCGGTTCCTGTGTCGTCGGCGGGATGTTGAACCGGGCAGAAATCGTAGATCTCCCGGTTTTGGGGAATGACCACCATACCGCCGGGATGCTGTCCAGTTGTGCGTTTAACCCCGGTGCAGCCCTGGGCCAGCCGATTCTCTTCCGCCCGCGCCGGGTGCTCCCCCCGCTCCTCCATATACTTCTTTACATAGCCAAAGGCCGTCTTTTCTGCTACGGTTCCAATGGTCCCCGCCCGGAATACGTGGGTCTGCCCAAAGAGTTCAAAGGTATAGCGGTGGGCGCTGGACTGGTATTCACCGGAAAAATTCAGGTCAATGTCCGGAACCTTGTCGCCGCCAAAGCCCAAAAAGGTCTCAAAGGGGATATTGAAGCCGTCCTTGGCGTAGGGAGCGCCGCACACGGGGCACAAGGCGTCGGGCATATCGGCTCCGCAGCCGGCGCCCAGCTCCTTGGCCGTTTCAAAATCCGAGTGCTTGCAGCTGGGACAGCGATAGTGGGGCGGCAGGGAGTTGACCTCCGTGATGCCCGACATAAAGGCCACCAGCGAGGACCCCACAGAGCCCCGGGAGCCCACCAGATAGCCGTGGTCCAGAGAATCCTGCACCAGCTTTTGGGCGGACATATAGATCACGTCATATTTGCATTTGATAATGTCCCCCAGCTCCGCGTTGATGCGGTCCACCACAATTTGCGGGGGCTCCTGACCGTAAAGCGCTTTTGCTTTCTCCCAAACCAGCCGGGTGAGCTCTCCCGCGGAATTTTCAATTTTGGGGGCAAAGAGGCCCTTGGGCAGGGGAACCACCGCCTCGCACCAGTCGGCTACCAGGTTGGTGTTGCGCACCACCACCTCATAGGCCGTCTCCCTTCCCAGATAGGAGAACTCCTCCAGCATCTCCTCCGTGGTCTTGAAATAAATCGGAAGGCTGGAGTCGGCGTCCTCAAAGCCCTTGGAGGCCAGGAGCACATGGCGGTAAATCTCGTCCTCCGGGTCCAGAAAGTGGACGTCCCCCGTGGCGCACACCGGCTTGTCCAGGGCCCGGCCCAGCTCCACAATGGTGCGGTTGAAGTCCCGGATCTCCTCCACATCCCGCACCATACCCTTGCGGAGCATAAAGGCGTTGTTGCACACCGGCTGAATCTCCAAAAAATCATACCAGGAGGCAATACGCTTCAGTTCCTCAAAATCCTTATGCCGGACCACCGCCTCATAGAGCTCCCCCGCTTCGCAGGCGGAGCCCAGGATAAGCCCCTCCCGATAGCGGTTAATTACGCTTTTGGGCATGATGGGATAGCGCTTGAAGTGCTCCAGATGGGCCTCGGAGATCAGGCGGTATAGATTGCGCAGACCCAGCTGGTTCTTAGCCAGCACAATCAGGTGTTTGGGCTGACGGCGGGCCTTGCCCCGGCCCCGCAGGTGCGTCATGGCGGGGTTGATCTGCTGAAGGGTACGGACTCCCTGGTCTTCCAACATCTTGAAAAAGGGCGTCAGCATATAGGCGACCGTGGCCGCGTCGTCATAAGCCCGGTGGTGGTTGAAGGCGGGCAGATTCAGGTGCTCTGCCACGATGTCCAGCTTGTGCTTGCTCAGCTGGGGCAGCAGATTCTGGGCCAGAATCAGGGTGTCGATAGAGGTATTGTGGAAGGGCCGCCCCATCCTTCGGCACCCGGCGGCAATAAAGCCCATGTCGAAATCGGCGTTGTGAGCGGCCAGGGGCCGGTCTCCGGCAAAGTCCAGAAAGGCACTGATGGCTTCCGCCTGGGAGGGCGCTCCCCGGAGCATGGCGTCGGTGATGCCGGTGAGCTCGGTAATCTCCCGGGACAGGGGCCGCTCCGGGTCCGCAAAGGTGGAAAACTGCTCCGCCACCTCTCCATTGCGCAGAATCACCGCGCCGATCTCCGTAATCACATCCCGGCGGTTGTCCAGGCCGGTGGTCTCAATGTCAAAGCAGACAATCTCCCCGCTGAACTCCTGCTCTTTTTCACCGTGCACCACCACCCGGTCGTCCACGTCGTTGATATAGTAGGCCTCCACCCCGTAAAGGATTTTGATGGTTTTCGCGGAGTGCCAGGCGTCCGGAAAGGCCTGCGCCACCCCGTGGTCGGTAATGGCAATGGCCCGATGTCCCCAGGCCTCCGCCCGTTTCACCACATTTTTGTCCGGTCCCGCTTTCGGACTCACCTGAGTCAGAGCGTCCATGGAGGACATGGTGGTATGCAAGTGGAGCTCCACCCGCTTTTCCGGGGCGTCATCGGTTTTCTGGACTTTCTGCCCCTCCATAACGGCGTAGGGCTCCAGCACCATGTCCCCGCTAAAGCGGTCTATGTTCAGCTTGCCCTGGACGTACAGATGCTGTCCTTTTTTTACGCCGTCCACAATGGCCCTGCCCTCGTCACCGGGAAAGAATTTTGAGACGCGCACCGAACCAGTATAGTCCGTCATATCAAAGCAGACTACCCAGGCCCCCCGCTTTTTCAGCTCTCTGTGGTCAGTGGCGAACACATCCCCTTCTACAATCACCGTACCCATGTCCAGATCCAGGGCGTTCATGGGGACGGGATCCCGTTTGATCTCATGCCGCCCGTAGATCAGCTTCCCCCTGGCCTTCGGAGCAGACTTTTGGGGAGAGGGGCGGGCGGTTTTCAATTTTTGCAGGGCCTCCCGCCGGATTGCCTCTGTGCGGGCAAAGGGGTCCTCCTCCGGGTCCGGCTCCCGTGGGGAGCCCTGAACGCTCCTTTCCTTCCCCGCAGATGCGGGGGCAGACGCCGGAGCCGCAGCGGGTGTGGACGCCGGAACCGATGCGGGCTCCGGTGGACGGAATTCCAGCTCCACCCGCTCCACCCGATAGGCTAGAGCCAGACTGCCTTCCAACGCCTCCTTCGCCGCCGGGTCAACCCCTTTGGGACACTCCACCACCGCCCGGATCGACCGGGTCTTTTTATCAATCACCGCCTGAAGCACCAGCAGGTCCTCCGTCAGACCCGCCAGCTCCCCGCCGGGCGTCCAGGCGGAAAACAGCCTTAAAAATGGTATTTTCTGCGACATTTACCCTTGACTCTCCTTTGTCCATGGCCGGTCTGCAAAGAACGAAATCACAGCGGAGTGTCCCTCTTCCAGGACGCCCCACCTGTGCGGGCGCTCCCCTCTCCCGGGGGGCGGACGGCGCTCCCGAGCACTCTGGCGTACAAAGACCCGCTCCTCCCGGCTGTCCCGCCCGTATCCGCGGCAAGCGCCGCACACCTCCCATTACAGCGCCTCAATCAACGCAAAGAGCGCATCCACCAGTTCTTCCTGGGGGAGCTTTTTCACAATCTCACCCTTCCGGAAAAGCAGCCCCTCTCCATCTCCCCCGGCAATACCCACATCGGCGGCGGCGGCCTCGCCGGGACCGTTGACCGCACAGCCCATTACCGCCACCGTGATGGGCTTATGTACTTCCCGCAGCCGCTCCTCCACCTGCTTCGCCAGGCCGATCAGGTCAATGCGGGTGCGTCCGCAGGTGGGACAGGCAATCAGATTGGGCTCCCCCTCCGCCAGTCCCACCGCCTTCAAAATATCCCGGGCGGCATAGACCTCCTCCACAGGGTCGGCCGCCAGGGAGACCCGCACCGTATCTCCGATACCCATTGCCAGCAGTCCGCCAATGCCCACAGCGGATTTCAGCGTTCCCATGCGCAGGGTGCCCGTCTCCGTAACGCCCAGATGTAACGGATAATTGCTTCTCTCCGCCATCAGCCGATAGGCAGCAATGGTGACGGGCACACTGGATGCCTTTAAAGACACACAGATGTCGTCAAAATCGAAGCGCTCCAGCAGAGCGATATGTCCCATGGCGGACTCCACCAGGGCCTCCGCCGTAACGCCGCCGTATTTGGCCAAAATGGGCTTCTCCAGCGAGCCGCCGTTGACGCCGATCCGAATGGGCACTCCTTTCTGACGGCAGGCGTCCGCTACCGCCTTCACCCGGTCCGGTCCGCCGATGTTGCCCGGGTTGATGCGCACCTTGTCGCACCCGGCGGCCACACACTCCAGGGCCAGCCTGTAGTCAAAGTGGATGTCCACCACCAGAGGAATGGAGATCTGCTCTTTAATGGCTCCCACCGCCCGGGCCGCATCCCGGTCGGGCACCGCCGCCCGCACAATCTGACACCCTGCCGCCTCCAGGCGCTTGATCTGGGCCACAGTAGCCGCCGCGTCGCCGGTGGGGGTATTGGTCATGGACTGTATGGTGACAGGCGCGCCTCCGCCAATGGGGACCTCCCCCGCAAAAATCCGCTTTGTCATCTCTTCTCCTTCCCCCGTGTTGTCAAATAACCGGAAAACAACACGGCTGCTTTTCAGCGTGTGCGCCGCAGCACCTGAAAAGAATCTTAGAACCTGTATTCATAACCGGGGAATGCTGGATGAGCGAGGATTTTTCCCGCCAGACAAGGAGATGCTCCGCAGCCATCCTGACGGATGGCAAGGAAAAGCGACGCAGTATGGCGGGAAAAAGACCGCTCAGACGGCGTTCAACCGTCGTGAATACAGGTTCTTAATTACAGCAGCTTAATTACAGCAGCTTAATTACAGCAGCTTGATTACATCGCTGACCGCCACCACCACCATCAGGCCAATCAGACAGAAGAAGCCCGCCATGTTTACATAACCCAGATATTTTTGGTCAATCCGTTTCCGGGTCAGCAGATGCCAGAGGCCGTCCACCGCCAGAAACAGAATCTGTCCACCGTCCAGCGCTGGGATGGGCAGCAGATTCATCACCGCCAGGTTAATGGCAATAAAGGCCACAAAGTCCAGAATATTACGGACCGCTCCGGCAAAGCCGCCCTGTCTGGCCCCGGCCTCTCCCATCTGGCCCATCATGTCCACAATGCCAATAGGCCCCGACATATCGCGCACCCCCACTGACCCGGTGAGCAGGTCTCCCAGGCTCATCCAGACCATGCGGACGTAGTCAACGGCCTGATACCAGGCGTATTTCAGCCGCCCGGCCAGGCCGGTCTCTTCCACCACGCCGATATAGATCCCTCGTTTATGGACCTGATTTCCGTTTTCGTCCGTCAGGAGGCGCACTGGAATGGAGAAATCCTCCAGCTTCAGGCGCACGCCGTCCCGCTCCACTTCCAGGTCTACCACATCTTCCGCCCGGCCCAGGTACAGCAGAGCGTCAGAGTTAAAATAAATGCGGTGGCCGTCCACCCGGTACAGCCGGTCGCCGGGCAGCAGTCCTGCCGCCGCCAGGTCCTCCGCACCGGGCATATAGCCGGTAATCACCGGGACCACGATGCCCTCAGTCTGAGCAAAGAGCATCAGAATGATCAGCACTCCCGCCACAAAATTAAAAAACGCTCCCGCCGCCAGAATGACCAGACGCTTCCAGGCGGGTTTATTGCCAAAGGCCCTGGGGTCGTCGGAGTCCTCTCCCTCCCCCTCCATGGCACAGAAGCCGCCCACAGGAAAGACCCGCAGTGAATACGCGGTTTCCCCCTTTTTCCGGGAGAGCAGCTTGGGCCCCATCCCGATGGCAAATTCATTCACCCGCACACCCAGAGATTTGGCCGCGATAAAATGGCCGAATTCGTGAATGGCTATCAGTGCGCCGAACATCAGAATCGCAATCAGGACGTATAAAAGGGTCATACACGGGCCTCCTTTTCAGAACAATCAGGGATAAAATGATATCCGGCAGCCCTACAGACTGCCATAGCTCAGCGCGGCGTCCCGGGCGGCGGCATCCGCCGCCAGAATCTCCTCCAGCCCCGGACTGCTCACCGAAGCCGTCCGCTCCAGCGCCCAGGCCACCCGTTCCGCAATCTGGCCAAAGGGAATTTTCCCCGCCAGAAAGAGCCCCACCGCCGCTTCGTTGGCCCCGTTGAGCACCGCCGTGGCGCTTCCACCGGTGCGGGCGGCCTCCAGCGCCAGAGAGAGACAGGGAAACGCCTCGTAATCCGGCGCCTGAAACGTCAAAGGCGGACAGGACAGGAGGTCCAGCGCCCGGGCGGGTCCCCGCGTACGCTCCGGCCAGGTGAGGGCGTATTGAATGGGCAGGCGCATATCCGGCGCGCCCATCTGGGCCAACACCGCGTGATCACAGTATTCCACCAGAGAGTGAATGATACTCTCCCGATGGATGACAATGGAAATTTTTTCAGGGGGCATCCGGTACAGACGCATCGCCTCGATAAACTCCAACCCCTTGTTCATCAGCGTGGCCGAATCCACCGTAATCTTGGCCCCCATGGACCAGTTGGGGTGATTCAGCGCCTGTTCCAGGCCGGCGTGGTAGACGGCTTCTTTGGACATGCCAAAGAAGGGTCCCCCGGAGGCTGTGAGGATTAAGCGTTTAACCTCCCGCCGGTCCCTACAGCCCTGGAGACACTGAAAGAGCGCGGAGTGCTCGGAGTCCACCGGGATCAGCTCCGCCCCGCAGCGCTCCGCTGTGCCCATTACCAGCTCCCCGGCACACACCAGCGTCTCCTTGTTGGCCAGGGCCACCCGCTTTCCCCTTTCCAGCGCCGCCAGCGTGGGGCGCAGGCCCACCATGCCCACCACCGCGGTGAGCACCGTGTCCGCCTGCTCCAGGGAGGCGGCCTCCATGAGCCCCTCCATTCCCTCAGCCACCCGGACCGGGGTGTCCGCCAGTCGGACCCGCAGACCGGCGGCGGCTTCCGGGTCCATCATCACCGCCAGCTCCGGCTGAAACCGGCGGCACTGCTCCTCCAGCAGCTTCACATTCCGATGGGCGGTCAACGCGGCCGCAGTCATGCCGCAGGCGGCAATCACCTCCAATGACTGCCGCCCGATGGAGCCGGTGGAACCCAGCAATGAAATTCGTCTGTGCATAAGCGCTTACCTCCGCAGGGCGGGCAGAATTCGGATCAGCAGTTCAATCAGCGGCGCGCAGAAAATCACGCTGTCGAACCGGTCCAGGATACCCCCGTGCCCCGGCAGAATATTTCCAAAATCCTTGATACCATACTCCCGCTTAATGGAGGAAAAAGACAGATCCCCCAGCTGGGACACCACGCTGCCCAGGCCGCCGTAAAACGCCAGGCGGACGTAGTCCACCTGGTACTGGAACAGCAGGCGGAGGGCAACGCCATAGAGGACGGTGCACACCACCGCCCCGACCAGGCCGCCGACGGCCCCCTCCACCGTCTTTTTGGGCGAGAGCTGGGGAGCCAGCTTGTGCCTGCCGAAAGCCATGCCCGCAAAGAGCGCAAAGCTGTCGCTGATAAACGCCACCACCAGGGGCAGGATGATGAGACTCCGCCAGAGCTCATCCATCAGCCGGATGCGCAAAAAAGAGGACAGGAAGAAGGGGATGAACACCGACAGGAAAAAAGCCCCGCCCATTTTCTCCAGCCCAATCCGGCCCCGGCTGGCAAAGGCCTCGCAGAACAGCAGGAGCACATACACGAACAAGCCGCACAGAGCGGGCAGCGCCTGCCCGTCGTAGTAGACCCAGAAGGGGATCACCCCTGCTAACAGTATGGAGTAGCCGGAGATGCGGGGGTGCTTTAAAAAGCTGGTGGACCACAGGGCCTCATGCACCGCCAGCATGGAGATTACCGCAATGGCTATGGGGAGAATCATGGGCCACGCCGGGGAAACCCCATAGATGATCCACAGGAGCAGCGGGATTAAAACCACCGCAACTAAAACTCGTTGAACCAACTAGATCCCTCCAAACCGGCGGGAGCGGCTCTGATAAGCCGCCAGCGCCCGGTGCAGTTCGTCCTTGGAGAAGTCGGGCCAGAGCACATCCGTCAGGTAGAATTCCGCGTAGGCCGACTGCCACAGCAGGAAATTGGACAGACGCACCTCTCCGCTGGGCCGGATCACCAGGTCCGGGTCAGGCACACCGGCGGAGTAGAGATACTGGCCGAACATCTCCTCATCCAGGAAACCGGGGGCGGTCTCCCCCGCCATACACGCGGCGGCAAAGGCCCGGGCTCCCCGCAGAATCTCGTCCCGGCCCCCGTAGTTCAGGCAAATATTGACCTGTACCCCCTCATAGTGCCGGGAAATCTCCTCGGTTTGCAGGCAGAGTTCCCGCAGCTCCGGGCGCAGCGGGGACAGGTCCCCAAAGAATTTCATCTTTACCCGGTCCCGCTCCATCTGCCCAATCGCCTCCAGCAGATACTTTTTCAGCAGGTCCATAATGGCGGACACCTCTTCCGCCGGACGCTTCCAGTTCTCCGTGGAAAAGGCGTATACCGTCAGATACTCCAGGCCGATTTCCTTGCAGTAAGTGGCTATGGTGCGGAAATTCTCCGCGCCGGCGGCATGGCCCGCCGTACGGGGAAGTCCCCGCTTCCTGGCCCAGCGGCCGTTGCCGTCCATGATAATGGCCACATGCCGGGGCAGATGGTCAAAGTCCACCTGAGTTGCGGCGGACTTCCTCGACTTGAAAAATAACATACCGCTACCTTATTTTATATGAAGATACGGTGCGGGACACCACTGTGTCCCGCACCACAGGCGGGCCTTCTTATACGGCCATCAGCTCCGTCTCTTTTTTGGCGGTGAGCTCGTCAATCTGCTTACAGCGCTTCTCGGTGATGTCCTGGAGCTCCTTTTCCAGCTCCTTGCGGTCGTCCTCGGTAATTTCGCTCTTCTTCTCCATGGCCTTGAGCTTATCCATGGCGTCCCGGCGGATGTTGCGGATGGCCACCTTGCCGCCCTCGCCGTACTTGCGGACCTGCTTGGAGATCGGAACAGCGTCGTGTAGGGAAAGAGTGTGCTTGTCAGTGTAGATGTCGGTGGGCGGGGTG
>CANDFO010000081.1 GCA_947384055.1 uncultured Flavonifractor sp.
CGGGTAACACCCGCCGGGGGCGACCCTAGGAAAAGTGCAACAGAAATAGACCGCCGGCGGGCTTTGGCCCGCCGGCAAGGATGGAAAGGCGAGGTAAGAGCTCACCCGATGGCGTGTCAAGCGCCCATCGCTGTAAACTCTATCCGGAGCAACGCCGTGGAGGGACAACAGACCGGCCCGGTCGTCCCAGGGAGGCGGCTTGAGCGCACCGGCGACGGGGCGCCTAGATAGATGGCTGTCTTAAAGGACAGAACCCGGCTTACAGGCTTACTTGCACACTGCGTACGAGCGCCCGCCCCGGACAGAGGGGCGGGCGTTTTGCGTTAGGCGCGTCTTTTGGAACCTGTCTCGGCGGAGAGACATATAAAGGACTGTATTCTATGGCTTTCGATTGAAATTCACATTGAAATAGGCTATAATGGCAGGGCGAACTTATAGGAAAGAGGGAGGAACTGACGATGCGTTCCACCATACAGGAGTATCTATCCGGACTGCGGGGCAGGCGGGTGGCAGTAATCGGCATCGGCATATCCAACACGCCGCTGGTCCGGATGCTGCTGGAGGCGGGCGTCCGGGTGACGGCCTGCGACAGGCGGTCCAGGGCGGATTTTTCCGGCCTGGCGGAGGAGCTGGAGGGATTAGGCGCCCGGCTGCGCCTGGGGGAGGATTACCTGGAGGGACTGGACCAGGACGTGATTTTTCGTACGCCCGGGCTGCGGCCCGATGTGCCCCAGCTGGCGGAAGCGGTCCGGCAGGGGAGCGTGCTTACCTCCGAAATGGAGGTGTTTTTTCAGGTATGCCCCTGTCCGATCATCGCCGTCACCGGCAGCGATGGGAAGACCACTACCACCACCATCATTGCCGGGCTGCTGAAAGCCGCGGGGCGGACGGTCCACATAGGCGGCAACATCGGAAAGCCCCTGCTGCCCCAGGTGGGGGAGATGTGCCCGGAGGATATCGCCGTGCTGGAGCTGTCCTCGTTCCAGCTGATGACCATGGGGCAGAGTCCCCATGTCGCCGTGGTCACAAACCTGGCCCCCAATCATCTGGACGTCCACAAGTCCATGGAGGAGTATGTGGACGCCAAGCGGAACATTTTTGCCCACCAGGGGCCCGGGGACCGGGTTATTCTCAACTATGACAACGCCGTCACCCGGAGCTTTGCGGACGGCGCTCCCGGCCGGGTGACATTTTTCAGCCGGGCACAGGCTCTGCCGGAGGGGTACTGTGTGGAGGAGAACGCCGTCTGGAATGCCGGAGTGCGCCGCCGGATACTGGAGCTGGAGGACATTCTTCTGCCCGGCGTTCACAATATCGAAAACTACATGGCGGCCATCGCCGCCGTGGAAGGGCTGGTCTCCGATAAAGTGATCCGGAATTTCGCAAAAACCTTTGCCGGGGTGGAGCACCGCATTGAGCTGGTGCGGGAGCTCAAGGGCGTGCGGTACTACAACGACTCCATCGCCTCCAGCCCCTCCCGGACCATCGCGGGTCTGCGCTCTTTCCGGGAAAAAGTGCTTTTAATCGCCGGCGGCTATGACAAGCACATCCCCTTTGACACCTTGGGGCCTGAAATTACAGCACATGTAAAGGAATTATTCCTGACAGGGGATACTGCCGCTGGAATCCGCGCCGCTGTGGAAGCCGCGCCCGGCTACAGCGCGGAAGCCCTCCCCATCACCGAGTATGGGGACTTTTCCCAGGCGGTGCTGGCGGCTCATCGGGCGGCCCGGCCCGGCGACGTGGTGCTCCTCTCTCCCGCCTGTGCCTCTTTTGACAGGTTCAAAAATTTTATGGAGCGGGGCGCGGCCTTCAAACAGATTGTTTACGGACTGGAACCCTGAGTTCCGGCCGGAAGGAGTGACAAAATGCTGGATATGAGACATGCGCTGGAGTATCTGAGCGCGCAGACCGCCCCCTCGGGCTTTGAGGGCCCGGCGGCTCAGGCGGCGGCAGAGCTGCTCCGGCCCCTGATGGATGAGGTGTCCATCGACCGCAGCGGCAATGTGATTGGGGTCCGCCGCTGTGGAAAACCCGACGCCGGACGCTTGCTGCTGGACGCCCATATTGACGAGATCGGGCTGATCACGGTGGGAATCGAGGACGGATTTCTCCGTTTCCGCACCATCGGCGGGGTGGATCCCCGAATGCTCCCCAACCGGGAGCTGACGGTCCTGACAGACCCTCCGATTTTCGGTGTGGTGGCCTGCCTGCCTCCCCATGTGCTGAAGCCGGAGGACAGCAAGAATTCCATCCCTGTCCCCGAGCTGATGGTGGATGTCGGCATGGACCAGGAGCAGGCGGAGCGCGCTGTCCCCATTGGTACGCCCATGGTATTTCGCGGAGGCTGCGGGCCCTTGGGAGAGAGACAGCTGTGCGGCAAGTCTCTGGACGACCGCTCCTGCTTCGTCACCCTCCTGCGGGCGGCGGAGCTGATGGGGGAGGCCCCCCTGGATGTGGACCTGTATGTGGTGGGCAGCGTCAGTGAGGAGTTTACTGCGGTGGGGGCCAAAACAGCGGCCTTTACTATAGACCCGGACTGGTGCGTCGCGGTGGATGTGACCCATGGCGCCACGCCTGACGGCCAAAAGGACCGCACATTTCCCCTGGGCGGCGGTCCGGTCATCGGCGTGGGTCCCAACATGACCCGCTGGATGACCCGTCGGATGACCAAGAAGGCGCAGGAGCTGGAGCTGGACTACCAGCTGGAGGTGATGGCCGGGCACACCGGCACCAACGGCTGGCCCATGCAGGTCAGCCGGGAGGGAATCGCCACCTCGGTGGTCTCCGTCCCCCTGAAATATATGCACAGTCCCATTGAAGTCCTGGATCTGGACGATATGGAGCACACTGCGCGGCTGCTGGCGGCCTTTGCCCGCAATCTGGGAAAGGAGGCGGAGACGCCTTGTTAGAGCTTGTAAAGGAATTATGCCTGCTGCCGGGTGTGTCCAGCTTCGAGGACCCGGTGCGGGCCTGTATCCGCGCCAAGGCGGAGCCCTACGCCGACAGCATCCGCTCCGACGCCCTGGGCAACCTGATTGTCTTTAAGCGGGGAGCAAAGTCCACCGGAAACCGTCTCATGCTGGTGGCCCACATGGACGAGGTGGGACTCATCATCCGCTCCGTCACCGACGAGGGATATCTGAAATTCAGCCCTGTGGGGGGCATTGACCGCCGAGTGCTCATCGGCAAACGGGTGAAGGTGGGGGAGCGGGGGATTCCCGGCGTCATCGGGCTGAAAGCCTACCACCTGGTCTCTCAGGAGGAGGAGAAGGTGATCCCCAAGCCGGAGGAGTTTTATATTGACATCGGCGCAAAGGACAAGGAGTCCGCCGCCGCCCTGGTGAATTTGGGGGACTGCGCCGTCTTTGACAGCGATGCGGTGGAATTTGGCGGCGGCTTCCTGAAAGCCAAAGCTCTGGACGACCGTATCGGCTGTGCGGTAATGCTGGAGCTGCTGAAAGAGGACCTGCCCATGGACGTGACCTTTGCCTTCACCGCCCAGGAGGAGGTGGGCACCCGGGGCGCTTTTGGTGCGGCCTTCTCCGTCACTCCGGAGGTGGCTCTGGTGCTGGAGACTACCACGGCCGCAGACCTGGCGGGCGCGCCTGCCCATAAGCAGGTCTGTTATCCCGGAAAAGGGCCGGTAATTCTCTATATGGACAACGGCTCGGTGGGGGACAGGGGACTGTTTGAGCAGATGCGGGCATTGGCCCAGACCAACGGCATTCCCTGGCAGACCAAGCATTACCTGGCCGGAGGAAACGATGCCGCCGCTATTCAGCGTACCAAAGAGGGAGTGCGCACGCTGGTGCTCTCGGCGGCGGTGCGCTATCTCCACGCCCCGTCCAGCGTGGCGTCAGTGGCGGATATTGAGGATATGCTGCGGCTGGCGCGGCTGTTTATCGCCGGTTTAGCCGGAGAATAAGGAGGATTTATGGACATTTTACAGACGCTGCAGGCGTTGAACGCCTGTCACGGTCCCGCCGGGGACGAGGCTCAGGTGGCCGCCGAGCTGAAAAAGCTGGCCGCGCCTTATGTAGACGATTGCGCGATAGACACGCTGGGCAATCTGATCTGCCATAAAAAGGGGAGCGGTCCCAAAGTGATGTTTGCCGCCCATATGGATTCCATCGGCTTTATTGTCACCCATATCGATGAAAAGGGTTTTTTGCGGTTTGGACAGCTGGGCGGCCTGCCCGCCAACGACCTGCCGGGCACTCCGGTGCGCTTTAAGAACGGAACCCGGGGGACAGTGGCCCAGGAGGGGCGGAAAAGCTCCGGTGAGGAGCCCAAAGCCCGCAAAGTGGACGACCTGTACCTGGACATCGGCGCCCAGGACCGCGGGGAGGCGGAAAAACTGGTCCAGATCGGCGATACCGCCGTCTACGATACCCCCTCTTACTGTTCCGGCCAGCGGTTGTTCTCCCCTTATATGGACAACCGTATCTCCTGCGTGGTACTGCTGATGGCGCTGGAGCGACTGAAAGAGAGTCCCAACGACCTCTATTTTGTCTTTACGGTCCAGGAGGAGCTGGGTCTGCGGGGAGCCCGCACCGCCGCCTACGGCATCGACCCGGATTATGGCATCGCGGTGGATGTGACGGTCGCCGGCGACACGCCGGAGGCGGCCCATGGCTACAGCAGCGCGGCGGGGAAGGGCGCGGCCATCAAAGTGATGGACAGTTCGGTGATCTGCCACCCGGCGGTGGTGGCCCGGATGGAAGTGCTGGCCGGGGCGCAGGGGATTACCTGCCAGCGGGATATAATCCGCTCCGGCGGCACCGATGCGGGGGCAATTCATCAAACCAGAAGAGGCGTCTATACCGGCGGCATTTCCATTCCCTGCCGGTATACCCACTCCCCGATGGAGATGGTGGACTGCCGGGATGTGGAGGCCTGTGCCGCTCTGGTGGCGGCGTTTGCGCAGGACAGCGGGCTGAGCAGGTGACGGCAGCGGAGCTCCGAACGGTGTGCTTCCTGGAGCAGGAGGGCAGTGCCGCGCAATTCTGTATGGTAATATTGCTTTACAGGATGCGCAGCGCAATACGTCGTTTGGAAATCTGTGTGACATCAAGAGAGACAGGAATGAGCAAGTAAAATGGTTTTACAGATAAGCGATGAGGTCCGCACTCTGGCAAAGCAGGCGCAGGAGACGCTGCACACGCAGTTTGCCCGTATCGACGCCATTGCGGAGGAGAATACCCAGAAGGTTCTGGCGGCGTTTCAGAAGCATCGGGTGGCCGAGAGCTACTTTGCGGGGACCACCGGCTATGGCTATGACGATTTGGGCCGGGACAAGCTGGACAGCATTTATGCGGATATTTTTGGTACAGAGGACGCCTTGGTGCGCCTCCAGTTTGTCAACGGCACCCACGCCATTGCCTGCGCTCTGTTTGGGGCGCTAAAGCCCGGCGATGTGCTGGTATCCGCTGTGGGAGCCCCCTATGATACGCTTTTGGGCGTGATTGGCGCGGCGGACAAGGGGCCGGGCTCCCTGATGGACTACGGTATCGCCTACCGCCAGGTGGAGCTGGTGAATGATGGACCTGATCCGGATGGGCTGGCCCGGGCGGTATCGGACCCTAATGTACGGGCGGTGCTGATTCAGCGCTCCAAGGGATATTCTACCCGGGCATCCCTGTCGGTAGAGGAGATCGGCGCTCTGTGCCGGGTGGTGCGGGCGCACAACCCCCATGCCGTTATTCTGGTGGACAACTGTTACGGCGAATTTGTGGAGACCAGAGAGCCCACCCAGGCGGGGTCGGACCTGGTGGTCGGCTCTCTGATCAAAAATCCCGGCGGGGGACTGGCGCCAGCCGGCGGATATATTGCCGGTCGGCATGACCTGGTGGAGGGAGCGGCCATGCGGTTGACCACCCCGGGGATCGGCCGGGAATGCGGCGCCACCCTGAGCAGCAGCCGCAGCCTCTATCAAGGACTTTTCCTTGCCCCCCATACCACCGCCCAGGCGGTGAAAACCGCTGTTTTCGCGGCCAAAATGCTGGAGCTCCTCGGGTATAAAACGGAGCCCGCTTCGGACGCCGTGCGCCACGATATCATTCAGATGATCCATTTTGGCGCGCCGGAGCCCCTGAAACGCTTTGTCTGCGGGATTCAGCGGGGCGCGCCGGTGGATTCCTATGTGACGCCGGAGCCCTGGGACATGCCCGGATATGACTGCCCGGTGATTATGGCCGCCGGAGCGTTTATCCAGGGGGCCTCTATCGAGCTGTCCTGTGACGCCCCCATGCGGGAGCCCTATACGGCTTATCTCCAGGGCGGGCTGACCTATGAGTCCGGAAAAGCCGGGATCATGCTGGCGGTAGAGGCGCTGCTCCAGGTATAAAGGCTTCTCCCCGCACGCAGTGAAGCCGCGGAACAGGCTCTAAGACAACCCCGCCGCCGCATAGTATCTCACTATGGGGGTGGATGCTATGGGCAGCAGGACACGGCGGCGGTGGGGACCGCTCAGAATTCGTTGGCGGCGCCGGGGAAAAAGCCGGGGCAGAGCGGCTCTTCTGCTGGCGGCCGGGGTTGGGATCGGGCTGGCTCTGGTGGTTATCGGAAGTGTCGAGGCCGGCATACGGCCGCTTGTGGAGATGGCTGCGGAGGCCAAAGTGCAGAATATGGTAACTGCCCTTGTGAACCGCGCGGTGGAGGACGCCCTGGCCGCCGGAGCGGTTTCCTACGACGACTTGGTTACACTGAAGACTGACAGCGGCGGATACGTCACTGCTATGACCACTAATTCCGTCAAGCTGAATACGCTGAAAACCGAGATACTGGGCGCTGTCGTGGAACAGGTGAACGCTCTGGACAGCACGGAATTGGGCATCCCTGTGGGCAGCCTCACCGGATTGGCCTGGGCAGACGGCCGCGGAATCCGGCTTCCGGTGCGGGTTTTGTCGGCAGCCGCTCCAGAAGCTTCTTTCCGCAATGTGTTTACCTCAGCGGGAATCAATCAGACCCTGCACCAGGTGATGCTGGAGCTCTCCGTTCACATTAAGCTCCACCTTCCGGGCGGTCCGGTGGAAACTGTGGTTCATACCCAGGTCTGCGCGGCGGAAACCGTCATTGTCGGGCAGGTGCCCAGTGCTTACCTGGAGCTGCCTGGAAAGACATCGTAAGAAAAACATTAGAAATCTGTAAGATTTTTTCTCCTTCACCCTGTTTTTTCTGCTTTATAATAATGGGATGAAGGGGAGATGACGGACAAATGGATACGATTTGTAGATATGTGAAAGAAATGCTCACCGCCGCCGCGCCTGCGGCCATTGTCTTTTCCTGTTTCTGGCCTTATCGGAGGCGGTCTCTGGCGGCCATGGGTCTGCGTACCAACCCGCTGCGGGAGACTGCGCTGATTCTGTTTATTATGTGCCTGTCCGGGGTGCTGGCCGTTACGCTGTGGCCGGTCTGTGTGGTCAAAAACCAGGGGGGACTGTGGGGAGATGTTCTCATACTCTGTGAGCGGCCCGGCCTTTGGAGCAATGTCAATCTTATCCCGTTCCGGATGTTTGGGGACTACTGGGAGGACCTGACCCAGGGCGGCGGCCTCTTTACCCTCATCAATTTCCTGGGTAATCTGGCGGTCTTTGTCCCTCTGGGCTTCTTCCCGGCCCTGCTGTGGCGGGGAGAAACCTGGAAGCGTTCCGCCCTGGTGGGGGGAGGTACGTCCCTGCTGGTGGAAACGGGGCAGTACTTCATCATGCGCTTTACAGATATTGACGACGTAATCCTAAATACCCTCGGAGCCGTGTGCGGCTGGTGGCTTTATCTGCTGCTGCGCCGGGTTGCGCCCATTTTCATTGGAAAATTCAAATGTGTAAAGGTGGAAGGCTTTCGTGGAGGAACACCTGGAGATCACACGCCTGCGCCAGGAGCTGGAGCAGGCCAATTATGAGTATTATGTTTTGGACAACCCGTCCATGTCTGATTATGACTTTGACCAAAAACTCCGCCGCCTGGAAGAGCTGGAAGCCGCCCACCCGGAGCTGATAACCCCTGACTCGCCCACCCAGCGGGTAGGGGGAAAGGTTGCCGACGGGTTTCATGAGGTGGTTCACCGGGTGCCCCTGGAGAGCCTCCAGGACGTATTCTCCGTCCAGGAGCTGGAGGAATTCGACCTGCGGGTGCGGGACGCTCTTCCGGGCGAGGTGGAATACGATGTGGAGCCCAAGGTGGACGGGCTCTCTGTGGCCCTGGAATATGAGAACGGGCGCTTTGTCCGGGGCGCCACCCGGGGAGACGGGCAGGTTGGGGAGGATGTTACGGAAAATCTCCGTACAATTCCGTCTATTCCGCTCCATTTGCCGGAGACACTCCCCAGTCTCATTGTCCGGGGCGAGGTATTTATGCCCAAAAAGAGCTTTGAGCGTCTGAACCAGGAGCGGGAGCTCCGGGGGGAGCCGCTCTTTGCCAACCCGCGCAATGCGGCGGCGGGCTCCATGCGGCAGCTGGACCCCAGAATTGCCGCCTCCCGGGGGTTGGATATCCTGGTTTTCAATATTCAGTGGAGCGAGGGGAAGACCTTCGATACCCATGCGGAAACCCTGGAGTACCTGGAGCGGCAGAGGTTTAAAGTGATTCCGCATTACACCTGCAGGACTATCCGGGAGGCGTCGGAGCGAATTCAGGCACTGGGAGAGGAACGGGAGACTTACCGCTTCGATATTGATGGAGCGGTCGTAAAGGTAAACAGCCTGTCAGACCGCGCTCTGCTTGGGAGTACCGCAAAATTTCCTCGCTGGGCCGCGGCGTTCAAGTATCCGCCGGAAAAGAAGCCTGCGAAGGTGTTGGATATTGTGGTACAGGTAGGGCGTACAGGTGTTCTCACTCCCAAAGCGGTGGTGGAACCGGTACGGCTGGCGGGCACCACCGTCACCAACGCCACCCTGCACAATCAGGATTATATTTCAGAGAAGGATATCCGTATTGGGGACACAGTGCTGGTGCAGAAAGCGGGCGAGATTATTCCGGAGATTGTGGAAGTTCTGCTGTCACACCGCCCGGAGGGAACCGTACCCTATCGTTTCCCGGAACAGTGCCCGGTCTGCGGCGCGGCGGTGGCCCGTGACGACGACGGTGCCCACATCCGCTGCACCGGGGCGGAATGTCCTGCGCAGCTGCTGCGGCATCTGGTCCATTTTGCCTCTCGGGACGCGATGGATATTGAGGGCCTGGGGCCTGCGGTGGTGGAGAGCCTGGTTAACGCCGGTATGGTCACGGGGCCGGGGGATCTCTATCATTTGGAGCTGGAACCCGTGGCCGCTTTGGAGAGGATGGGCAAGAAGTCGGCGAAAAACCTCCTTTCCGCGGTAGAGCGCTCCAAGGAAAACGACCTGTCCCGGCTGCTCTTTGCCTTCGGCATCCGCCAGGTGGGGCAGAAGGCGGCCAAAGTGCTGGCCGTTCACTTTAGGACGCTGGACGCCCTGATGTCTGCCTCGGAGGAGGAGTTGACCGCTATACCGGATATCGGTGGGATTACCGCAAAGAGCCTGTTGGACTGGCTTCACAGCCCGCAAAGTCAACACTTGATTCGTACACTGCGGGAGGCAGGCGTAAATTTGGAGTGCCGCGAGGCGCCGGCAGGGGACAGGCTGGCCGGAAAAACTTTTGTGCTCACCGGAACCCTGGAGGGATTTACGCGGGAAGAGGCCAAGGCAAAAATTGAGTCCTTGGGCGGTAAGGTCTCGGGCTCAGTGTCCAAAAAGACGGCTTTTGTAGTGGCAGGGGAGGCGGCGGGCTCCAAGCTCCGTAAGGCTCAGGAGCTGGGGATTCCCATGCTTACTGAGGAAGAATTTGTTGCCTTGGTGGAGGGAGCGGAGTAGAGACAGCCGTGAAAAAACCCGCGCCGGAATCTCCGGCGCGGGTGAGCCTGTCGAAAAAGGCCTCTGGCCTTTTTCGACAAATGAGATATGGCCTGCTGCGCGCACCCTTTGGGCACACTTGCAGGCCGAGATGTGTCATTTTCG
>CANDFO010000082.1 GCA_947384055.1 uncultured Flavonifractor sp.
GGCAAGGATATGGCCATGCAGATTGCCGCCCTGAATCCCCGCTTCCTGGATAAGGGCCAGGTGGACCAGGCGACCCTGGATGAGGAAAAGAAGATCCTTCTGGCCCAGATGGACAACGACCCCAAGATGGCCTCCAAGCCCGAGAAGGTCAAGGAGGGCATTGTGGCCGGCAAGCTGGGTAAGTTCTATAAGGAGAACTGCCTGCTCCAGCAGGACTTCGTCAAGAACGCCGACGTGACGGTGGAACAGTATGTGGCCGCCGCCGCCAAAGAGCTGGGGGGTACGATCACCCTCAAGGGTGCGGTGCGCTTTGAAAAGGGCGAGGGCATCGAAAAGAAGCAGGAGAACTTCGCCGAGGAAATTGCCAAGCAGCTGGGCCAGTAAACTTTTTCCGGTGCGGAACAGCCGCCGGGAGCCTGGGTTCCCGGCGTGATGTCCGACGGCAGATATCCCAGATAAAACACCCGGTTCGCGGTAACATGCCGCGGACCGGGTGTTATACTGTCGAAAAACTTCCCCCACAGGAAAGCCCACAGGGTTTTGCCGCCCTCGGCCTGCAAGTGTGCCCAAAGGGTGCGCGCGGCAGGCCGTATCCCCTTTGCCGAAAGGCCCCAGGCTTTTCGGTAGTCTGCGTTTGGGACACTCCCGCAGGGGCCCCGGACAAGGCCGGAACCCCTGCCGCCGCAAAGCTTACATGAAATGGTATGCGGGGTTTCCGCAGGGACTCAGAACACCGCTACAACTGCGCCGCCGTAGTTTTCCGCGATGTAATCCTTGACCTGCTGGCTCTGGAGGGCCTTCAGCAGGGCCTGAATCTCCTCGTCGTTCTCCCGGCCCTCCTTGACGGTGAGCACGTTTACATAGGCGGTGCCGGCAGTGCCCTCGGCGGACTCTATGGCCAGGGCGTCGTTCACGTCAAGACCGGCCTGAATCGCGTAGTTGCCGTTGATAACCGCCACGTCCAGGCTGTCCAGGGAGCGGGGCAGCTGGGCGGCCTCCATCTCCACGATGTCAAAGTTGTGGGGATTGTCCACGATGTCCAGCACCGTGGGCTCCAGGCCCGCGTCCTCGGGCAGGGTGATCAGCCCCTGCTCCTGGAGGAGCAGCAGAGCCCGGCCGCCGTTGGTGGGGTCGTTGGGGACGCCGATCTGGGCCCCGTCGGGCAGCTCCGCCAGGCTGGACACCCGACCGGCATAGATGCCGAAGGGCTCATAGTGGATGTCGCCCACGCTGACCAAATGGGTATCGTGCTCGGCGTTGAAATTGTTCATGTAGGTGATATGCTGGAAATAGTTGGCGTCAATGTCGCCGGACTCCACGGCGTCGTTGGGCTGGATGTAGTCGGTAAACTCCACAATCTCCAGCGTAATGTCCTGTTCGGCCAGCAGATCCTTGACAATTTCCAGAATTTCCGCGTGAGGGGCGGGGGTGGCGCCGACCTTCAGGGTCTTGGGGTCCTTGCTGCATCCGGACAGCAGGCCCAGGGTCAGGGCGCCGGTGAGGAGCAGTGAGACGAGCTTCTTCATGACTGGTTTCTCCTTTTCATTTGGTATTCCGCGGAAGGCAGGTCTATCGCCGGACCGGGCAGAAGGTCTGCCGGACATCAAAAAACGTCCCCGATGCCAAGCATCAAGGACGAGAGCAAAACGCTTCGCGGTACCACCTTGGTTTACCCGGACCTCGCGGCCCCAGGCCTCTGCGCGTACAGGACGACTCCGATACGCCTGCGCTATGACGGGCGCTCCCGTCGCAGCCTAACGCCTCCGGGCGGTCGGTGCGCGGCTCCGAGACCATGTTCCCTGAGGCCTTCCGCGCCCGTTCTCACCACTCCGGGCTCTCTGCAGCGTATCTCCACAGGTACTCTTCTCTTCATTGCCTTTATCGGCGATATTCTGTTGTTCCGGGATCACAATTAGTTTAACTCGATAAAGTCCATTTGTCAATGAGCTGGTTTCAACAAACCTGCCGGAGCAAGACTGCCGGTTTCTGACGTATATTCTAAAATACGGGGGTTCTGCCGGCGGCTGGGCCGGCTGTCCGGCGTTTTACAGGTTTCAAACAAGGCGTGAAATTCAAGTTCTAAATTTGAGGACCGGCGCGTAGGCTGCCCTCATTCGACGGCATATTTTCCCATAATATGGTATCCTCTTTTTGTAAGGAGGTACTGCCATGAAGCCCTTTCTTGTGCTCCCCCTGGCCTGTTTCCTGCTGGTCCTGACCGTCCAGGCCGCCGCGCCGCCGGTATCCCGCTCGGATTTTTTGGAGGCCCTCTGGCAGTATGCCGGAGCGCTCCCCCACAGCGCCGGAGGCGCCTTTTCCGACGTACACCGGGACAGCGACGGTTCCACCGCCATATCCTGGGCCTGCGGCCTGGGCATCACCCGGGGCACGGGCGGCGGATGCTTTTCCCCCCGGCGCCCTATTACCCGGGAGGAGGCCGCCCTGATGCTCCGCCGCTATGCGAGCTGCCTGGGTCGGGACACCGTCCTGCCCAGCAGTCTGCTGGTGTGCAATGACGGCGCGGACGCGTCCCCCTGGGCGGGAGATGCGCTCTACTGGGCTGCCGACTGCGGACTGGTGGAGTGGTCCCCCGGCGGACTGCTGGACCCCTATGGAACCCTCACCTACGAGCAGACGGACGGTATTCTGCGGCGGTTTTTTGGCCTTTGACGCTCTTTTGAAACCACATTCCAGGCAGGGCCTTCGGTGTTCCGGGGGCCCCTTTTTATTTCTTGTTATTATCGAAATTCGATAAAAATAAATTGACAAACAATATATATAGTGGTAAGATAACGCCAAGGAGGGATTCCTGTGGCAAAAACCGGTGTACAAAAACTGGCCCGTGCGCTGCGCGTGCTGGTAACGATCGTCTTTGCGTGCAATATGGCGGCGCTGTTCTTTGTTCCGGCCCTGCCGCTGGCATACCATGTTACCTTGGGCGGCTCACAGAGCGCGGCAGCTCTGCCCGCCCTTCCCCCGGATTGGATACAGAAGCTGGGGCCGTATGAAACGGTTTTAGCGGCATTTCTCCTCTTCTGCGGCGTCTGCACCGCTGTTATCCTCTGGCAGGCCAGGCTGGTGCTGGATACCATTGCCGCCCAGACGCCCTTCTGCCGGAAGAACAGCGTGTGCATGAAGCGGGCGGCTGTGTGCTGTTTCCTGATTTCCGGAGCGGCCCTGCTCCGGCTGTGCTGGGGATTCTGGTTCTACCGCTCCATCCGGCCGCTTCTCACGTATAACGCCCTGTTTATACCGCTGTTCCTTATGGCCGGTCTGCTGTGCATGGTCATGTCCGCCCTCTTCCGCCAGGCCGCCGAGCTGAAGGAAGAGAACGACCTGACCATATAGGGGGGCGGCGCTATGGCAATTATCGTAAACCTGGACGTGATGATGGCCAGACGGAAGATCGGCCTCAGCGAGCTGGCCCCCAAGGTGGGGCTGACCCTGGCCAACCTGTCTATTCTGAAGAACAATCACGCGAAGGCGGTGCGCTTCTCCACCCTGGAGGCCATTTGCAGGGCTTTGGACTGCCAGCCGGGGGACATTCTGGAATACGTGCCCGACCCGCCCGGCGGAGAGGAGAATGTCTGATGTATCCGGATGCGCCCGGCCGGACCCGGAGAAGCCGCCGCCTTACGGACGCCATGCGCAGTCCGGCTGTACGCAGGGGGCTGGCCAAAGGACGCTTCCTGTTCCATCTTCCGGCCCGGTCCTCCGGGTCCGGCAAACGCTCTGAGAGGTGAAGCCCTTGAAACACACAACAATTGCCGCCCGGTTTGGCTGGTTTGCCCTGGGTCATGTTCTGATATCTATCACAACATGCGCCGTCTGCTTCTTTGGGGCGGCCCCGCTGTCCCTGCTGTGGACCTTCGACTGGTCCGCATGCCTGGTCCCTGTCGTCTGGACGGGAGTGACCGTTCTTGCCCTGGGGTCCTACTTTGCGGCGGGGGCTTATATCGCTGCGGCCCACGGCTGGAGCCGGCCCTCCTGCGCCAGGGAATATATTTTGGCGGTGCTCCTTCCCGCTTTGGTGGCCTGGTGCTGGGAAGGAGCGGCCATTGCCGGTATGTCCGGCCAGTCTTTTTCCGCGCTGAGCGCGTTGGCGGGGTTCCTGCTCTATGCCGCTCTTTTCCTGGCTACCCCTTCGGTCATTTTTATTTTTTTCTCCTTTGCCTATCTCAACACAGGCCTGTGGCTGGACGACTGGGGATTCTGGGCGACAGCGATTTTGGCGGGATTTTTGCCGCCCCTGCTCTTTGCGGCGGGAAGCTTTTGGCAGTCCGGGCGGAAGAAATCGGCGGCGGCGGCGGAATAAGACGGCGGAGAACCGCCGGGGAACGTCCACGTATGCCGGCGAAACCGGCGGGTTTTCCCCCAGACCATCCGCAGGTTGATGGTGCGCCGCGCCGCTGCGGAAATCAGGCGGGCCCTTCCACCGCGTTGATTATTTTTGGTTTTCGTGGTATGATTACCCTATCAAAACCCGCATCCGCCCACGAGGGGAACGCGGGCCCGGAGAGGGGCGGAAGGAATGGACTTCTTTTTTGACCCGGTTCAGCTGGAGCATCTGCTGCGCATTGTGTTAGCCGCAGTCTGCGGCGGGGCTGTGGGCTTTGAGCGGGAGCGCCGCTTTAAAAGCGCGGGCATCCGCACCCATTTGATTGTGGCGCTCTCCGCCGCGCTGATGACGGTGCTGTCCAAGTATGGCTTTACCGACGTAGTGGGAAACGGTGTCACCGCTGACGCTTCCCGGATGGCCGCCGGCGTGGTCAGCGCCATCGGCTTTTTGGGCGCGGGGGTCATCTTCTTCCGCAAGGACGCCGTCAGCGGCGTTACCACCGCCGCCGGGCTGTGGGCCACTGTGGGCGTAGGCATTGCGCTGGGGGCCGGGCGTTATTTTGTGGGCTGTACGGTGACGGTGCTCATCGTGGTCATTCAGGTGCTTCTCCACCACCGCACCCCTCTGGTGCGGCCCCAGAAGGTGGGCTCTGTGGTGCTCCGCCTCACGGACCCCCAGCTGGAGGCCGCCGTCTCCACCCGACTGGCGGGCATGGCCGAGCGGATCGAGAGCATTCACTTCCGGCGCACCGGTACGGATACGGTAGAGATCACCTGCGACGTTATCTTTCCGGTGGATTTCAGCTCAGAGGACCTGGTCCGCGCGCTGAAGGATATCCCTGAGCTGTACTCCGTGGAAATGCGCTGGCCATAGTTGAAGGCCTGTACACAGCAAATTGGGCCGGAGAGCACGCTGTGCCCTCCGGCCCAATTTGTCAGGAACGCCCAACAGAGTCCGTACCCTGAAAACTGTTTTCTCCGGCCGCCTGCCGCTGTCCGCCTGTCTGCCGCCGGGCGGCCTGGACCACGTGGAGGGCCAGCACCGAGGTTGTAACCGCCCCCACTCCGCCGGGAACGGGGGTTACGGCCTCCGCCACCGGCTCCACGGCGGACAGCGCCACGTCACCGGCCAGATTTCCCTGGGAATCTGTGTTGATGCCCACGTCGAGAATCACCTGACCGGGGCGTACACAGTCCGCACCGATCATCCCCAGCTGCCCGGCGGCGGCAATGAGCACGTCGGCCCGGCGGCATTCTTCCGCCAGCTGAACGGTCCTGGTGTGGCAGAGGGTGACGGTGGCGTTTTGATGGAGGAGCAGCATGGATACCGGCCGCCCTGCCACCAGGCTCCGTCCCACCACCACTGCCCGCTTTCCGCTCAGCGGATAGTTGTAATAGCGCAGCATCTCCATGCACGCCTGGGCGGTGCAGGGGGGGAATCCCGCGCCGCTCCCGGCAAACACCCCAGCCAGGGAGCCGGGGGTAATGCCGTCCACGTCCTTTTCCGGGGAGAGGGCGGCGCATACCGCCTCCTCGTCCATGTGCCGGGGCAGGGGCCGGAAGAGCAGGCAGCCGTGGATATCCGGGTCCCGGTTTATCTGTTCCAGCACGGCCAGAAGCTCCCCCTGTGAGGCCTCCTCCGGCAGGGGGTGGTGCTTCACCTCTATGCCCGCGCTCTCGCAGCGCCTGCGCGCTCCCCGCTCATAGGACAGATCCTCCGGGCGCTCCCCTACCCGCACAATGGCCAGGGCCGGCCGGACTCCCCGGACTCTCAGTTCCGCCGCCTGGCGGGAGGCCCGCTCCGTCAGGGCTGCGGCCACAGGCGCGCCCTTCCACAGCTCTGCCATCAGCCGCACCTCCTCAAAACCGTCTGATAGATCTCCTCCGCCACGGGGCGGTATCGGGTGAGGAGGGCGTCCGTCTCCTGCTCCAGCGCGGCCGCGTAATCCCGTGCAGCCATGCTTCTGGCGTTCACCTTCACGTTGAGGGCCGCCCCCTGGAGGGCTCCCCAGCACAGGGCCGCCCCGGTGCCCACGTCGGACACCAGCAGGGCGCTCCCCTTGTCCAGCATCTCCCGGTGGAGCTCCAGGGCCTCCCCGCTCAGCCGCAGAATCTCCAGGGGAACCGCCGCCGCGTCCCGCAGGCAGCGCTCCATGACCGCGTCCCGCTCCGGGTTGTCCCTGGGGATGGCGTAGGCCGCGGACAGGGGGGCAAACGCCGCGGCATCGGCGTCCGCCAGAGCCAGCAGACGCTTCCGCAGGCCCTCCGCCCGGTCCATGAGGGCCCGCACCTCCGGCTCTGCAGCGGCATATTTTTTCTTGCCCAGGGTGAACTGTCCCACCATGGTGCACAGGGCGGTCCCCACCGCCCCGGCCAGGGCGGAGGCCCCCCCGCCGCCGGGGGTGGAGGACTTCGCGGCCAGGGCATCCAGAAAATCTCCGCAGGTAGTCTTGCGCACCTCCATCAGAACAGCCCCAAGATTCTGCCGGAGGAGTCCACGTCCACCTGTTCCGCAGCGGGGACCCTGGGCAGACCGGGCATGGTCATGATATCCCCCGTGAGGGCCACCAGGAAGCCCGCCCCGGCGCTGACCTTCAGGTTCCGCACGGTGACGGTAAAGCCCTCCGGCGCTCCCAGCAGGGTGGCGTTATCGGAGAAGGAGTACTGGGTCTTGGCCATGCAGATGGGCAGGCCCCCGAAGCCCAGGGCGGTGAGCTCCGCGGCCTGCTTTTTGGCCCCGGGGGTCAGGACCACCCCGTCTCCGTGGTAGACCCGCGTTACAATGGCCTCCAGCTTCTCCTCAATGGTCCGGTCCAGCTCATAGGCATAGGTGAAGTGCCCCGGCTCCCCGCACAGGCGGACGACCTCTTCGGCCAGGGCCAGTCCGCCCTCGCCGCCTCTGCCCCACACCTCGCTGAGGGCCGCGTTGACCCCCAGCACCCGGCATTTGTCCTCCACAAGACGCAGCTCCGCTTCCGTATCCGTGGGGAAGCGGTTGATGGCCACCACGCAGGGCAGGCCATAGACCTGCGTGATGTTTTCCACATGCCGCAGGAGGTTGGGCAGGCCCGCCTCCAGCGCGGCCAGATTCTCCACGCCCAGCTCACCCTTGGGGCAGCCGCCGTGGTGCTTCAGGGCCCGCACCGTGGCTACGATTACTACGGCCGATGGGGTCAGCCCCGCCAGACGGCATTTGATGTCCAGAAACTTCTCCGCGCCCAGGTCCGCGCCGAAGCCCGCCTCGGTGATCACGTAGTCCCCCATTTTCAGGGCGGTGCGGGTGGCCGCCACCGAGTTGCACCCGTGGGCAATGTTGGCAAAGGGACCCCCGTGGATAAAGGCGGGGGTTCCCTCCAGAGTTTGGACCAGATTGGGCTTCATGGCGTCCTTCAGCAGGGCGGCCATGGCGCCCTCGGCCTTCAGGTCATGGGCGGTGACAGGGGTCCCCGCCCGGCTGTAGGCCACCACCATCCGGCCCAGCCGGGCTTTCAGGTCCTCCAGGGACTCCGCCAGACAGAGCACCGCCATAATCTCCGAAGCCACGGTGATGTCAAAGCCGTCCTCCCGGGGGACGCCGTTGACCTTCCCCCCCAGGCCGCACACAATATTCCGCAGCTGCCGGTCGTTCATGTCCACACAGCGTTTCCAGGTGATGCGGCGCACGTCGATGTCCAGGCCGTTGCCCTGATGAATGTGATTGTCCAGCATGGCGGCCAGCAGGTTGTTGGCCGCGCCGATGGCGTGAAAATCCCCGGTAAAGTGGAGGTTGATGTCCTCCATGGGCACCACCTGGGCGTATCCGCCGCCGGCAGCTCCGCCCTTCACCCCGAACACCGGGCCCAGGGAGGGCTCCCGCAGGGCAGTGACGGCATTTTTGCCCAACCGCCGCATGGCGTCGGCCAGCCCCACGGTGGTGGTGGTCTTGCCCTCACCCGCCGGGGTGGGGTTGATGGCCGTCACCAGCACCAGCTTTCCGTCGGGCCGGTCCCTGCGGTCCTCCAGCAGCTTGGGGTCAATTTTGGCCTTGTATGCTCCGTAATACTCCAGATACGCCTCGTCCACGCCGGCTGTGGCCGCGATTTCCCGGATATGCTTCATCTCACAGGCCTGGGCAATCTCAATATCGGACTTGATCTCCATTACGCCGCTCCTTTCTTCTGTTAAAAGGGTGTCTTTCTCCGCGGTATACCGTCAAATCCTATCACGGTTTCGTGGGGTTGTCAATGCGGGCGCACAGGTCACGCCCCCATATGGCGTGCGAGAAATTCCTCCACCATGCGCCAGTAAGTGTCCGAGTCTTTTTGGGAGGCCTCGCCGTGGGCCGCGCCCGGGATTACCAGTTTCTCCTTTTCACAGGCGGCCGCCTCGTATACCACATCCAGCATCCAGTAGGGTACAAAGGTGTCCGCATCCCCGTGGATAAAGAGCGTAGGGGTAACGGACTTGGCTACCTGCGCCGCAGCGCTGGCCTCCCGGAAGCCGTAGCCCGCCCGCAAGCGGGCGACCAGGCTGGTAGCGTTCAGGAATGGAAAGGTGGGCAGGCCGAAAAGCTCCTTCAGCTGTCCGGCAAACTCATCCCACACGGAGGTGTAGCCGCAGTCCTCCACCACGCATTTTACATTGGCGGGCAGCTCCGCCTCGCCGGAGGCCATCATCACCGTGGCTCCCCCCATGGAGACGCCGAACAGCACAATTTCCGCCTGGGGGTCCTCCTCCGTCAGCTGCGCGCACCAGTCTACTATGTCCAGGCGTTCCGGCCAGCCCATGCCGATGTAGTCCCCTTCTGACAGCCCGTGCCCCCGGGCGTCGGGTGCCAGAACCGTAAAGCCCAGCTCATAAAAACGCCGGGCGAAGACCCCGGTGCGGGAAGCGTTGGACTGATAGCCGTGGCACACCACCGCGTAGCGGTGAGGGGCTGTCCCCTCCACCCGGTATGCGTGGAGGCGAAGCCCGTCCCGGCTGGTCAGGGCGGCGTCCTGGGCGGTGTTTACCAGCCATACGTCCGGGTCCTCCGCCGGGCCGCTTCCGTCCACCACCCGGTCTCCGGAGGCAAAGCCCCCGGCGGCCCGGGGATTCAGCGCGTAGTCGTACAGATAGTTCCCCGCAAAGAGGAGCCCCGCCGCCAGCAGCGCCGCCAGCGCCGCGCCGATGCCGGCGGCCAGCTTCAGCCCCCTGCGGCTCCCCCGGGGTTTTGTATCCTGATATGCCATGCTCCCACCTCGCCTGCTCAATGTGCGGACAGTTTACACCACCCCGCCGCCGCTGTCAAGAAAAAGGCCTGCGGAAAAGGGAGACGGGAAACCGTTTCTTAAAAAAATATAAACAGAGAAACTTTTTCTTGCCCGGCGGCGTCTCAGCTTGTATACTAAGGTGTGCCGTTTGTTGACATAATAGCGTTCAGGAACCGCTGATTGAACCTCCGTGTGCGTCGATTTAACCGCCTGTTCCTTGCGCCTGCATTCACATCAGAGAA
>CANDFO010000083.1 GCA_947384055.1 uncultured Flavonifractor sp.
GTTTTGAAAGTCCACTCCGCAAAATTTCCAGAGGATATAGAAAAAGCGCCTGCCCATGGCCAAAAGGCCAAAGGCAAGCGCCTGTTCCCTGTTTATGTTCTCTAAAAAAGTTTTACATTTGCCATACTGCCTGTTCTGATTCCTGTTGCTCTTCAATACGAGAGTCGCCTTTGTTTTGCCTATTGGCCAACAATGCGCTAAGACGAGAAAGTTTAGCATTGGCCTCATCGAACATATTGAATCGCAAATAAAAATTATATAATGTTCTGGAGATAGGAGGACTGCTGGTAGCACTATGTTTCATTTGACTGAGACTTGTCTTTACACCATCAATATCTCCTAATGTCTCAAAAAAGTAGACTAGTTCATATTGAATGTTGAAATCAGAATTTGAAATAAAATTATTATCAATACTCAGGCACCTTTTTACGTCTGAATAGTCAGTTTGTTTTCGGCAAACCCGTAGAAATGAGGCTATAATATCTTTAGTGCAAGTCCTTTGATCTAAAACCATCTTTTCCAATAGGGCCTGTGCATCTTTGTACTGCTCATGACGTTCCAAAACCTGAACCAGATAGGTATCAACCCTTTTTGTGTCGCGTCTCACCATAGGTGAGCTTACTCTGTATTAAAGTAGGTAGGAAAGGCCCATTAAATCCTTATGATTGCATAGTTTATTGAATTACCTTTTTACACTTTCAAAATTTGTGTCCGAATCGGACAGAAGAGCCAGAGCATGTAGTTCTGGACTTGCAATAAATTCGTTGCGTTTCCAGAGTTCAGTAATTTTCATTGCTATTTCACTGGATATTTCGTGCCTTTTTACTGCTACTATGATTTGGTCCTGGCAGCCAGCTAAGAAATCCTCATCAACTTTTTGACGGATTCGCTCATAGAAGCGAACAAAAGTCCTAAATAATTCAGGACAATTCATTCGTTTTAGGTTTTCTAAATAAGCAGAGGCCGCCTCCTCATAACAATCTATATCCATATACAGATCACCTAGAATTTTAAAGAAAAAGTTATCTGTAAGATATACTTCTGTAGCAACTTTGCACTGAGCGATTGCTTCATTAACCTTTCCATCGTAGCGAAGGTTGCTTATGTTTTGTGCATATTGATTTTTATCCTGCAGCACTCCCATTACATAAACCTCCTCCATGGTGTTTTCTATTGCTAGTTTACAACTTTTCTATCATAATTTCAACCCGTAATATAACTACATTATGGACTTATCCAAAAAAGAAACCCTAAGTGTGCTTCGATAGAAACACACTCAGAGCCTCTCAGTCTAGGTATCCGATTTCTCATTTTTCTTTTAGGTAAAACAAAACCACAAAGCCGTAGCTTTGTGGTTTGTGTGGTGGAGATAAGCGGGATCGAACCGCTGACCTCTTGAATGCCATTCAAGCGCTCTCCCAGCTGAGCTATACCCCCATGTTAAATTGTCTGCATTGCTTTCTGAACTTTATTTGGCGAAACGTCACTATTAAGGAATCTCACTGGTGACATGTGTCCTCAGCTAAGCTATAATCACCATACAAGAAACCCCTAACCCTTAAGTTTCTAGATTACTCAGCTATTATACTGTGTGAAACACTTCATTAATTACTAACTATCTAACTAAGATCTGATTGTCCTTTGCCTTATGTCCTCATTATAAAGCAAGATCATAAAATTGTCAAGCAATAATTTTCTTAAAATTTTTTGGGGGTAAATGTCAAGAAGAAAATGGACAAAAAGAAGAATAGGGGTCCCAAAGTTGGCATAGAAGGTGTGAGACAGAAGGGGGTTCCAGAAGTTGATCCGGCTGAATGGGGATGAGTTGCAGAATTCCCAGCCTGTGTCCTACAGGGAATAAGGCGTCCCTTTTGGGGACGTACTGCGAAAATCAAAAAACCGTCAAGACCAAAAAATTTTCCCGGGTTTGCGAAAGCGCCCGGGAAATTTTTTTGCGAATGGCCCTTACGGGCCAGTCCTGACCATTTTTAGACTTTCGCAGTCTGGTAATGACACACAGCTCGCGAGCGAGCTGTGCTGCACCCATTTTTTATTTTAGAGGGCGGTCATATGCTGAAATTTATTTTCGCGACATCAGGTGGCGGACTGTACTGGGTGGTGTGCCGAAGCATGGACTATGCCCCTATAAAGGCTATACGCTGGACAGCGTAACGGGAAACAGCCGGGGAACCGGGCCCCGCGGGGAGGCAGGGACGCCGCCGGAGTGGAGCATCCTGCGGGCAGAGGAAGTATAAGCGTCAGGATCCAGGCTGACCTACCGGCTTTACGGGGAGAAAAGAAAACGCATGAGATTTTGGATTGTGAAAAAACAGAGCACCGTCAACGCATTTTTCGGGCTTTATTGACACCGCTCATACTGCCGGTTTGTCCGGTAGCGGATGGCTACTTTTTTCTTTATCTGCCACACTTCTTCACAACACCTGCAGCCCGGCTGCGGCGGAACGCCGCTATGGGCTTGTTCTCCGCCCCAACTAGTGATATAATAGCCGCCACACGGCTGTGGCGCGGCCGCGGCCAAACAGAAAAGGGGCTGACGGTTATGACTTATCAGGAGGAATTCATTACGTTCATGGTGCGCTCCGGCGTGCTGACCTTTGGAGACTTCACCACCAAATCCGGACGGAAAACACCTTATTTTATCAACACCGGCAACTATAAGACCGGCGCGCAGGCCGCCCGGCTGGGGGACTATTACGCCGCCTGCATTCAGGAGCACCTGCCGGAGGGGGTGGACTGCCTCTTCGGGCCGGCCTACAAGGGCATCCCCCTGGCCGTGTCCGCCGCCGCGTCCCTGTTCCGCAATTATCAGCGGGACCTGCCCTACTGCTTCAACCGCAAGGAGGCCAAGGACCACGGCGAGGGGGGCGCAATGGTGGGCTATAAGCCCCAGGACGGAGACCGTGTGGTGATTGTGGAGGACGTGGTGACGGCGGGAACCGCCGTTCGGGAGTCCATAGAGCTCTTCCGGCAGGTGGCCCGGGTGAAGGTCGATGCCTTGATCGTCTCGGTGGACCGGATGGAACGGGGCACCCGGGCGTGCTCCACCCTGGACGAGCTGCGGGAGGATTTCGGCATTCGGGTATTTCCCATCGTCACCGTGCGGGAGATTATCTCCTTCCTCCACAACAATCCGATAGACGGCACGGTCTATATTGACGACTCCATGAGGGCCCGGATGGAGGCCTATCTGGAGCAGTACGGGGCCCGTCCGCAGGCCTGAGCGCCTGCTTTGCGGGACCCTTTGACAGACGGAAATCAGAGCCAAAGGGGGGAGGTCATATGGCTGGCCACGCGGGACACCGGGGCAGGATGAAGTCAGAGTTTCTGGTCCGTCCCGAGAGTTTCCCCGACCACAAGCTGCTGGAGCTGGTGCTCTTTTACGCTAACCCCCGCAGCGATACCAATCCCCTGGCCCACGACCTGATCGACCGCTTCGGCACCCTGGCCGGCGTGCTGGACGCCACGCCGGAAGAGCTTCAGAAGGTCGCCGGCATCGGGGAGCACGCCGCGGTGCTGTTTAAGGCAGTTAAGGAGCTCTCCGCCCGCTATCTCACCGCCCGCACCAGCTTTGCGGGGATTCCCCGCTCCTCTCAGGACTATTACCGCCTGCTGCGGCCCTACTTTTTCGGGGCCAGAAACGAGCGGACCTGCCTGATGTGCCTGGATGGAAAGCATAAAGTCCTGGGAATCCGCCAGCTGGGTGAGGGAAACGTCAACGCCGTGCATGTGGTGACGCGGCAGGTGGTGGAGGCCGCCCTGTCCCTGAACGCCGCGGCGGTGGTGCTGGCCCACAATCATGTTTCCGGCGTGGCCCTCCCCTCCGCGGACGACGCGGCCACCACCGGCGCCCTCCGGGACGTCCTGGCCCAGGTAAGCGTGGAGCTGCTGGACCATCTGGTCTTTGTGGACGACGATATGGTCTCCCTGCGGGAGAGCGGCTATTACAGCCCCTGACCGGGACCCGCCCGGAAATTTTTCTGGTTCAGGCCTTGCAATGGAACGGCTGTTTTGGTAGAATATCTGTACGAGTGAGGTGCGGCCCATGCCGAAATTTGAAGTCGTCAGCGATTATACCCCCGCCGGAGACCAGCCCCAGGCCATTGAAGCCCTGGCCCTGGGGCTGGAAAACGGGCTGGACGAGCAAACCCTGCTGGGTGTCACCGGGTCGGGCAAGACCTTCACCATGGCCAAGGTCATCGAGAAGGTTCAGCGGCCCACCCTGGTGCTGGCCCACAACAAAACCTTGGCCGCCCAGCTGTGCGCGGAGTTTAAGGAGTTTTTTCCCCACAACGCGGTGGAGTATTTTGTCTCCTACTACGACTACTACCAGCCGGAGGCCTACATCCCCCATACGGACACCTTTATTGAAAAAGACTCCGCCATAAATGAGGAGATCGACCGCCTGCGCCTGTCGGCCACCGCCTCGCTGATGGAACGGCGGGACGTGATCGTGGTATCCTCTGTGTCCTGCATCTACGGTCTGGGCGAGCCGGAGGATTTTGCCAAAATGATGGTCTCCCTGCGGGTGGGCATGACCCTGGAGCGGGACGAACTGCTCAAGCGCCTGATTGCAATCCGCTACGAGCGCAACGACATCGCCTTCGAACGGAACATGTTCCGGGTACGGGGGGACACAGTGGAAATTTTCCCCGCCTATTGGCAGGATTCCGCCATCCGGGTGGAGTTTTTCGGGGACGAGATCGACCGGCTCAGCGAGATCAACGTAGTGACAGGTTCCCCCATCCGCCGTCTGGAAAACATCCCCATCTGGCCCGCCACCCACTATGTGACCCCCAAGGAGAAAATGGACGCCGCCGTCCAGGAGATCTATCGGGAGCTGGAGGAGCGGGTGGCCTTCTTCCAGGCCAACGACCAGCTCATTGAGGCCCAGCGCATCAAGCAGCGAACCATGTACGATGTGGAGATGATGCAGGAGCTGGGCTACTGCTCAGGCATTGAAAACTACTCCCGGGTTATCGAGGGCCGACCCGTGGGCTCTCCGCCCCACACCCTGCTGGACTTCTTCCCCAAAGACTTTGTGCTCTTCATCGACGAGAGCCACGTCACCCTCCCCCAGGTCCGGGCCATGTACAACGGCGACCGGGCCCGAAAAACCACCCTGGTAGACTATGGATTCCGCCTGCCCTGCGCCTTTGACAACCGCCCGTTGAAATTCGACGAGTTCGCACAGCGGGTCAACCAGGTGGTCTACGTCTCCGCCACCCCGGGGGAGTATGAGCGCACCCGCTCGGGACAGATTGTGGAGCAGGTGATCCGGCCCACCGGCCTGCTGGACCCCAGAATCGAGGTCCGCCCGGTGGAGGGACAGATCGACGATTTGATCGGCGAGATCAACGAGCGCACTCAGCGGTCGGAGCGGGTGCTGGTGACGACCCTCACCAAGCGCATGGCCGAGGACCTCACCGCCTATCTGAAAAACGCGGACATCAAGGTCCGCTACATGCACCACGACATCGACACCATTGAGCGCATGGAGATCATCCGGGACCTGCGGCTGGGCGTCTTTGACGTGCTGGTAGGCATCAACCTGCTGCGAGAGGGGCTGGACCTGCCGGAGGTCAGCCTGGTCGCCATTCTGGACGCCGATAAGGAGGGCTTCCTGCGCTCGGAGACCTCCCTGATTCAGACCATCGGCCGGGCCGCCCGGAACGCCCAGGGGCTGGTTGTTATGTATGCCGACACCATTACCCCCTCCATGCGCCGGTCCATTGATGAGACCGAGCGCCGCCGGGCCAAGCAGGACGCCTTTAACCAGGCCCACGGCATCGTCCCCAGAACCATTATCAAGAGCGTCCGGGATGTGATCGACCTGTCCCAGGAGGAAGAGGAGCGGACCTATGATCCGGACCAGGTCCAGCTCACCAAGGCGCAGCGGATGGAGGCCATTGCCAAGCTGGAGAAGGAGATGCGGGAGGCCGCCAAAATGCTGGAATTTGAATATGCCGCCGTCCTTCGGGACAGGATTGTCAAGCTCCGGGGCGAATGACAGACTGGATATTTTAATAAAAGAAAGTGGAGTGTCATATGGAATACAATACTCTTGGGAATACCGGCCTGAAGGCCGCCGCCATCTCGTTTGGGGGAATCCCCATCCAGCGCTCCGATGAGGCCAATACCCGGGCGGTGGTGGACCGGCTGGAGCGGTACGGCATCAACTATATCGACACCGCCCGGGGCTACACCGTGTCGGAGGAATATCTGGGCAGGGCCCTGGAGGGCCGCCGGGACCGGTTTATCCTGGCCACCAAATCCATGGCCCGGGACTATGACAGCATGAAACGGGATGTGGAGACCAGCCTGACCAACCTGCGGACCGGGTATATCGACCTGTATCAGCTCCACAATCTGGGAGAAAAGGATTTTGCCCAGGCATTTGGCCCCGGCGGGGCTTGGGAGGCCCTGGACGAGGCCCGGCGTGACGGAAAGGTCGGGCATATCGGTGTAACCGCCCACAATCTGGACGCCCTGCGCCGCCTGGTGGAGGAATACGGCGAATTCATTGAGACTGTCATGTTTCCCTATAACATTGTGGAGATTCACGGCCATGACGTGCTGGCTCTGGCCCGGGAGAAGGGGCTGGGGACCATCGCCATGAAACCCCTGGCCGGCGGCAACCTGGAGGATTGGCAGCTGGCCCTGCGGTTTGTGATGGCCTCCGGCGTGTGTGATATTGCCATACCCGGCATGGGCTCGGCGGAGGAGGTGGACCGCAACGCCGCCGCCGCGGAGGAGCTCTCCCCCCTGACGGAAGAGGAGCTGGCCCGCTGCGAGGCCATTCGGAAGGAGCTGGGAAGTCATTTCTGCCGCCGGTGCGGATACTGCGCTCCCTGCCCCAGCGGAATCGACATTCCCGGCTGCTTCCTCATGGCCAATTACCTGCGGAAATACGACCTGAGCGAGTGGGCCCGGGCGCGGTATAAGGCGATGCCCTTCCACGCCGGCTCCTGCGTCATGTGCGGCGCCTGTGAGCGGCGCTGTCCCTACAACCTGCCCATCCGGGACATGCTGGAGCAGGTGGCCAGGGATTTCGGATACTGACGGAGGCGGATTCTATGGCGTTCATCTCCCTGCTGATTTTGTGCCCGCTGATGCTGGGGGTGCTCTTTCTCATCCTGCTTCTCCCTGCCCTGGGGTGGGCCCTGAACGTGGTCGCCTGGTTTCTGCTGGCCGTGAACCTGGCGCTTCTGATTCTGCTCCTGATCCTCCGCTCCAAGTGGAAGGGGACGGGGCGGCAGGACCCGGTCTATATCGACCGCTTTACCGGCTGGCGGCGGGCGGGGCTCCTGGCGGTGAAATACCTGCTTCTGCTGGCCCCCATTTGGGAGGGAACCGTTGTGGCGCTGTGCACCCTCTACCTGGCCGTCCAGCCCATTCAGCGGTTTCTGCTGGCGTGAGGGCAGATGATGTGGGAGCTTCTGGCCGTGGGCTATGTCATCTGGCGGCCCTTTCTGCTGGGGTCGCTCTCTCTGGGGTGCTTCGCCCTGGCCGGCCGGACACAGCCGCCAAAACTGCTGCGCGTGATATTTGCCCTGACCGGGGCGCTGGTTCTCGCCTGGGCCGCGTTCCCCTATCTGGCCGCCCGATTTCCGTAACACCAAAAGGAGGACTTATCGACCATGCTGGACCATATCTATGTCAAAGGCGCCCGAGAGAACAACCTGAAAAACATTGACGTTGAAATCCCACGGGACAAGCTGGTGGTGCTCACCGGCCTGTCGGGGTCCGGGAAGTCCTCTCTGGCCTTCGACACGATTTATGCCGAGGGCCAACGGCGGTACGTGGAATCCCTGTCCTCCTACGCCCGGATGTTCCTGGGGCAGATGGAAAAGCCGGACGTGGACTACATTGACGGCCTCTCCCCCGCCATCTCCATCGACCAGAAGACCACCTCCAAAAACCCCCGCTCCACCGTGGGCACGGTGACGGAAATTTACGACTATCTGCGCCTGCTCTGGGCCCGGGTGGGAACACCCCACTGCCCCAACTGCGGCAGGGAGATTCAGCAGCAGACCATCGACCAGATCATCGACCAGGTGATGACCCTTCCGGAGGCCACCCGCATCCAGGTGCTCGCCCCGGTGGTCCGGGCCCGGAAGGGGGAGCACCAGAAGATTTTTGAGGATGCCCGCCGGTCCGGATACGTGCGGGTGCGGGCCGACGGCTCCATCTACGACCTGACTGAGGAGATCAAGCTGGACAAGAACAAAAAGCACAATGTGGAGGTGGTGGTGGACCGCCTGGTAATCCGGGAGGACATCGCCCGCCGGCTGACCGACTCGGTAGAGACCGCCTCCGCCTTGGCGGGGGGACTGGTGATCATCAACATCGTGGAGGAGGACCGGGATATCCTTTTCTCCCAGAATTACGCCTGTGAAGAGTGCGGCATCTCCATTGAGGAGCTCACCCCCCGCATGTTCTCTTTCAATAACCCCTACGGGGCCTGCCCCACCTGCGCGGGGCTGGGCTCCCAGCTGAAGGTGGACCCAGCGCTGATTATCCCGGACCCCAGGCGCTCCATTCTGGAGGGGGCCATCACCGCCTCCGGCTGGAACAACATCAAGGGGGACTCCATCTCCCGGATGTATTTTGACGCCCTGGCGAAAAAATACAAATTCAAGCTCAGCACTCCCGTTGAGGAGCTGCCCCAGGAGATTCTGGACATCATCCTCTACGGGACCAAGGGGGAAAAGCTCAAACTCACCTATGAGCGCAGCAACGGCCAGGGGACGCTGTACCAGGCCTTTGAGGGGGTAATCAGCAACCTGGAGCGCCGTTACAAGGAGACCCAGAGCGACGGAATGCGCCGGGAGCTGGAGGACTGCATGAGCGAGCACCCCTGCCCGGACTGCGGCGGGCGGCGGCTGAAAAAGGAGTCTCTGGCGGTTACGGTGGGGGACATCAGCATCGACACCTTCTGCCGGAAATCGGTGGTGGACGCCCTGGCCTTTCTGGACACCCTGGAGCTCTCCCCCCAAAAGCTCCTGATCGCCGAGCGCATTTTAAAGGAGATCCGGGAGCGGCTGGGCTTTCTGCGGTCGGTGGGACTGCAGTACCTGACCCTCAGCCGGGCGGCGGCCACGCTCTCCGGCGGGGAGAGCCAGCGCATCCGCCTGGCCACCCAGATCGGCTCCTCCCTGATGGGGGTACTCTATATTCTGGACGAGCCCTCCATCGGCCTGCATCAGCGGGACAACGACATGCTTTTGGCCACCATGAAGCGCCTGCGGGACCTGGGCAATACCCTTTTGGTGGTGGAGCACGACGAGGATACCATGCGGGAGGCCGACTACATTGTGGATATCGGCCCCGGCGCGGGGGTCCACGGCGGCGAGGTGGTGGCCAGGGGCACCGCCCAGGAGGTAATGGATACC
>CANDFO010000084.1 GCA_947384055.1 uncultured Flavonifractor sp.
GGGGGGGGGGGGGGGGGGTGGGGGGGGGGGGGGGGGGGGGGGGGGGGGGGGGGGAAACCGGGTTTTCCTCTTCTCCCGCATCCCCGGGCTGCTCTGCCTCTCCGGAGCCGGCTTCCGTGCCGCCGCTTCCGCTCCCTTCGGTTTCCCCGGCGCCGCCGCTCTCCGTACCGGCCGCCGTATCTGCGGCAGCCGTACTGTCCGGGCTCTGCTCAGCCACCGCCGGAAGCGCCAGCGTAACCGTCAGCAGTACCGCCATCAGCAGCGCGCCCATACGATGTAAAACCATTTGCTTCATGATGATATCTGCTCCTTTGCAAGTTGCGATTCCACAGGCAGGGAGCGGGCGCAGCCCGCTCCCTGCCCATGTCTCAGCCTTCCTCCCAGGACTCTACAAAGCCGGGTCTGACAAGCTCTATAAAGCCGGACTGCACCGTAGGCAGGAACTCCAGCTGTAACCGCTGTCCGTCGGTATTGCTGTACATATCGCTGATAAATCCGGACTGGAACAGCCGGATATTCTCACCGATAACAACGTTCTCAAACTTCAGCACAATGCTGGCCGTGGGACCTGTAGTGGTGACGCCCGGCGTAATTTTAAGCCGGGCGCTGCCGCCCAGATAGTTGATTATGCTCTTGGGGTTTGTCGTGGCGGCCACAATAACCTCCTGTGCCACCGCCTCTCCCCGGGGGAGGATATAGACCTCTTCGTCAAAGTCGATCGTCACCGTTCCGGAGTACATATAGCCGACGGGGTTGGTCTTCCACACATCATCCGCTACCAGATTGTCCGCGTGGGCCGTATCGCCTATCTTGTACACACCTTCAATAGTAGTCGTCACTTTCTCCAGCACCGGCGCGCTCTCGTCCACCACATGGATGTCCTCAATCGCTTTGAAGCCGTATTCCACGCCGTTGGGGTGACGGGCCACCGCGATAAAGTAGTACTGCACGCCGGGCGTCATGATGGTTTTTCCGGCGCCGTCCACAAACTCAAGAGTCTGCTCCTTCCAGTTCCCGCCCGCCGTGGACAGATTTCCATTTTCTGTGACGCGGTCGCTGTTTCCGGTGTTCTGGCGGCGGACGTATTCTGAAACCCGCTGCCGGATGGCGTTGGCCGCATCGGAGGTGTCGGCGTAAACATCAAAGACCGACTGCTGGGTATCCCGCCCGTACACCGTGGTCAGGGCGTCCAGCACGGTGAAGTTACACACCGTTTTTGTGTTTCCATCGTCGTCCGTCACCGTCTCCAGGTTGTTCATGTAGAAAGAGGTTTTCTTAAAGTTCTCCCCCTGAGCCGGGTCCACGTAGCCGTAAGACGTGACGGTCCCGGTGGTCGTCTCCGTAAAGAACGGCTGGCGCAGGAAGTGTCCCGGACCAATCAGCGTGCTGGCCACCAATACCCAGTTCAGCTCAGACTCCACGCTGGTGCCCAGGGTCACGTTGGGGCTGCTGTTCTCCAGGGCGATCTCCGGCGTCTCCACCGGATCCGTGGTGAACCGGTAGCAGTACACCTTCGGATTATCGGACACATTGGTGCCCACCAGGACGAAATAGGCGTAATACCCGGTATCCGGCCGCAGGCCCAGCTGCTTATAGGAAACCGCCAGCCCGTCAAACCGCACGGTGCCGTACACCGCCCCGTCCGAGGCGGCAAATTTGGGATTCAGGATATCCCGGTAGTCGGGCACCACCAGGTTGGGCGTCTGATTGTCCGGCCCGGAGCCGCCCATCTCCGGCACATACGTGTAGGGATTCTGCTGTCTGTCATGGTCGTTGTCCGGAGTAATCCGCACCTGCTCCCGGCTTGTCAGCGGCTTGCCGTCCTCGTCATAGATCAGGTAGCCGTTGTCGTCCTTCAGCTCCACGTCCATCTCCACATAGGGGAAGTAATTGAGCTTGGGCGCGATGACATAGTAGATGGTGCCCGGACGGTCCAGCATCAGGTCCATGGTAACGGTGCTGGAGGTGGGGGTGAATCTGGGATACTCGCCGTCAAAGGAGGGGTCCCGGCTGTCGCTGAACTGCTTGCGCACGGTGAGCTCATCCACCGAGCCCTGGCCGGAGTACCACACGCCCACGGAGTTGACCCGGGATGTGATGTCCGTCAGCGCGCCCTGCCAGGCGTCCTGGGTAATCCGGCTGGTGGCCAGATTGCCCAGGGCCCGGCTGCCGCCGGAGGCGATGCCGATTTTCATGGTGATCAGGTCGCTCCAGGTCTCAAAGTCCCGGGAGCTCCCAATCTGAGTGACACTGATGCCGTATTCATAGGTATACCCGTCCGTCAGCGCGTTCAGCTGCGTGAACTGGAAATCGTTTCCCGCCGGCGTGATAAACGCCCGCTGGAGGCTCACCGCCGTAAAGCTGCCGTCGGCGGGCACGTCCAGCCTGGCCTCCCGGCTGCCAATCTGCTCCCAATCGCTGCTGCCGTCGGTCTTTCTGCGGTAGAGCTCAAAGTTGATGGAGGTGTCGCTCCACAGAATCATATCCCACATCTCGCTGTCAGCCACCCGGCTGGTGGTGACGGGCTTCATATTGAAGCTGATGTCGATGCGCACCGGGTCGCTCTTGCCGTCAACATTGACCTTCCCTGTGTCCGTGGCGCTCAGCTGCACCTGGGCGGCCACAATGCTGAACTGGGGCAGGTCCTGGTTGCTCATCTGATTGGGGGGCGTGGCCACGTCGGAGATGTTGTCCACATGGAAGAAGTAGGTGGCGCCGCTGTCCAGATTCAGGCCCTCTTTGGTAAAGGTGATCACCATCTCTCCGGTCTCTACCAGGCGGGTAACGGTGGCGTAGCGGTAATCCACCACCCAGGGCTCCTCGGCGTACTCCTCGTCCTTGGGGTCCCAGGTCCGGCGGGGCACCTCCTCTCGCGCTCCGCCGGAGACCTCGTACATCTTAATGTGGTTGTAGAGCTCGTTGGCCAGGGCGTCCCGGTTGACCTCGTTGTCATCCAGCAGCACCTTGTTGTACAGCTCCTCAAATTCCTGATAGGTCCGCCGGCCGCCTACCATATTCACGCCCTGGATGCTCTCGGAGAACACCAGTCCCACACTGGTATCGGCCAGGGGCAGGGGATTGTCCGTGCTGCCGTTGAAGCTGTCGAACTCATAGCGCACAAAACGCGGGGCCTGATTATCCAGCGTGCGGATGGTGATCATATGGGACTCAGAGTAGTTGCCCTCCCGGTCCTTGGCCACATAGTACAGGTCGTAGGAGGTCTGCCCCTCCAGACCGCTGATGGTATAGCGGATATCGGCCCCGGCGGTGGCGGCGCTGCTGCTGCCGCTGCGGATTGCGCCTACGCCCGCCTCAATCTGGATCTTGTCGGCGTCCTTGCGCATGGTGTCGTTGAGAACAGGGGTATAGTTCGTTCCGGAGATGGGCCGGAAGAACTGGTCGTCCTTCTTCACCACCGCCCAATAGAGGGTGCCGGGCTCATCCAGAGCATAGCTCATGCCTACCGAGTTGGCGGTGATATTGGCGGTCTCCATGTAGATTACCACAGGCGGCGTCTCGTCGGCAGTGGTGAAAGTCAGCCGCTGTACGCCGGAGCTCTTGACGCCATCGTAGTCGGTGAGCCACAGGTACAGGTCATAGGAAGTCTTTTCATCCAGGATGGTGCTGCCGTTGATTTTGGAGAGCACGGTCGTGCTGTTTTTGACCACGTCCACACTGCCGTGGCTCAGGCTGCCGGTGACTGCGTTGGCCTTAAAGTCCTCCGGTCTGGGGGCGGTGCTCCCGGAGGGCAGCAGCGCGTAGTAGAGCAGACAGCTCTTGTTGGTCATAACCGTAACCTGTGCATTGTCGCAGGACACCCTGCTCATCACCGGATACCCCGTCGTGAAGGCGGGCACCGTATCGTCGGGCGTGGTAAAGGCCGTCACCTTCACAGGACTGTGCTGTCCCCGGCTGTCCACCAGCACTGCGGTCAGGTAGTAGGAGCCGTCGGAGGTCAGCCCGCTGATTCTGGCGCTGTACTCGGTTTTGGAGGCGTCCGCCCGGGCTGTGCCAGAGCTCATGATAATTCCGCCGTAGACCGGTGGGGTAATCAGGTCTTCTTCGCTGACCGAGCCGTCGGCCAGGGCGCTGATCGCCCAGTAGATGGTACCCCGCTTATTGGTGCTGAACACCGCGTCGGCGGTGGTGGGGGCAATGTTGCGGGCCTCGGGATAGCCCGCCAGCAGCCGCGGGTCGGAAGAGTACTCGGCGGCGGTGACGGTGTCCATCTCTTCGTTGCCCACCCGGGCGGAAATGCCCGGCCGGATGTCCACGGTATCCGGCGGCATGGCCATGCTGCACCCCGGGGCGCTGATGTTCACGTGGGCCACGTCGCCCGTGCCGCCCACATTGGTGGTCACATCCAGGTTGAGCTCCTTCACCCGCGCCCCCATGCTGATCTCCATAGTGGCGTTGGTGGCCTTCTCATCAATTGTCACCCGCTGGGCGGACCCCTGAGCCATCAGCAGGTAGGAGTTGGGGGTCTCGTTGATCACCTCTTTGACGTTTCCGGCCAGCTGGAGGCTGGTGCCCTCTTCCCCGTCCAGCCTGATCAGCTTCAGGCCGTAGCCGTCGGGGGTCACATCCTCCAGATAGGCGGGGGTACGCACGTTGGTGGTGCCGATCTGCGTATCGCCCTCCGCCCGGAGGGTGACAAACTGGTTGCCGATGCTGTCCACCACCATGCCCTCGGCCGTCACGTTGCGCAGAATGATGCTGCTGTCGCCCTTATTGCTCTCGCCAGCGCCGCTGGCGATAATCCGTCCCAGCACGGTGACGTTTTCCAGCAGCAGCTCGCCCAGACCGATGCCGCCGGTGAGGTACAGGTCTCCGGCGATCACGGTGTTGCGCAGGTTGGCGCCGGAGGAGGCAATGGTCACATTGCCGTATACATTGCCCAGGGAATAGTTCCCCGGCTCATAGAGCGGTGTGCCCAGTGCCCGCACCAGCATGGCGGCCACCTCGCCCCGGGTAATGTTGGCCTGGGGGCGGAACGTGCCGTCCGGGTAGCCGCTGATGATCCCCGCCTCGGAAGCGGAGCCGATCAGCGCCCGGCTCCAGTCGCTGAATTCCCGGCTGTCGGAGTAGCCCAGGACCTCACCGGAGGCGGACTCCAGCATCATGTTCCGGCCCAGCAGAATGGTGCCCTGCTCGCGGGTCAGCCCGGTCTCCGGGGCCGCCGTGGTGCTGGAGGTGCCGGTAAAATAGCCCACGTTGTAGGCAATGGAGATGTCGTCGGCGTACCAGGAGCGCAGATCCACGTCAGTAAAGGGGTTTACCCCCGCCTGGTCGTACCCGTAGGCCCGGTTGACCATGGTGACGAACTCCGCACGGGTGATATCCGCGTCGGAGTGCAGATTGCCCTCAATATCCCCGCGCATGACGCCCCAGGACACCAGCTTATCCAGATATTCCTGGGCCCAGTCCACAGGCTCCGGCTCCAGCGCCATAGTCTCCATGCCGGTCTCCGGAGCGGGAGCCGCCAGCGCGGTCACGCCCTGCCAGGGCACCGCTCCGCACAGCAAAGCCAGGGACAGCAGCCATGCCGCTCCCCGGCGTCCCCAATTCCACACGATATCGTCCCTGCCTTTATTTCTCATGGGTTTGCCCTTTCCTTTCCGCCCCGCCCGGCAGCTCCCGGCTCCGGCGCGGCTCATCCGGTCCGCTCTCATGCCTGCTTTTCCTCCGCGCTCCGGGGCCGGCCCTGGAGCTGAATATTAAATACAGCTTCCCGCACCATCATCTCTTCGTCCCCGCACATCTCCACAAATTTTCCGGCGTAGAGGGTGGCCTCCTGTTCCTGCTCGGCGGGCCGCTCCCGCAGAATTTTGCAGCGGAGAATCAGCGGCTGGCTGGTGACAGGGATGATAATTTCCACCTGCTCCCCCACCTGGAGGCGGTCCATGCTGAAAAATGCCACGCCGCCGCAGCTCAGGTCCTTGGCCTCAATGCTCCGCCGTCCCCGCCACCTACCGGTGATGGGGTAGATGTAGCTTTTGAAATCGGTGGGTATGCGCAGATTCTGCCGCATATCGTTGTCCAGGCTGTGGAGCTTTTCCAGCATGATATTGTCGTTCCTGCACCGGATGATCCGGCCCAGAATGGTCTTGCCGTTCACCCCCATGGGGACCAGCTGGAGCTCCTCGTGGTCCATCACATCGGAGACCTTGTCGTCCAGCACCCGCACCTGAAGCGTGGGGGCCTCCGGCTCGGTGAGCAGCTCTCCCCTGGCCACCGGGGTGTTCCGGCTGTCCAGCAGCAGGTAAGAATTCTTCTGTATCTCCTGGGTCATGACTCAGCGCTCCTCTCCTCCGCCTGGGCCGGGGGCTGGTCTCCCGAAGGCAGGCGCTCCCCGGTGGCGGGGTCAAAATGCAGGAAATAGACATAAATTTCCACAATTGCCCGATACAGCTCCTCCGGCACCTCCTGTCCCAGCTGAAGCTGGGTGAGAATGGTAGCCAGGGAATTATCCTCATAGATGGGCACGCCGCTGCCGGCGGCCACCTCTACAATTTTCTCCGCCATATATCCCATGCCGGAGGCCACGATCACCGGCGCGCCGTCCCCGGCGCCGTACTGGAGGGCCACCGCCTTCCTGGATGGATTCCGTCTTCCGTCAGGCTTTGACATTGACACTGTTCTTCCCTTCAAATATTTTGGGGAACACCTCCGTCAGGGAGACCGGGCGCTCCATTTTTCGCACGCTGACCCCCGTGGGCGTCAGGCCGTTCTGCACCAGAATCTGGGACACGGACTGCTCAATCTTCCGGGAAAAGGGTGCGGCCTTTCCGGGACAGGCGATGCTGATGTCCACCTCCCGGTCGCGGCTTGTGAGAATCACGTCGAAGAGGCCCAGAGACTGCACATCAATTTTAAAAAGAATGCGCACGGTATGCTCCCGGCCGCCTCCGGCGCGGGTTTCCTCCTTCTCCTCCGCGTCCGGGTCCACCCACAGCTCGGAAAAAAGCATCCGCCCGTCCATCTCCAGAGGAATCAGAAAGTGATTGACCGGCATATAGACGCTCTCGTTGATGAGCATCGCCTCCATAAACTGCCGGAAAATCTGCTGGACCTCCGCGCTGCCCTCCCCCCGCAGAGCCCGGACAGCCGCCGACGCCAGACGGTCGGCAAAATCCTTAGCGGGGGAGGCCTTATTGAATTCGCTGTTTTTCAGCAGGTTCAGCAGCGACTGGTCGTCGATGCCCCCCAGCTGACTTTTGGGAGTGCCGTAGCCACTGAGCTGGTGAAACGCCTCCAAAAGCCGCTCCAGGGAGCCGTTCTCATACCGGGCCACATCCAGCGCCATCAGGCTCAGCAGCGCCCGCGCGGTCCCCAGGTCGTGGGTATGGCTCACATAGGAGGACATATAGGGGAATACCCGCTGCTGGAGCAGGGCCAGATTTCCCTGCCGGTCGCCGGCGGCGATGCCGTTCTCCAGAAGGGACAAAAGGTCCCGCAGCTTCTCTCCCCAGCTGGCGGGCATGGCGTCCGCCATGCCCGCCATGTTGCGCAGCAGGTTGCCCTCAATGTGGGCGGTGGAGGAATAGTCGGAGTAGCTCCGCAAAAAGTTTAGAATGTCCGCCCGCACCCCCTCCGAGGAAGCCCGGCTGTACGCGTTGCGCAGCAGGGCGAACAGCGCCCCGCTGAAGCGCGTGCCCGCCTTGAACTGCCCGGTGAGGAATTTCAGCAGCTCCCCCTCGTCCATCTTCAGCATCTCCAGGGCCTGGGACAGCTCGGCGGCGATGCCCTCGCTCATACCCGAGAGCACCACCGTCCCCTCCCGGCCCGCGAAGAGCCGGCTCAGGCCCTGCAGCAGGCTGGCCGCCTCCCGCAGCCGCTGAAGAAACGTCTGGAAATTGGAGTCGTAGCGGACGCTGGAGTCCCCCATATTCCCCGCGTTCTGCTGTTCCGTGCGGCCGTCGGCCCCCGTCACACGGCTGGGGTCCGGCACATTCTGAATCTGCGGGTTCTGGGCCGAATCCGGCGTCAGGCCGATCGTTCGGTTGGACATGGAGCCGTCATAGCCCGGTACCGGGTTCGTGGCCCCCAAAAGGTCAGGCATTTTTAATACCTCCGAGATAAACTTATGAAAACGACTTAATTTTTAATCCCGTCGTTCCGATAAACTATAATGAGATATAAATAAGGTGGTGTTATTATGGGCAGCGGAAATGATATCCTGGATATGTACATCTACGAGACCAACACGTTGCTGGAGCAGCTGGAGACAATCGTGCTTGAGGCGGAAAAGGCGGACACTTTCTCGCAGGAGAACGTCAACGAGATTTTTCGCATTATGCACACCATCAAGGGCTCCTCCGCAATGATGGAGTTCGATACGTTGACCACCGTGGCGCACCGTATTGAAGACTTGTTCTTCATCATCCGGGAAAATACCATGTCCGTAGTTTCTGAGGCCAACCGTCCCGCCCTGTTCGACCTGGTCTTCCAGTCCATCGACTACTTCCGAGGCGAAGTCGAGAAGGTGGAGGCAGGCGAGCCTCTTGATAAGGATATCGACAGTTTCCTTTCAAATATTAATACCTTGATCTCCAAAATTAAGGGGGAGGAGCCGGAGGAGAGCGCTCCCGCCGCGCCTGCGCCGGCGGAGACGGGCGCGCCCCCCGCCGCCCCCGCCCCGTCCCCGGCCCCGGCAGGGGACGGGAACTTCCCCTATGCCCTGCGGGTGCGCTTTGACGAAGGCTGCGGCATGGAGAACCTGCGCTCTTTCATGCTGGTCACTTCCGTGCGGGATTTCTGCGCCCCGGAGGACTTCCGCTTTGAGCCCGCCGATGTGGAGAGCAACGCCGCCTCCTCGGAAGTTGTGGTGGAGCAGGGCTTCCTGCTGCTGTTCAAAAACGAGGCTGACCGGGAGAGCGCCATTCCGGTGGTCAAATCCGCCGGCTCCGTGCAGGATTATCAAATCCAGGACTACCACCCCGCCCCTGCGGAAGAGCCCGCGGAGGAGCCGGCTCCCCACGCTGCCGCGTCCCCCAGCGCGGCCGCGCCCTCTCCCAAGCCCGCCGCGCCGAGTCAGCCCGCCGCCGCCAATGCCGGCAGCGCCCATGCCAAGGAGACGCTGATCAGTGTCAACCTGAGCAAGCTGGACCAGCTCTCCGCCGTGGTGGGGGAAATCGTCATCACTGAATCCATGGTCACTTCCTCTCCGGATCTGAAGGGCCTCAATCTGGACTCTTTCTCCAAGTCCGCCCGGCAGCTGCGCAAGCTCACCGACGAGCTTCAGGACGT
>CANDFO010000085.1 GCA_947384055.1 uncultured Flavonifractor sp.
GGAAACGGCGCTTTCCAGCAGCGTTACGGTTCTGGCCTCACAGTCCAGCTCCGCCCTTATTCCGCAGGGCAATATGCCGATGGGAGACCCATGACCGAAATTTATGTTGTACAAAATGGGAAGGCCGGGCAGTCCCTCTTCCCCGGCGACAACCTGTAAAAATATTCGCTTATATTCCTCATAGTATACTTCGCTCTGGGGTTTGCCCACCAAAATTCCGCTGATTTTGCGAAAGATCCCCTGGGCCGCCAAATTACGCAGGATATATTTGACCTGATCCGGCGAGGGCTTGTCCTCGCTGGTCTCCAGAAAGAGAAGGGCGTCGTTCCAGCGGTCCGGGGCGGGCCAGACCGGGGTTCCTGCGCACATGGGAAATACATCCAGACAGCCGCCCAACAGCCTGCCACGCGCTTTCCCGCTGCCCTGAAGCAGCTCATATCCGTGGCGCTCCGGAAAGAGGGTACGCCGGCTGTTCAGGTTTTTCTCCTCCCAGGAGATCCCCTCCGGGCTCCAGAAGGGGCTGCTCTCCAGGCGGTATCCCGCCGTGTCCCCAAAGAGCACGTCCCGCACCGCCCGAACGGTGTAGTCGAACATCTCCCCGTATTCCCCGAACTCGCACATGACCGACGGACCATAAAAGTAGCTTACCCCGGCCTTGTCCATGAGAAAATGGGTGATGGTCGTGTCCGAATAGCCCATAAAAATTTTGGGGTGGTCCCGCAGGACCGCCCCGTCCACATAGGGCAGCAGGCGGATAGAGTCGTCCCCGCCGATGGCGGAAAAGACCGCCTGGACGGTGTCGTCCCGAAACGCGTCCATCAAGTCCCGGGCCCGCAGCTCCGGGTGCTCATACACAAACCGGCTCCCTTTCAGGGCGTGAGGCATCGGCCGCACGCGCAGGCCGAACAGGTTCTCCAGACGTTCCTTGGCCAGGCGGTATTTGTGGATGAGTTCCGGGTCGCCCAACCCGCCCCAGGAGAGGCTTACCACCGCCACGGTATCCCCCGGGCGCAGGCGGGGGGGCTTTATTGCCGTCATAGAACCAGCTCCATCCTGATATCAGACAGTTGAAACCATTTGTCAGAATACTCTACGTACTGGAAACCGAAGTCCTCGTATATCCGCAGGGCATCCTTCAACCTGTGGTTGGAGGTGACAATCAGCACCTGCTGGTCCAGAGCGCGGGCGGCATCAATGACCGCCTGCATCAGGGCGCGGCCCACCCCTTGTCGGCGGAAGTCCTCCTTGACGCCGAACTTCAGCGCTTCGCATCTTCCGTCTCCCTGGAGCTCCAGCATAATCATTCCGATGACTTCTCCGTCCCGGCGGGCCAGCAGCACCCGGCCCCCCTCCACCAAGAAGCGCTCCGGGTCTGCCAGCATCTCCAGGTCCACCGGCTCCAGCAGGTCATACTCCAGCAGCCAGGGCAGGGAGATATCCTCCAGCGCCTGCTTGTAGCGGGGTTCATAGTCGATGATTTCAAAGGTGTCGTCCATGCAAAGCGGCCTCCTCTTCTCCGGCGGATATGGGAAAACTGCTTTCTTCCTCATGTCATAATCATACCATCCCGCCTGCGCCGCGTCAACGGGCGCTTTCAGAGTTTTGCGGGCGGGACCAGAAACTGCCGCATTCCGGAGGCGGACGCCGGACGGCAAAACCCTGCCCGGTCCCCGATTATTCGAGAAAAAGTTGGCAAATTACGCATCAGGTCGAAAAAAGTCGAACGAAAATAACCAAAAAATTCCAGAAAGTCCTTGCGTTCGCTGTCACATCATGCTACATTATAGTCAACCGGTGAACAGCCTTGGCCAGGCGGAAACTTGGAAGCAGAGATACTGCGGAAGGATGCGTTTTTATGGATCATAAGGTAAAAATAGTGTTGGCAGATGCCAGTGACGAGTTCCGCCGGATGTTTGCGCTGGCGCTGGCAGAGGAATCCGATTTGGAGCTGGCCGGAGACACCGGGGACGGCGAAGAGGCGGTACGGCTGGTACAGGAACATACGCCCGATGTGCTGATCATGGATATGGTCCTCTCCCGCATGGACGGCCTGGAGGTGCTCCATACGCTGGAGACGCTGGTCCAGCGGCCCCGCGTGCTGGTGCTCTCCGGGTTTGCCCGGGGCAATATGGCGGAGCTGGCGGCAAAAAACGGAGCCGATTACTATATGATGAAACCCTGCAGGACCGCCACCGTTCTGGAGCGGGTGCGGCAGATGGCAAATCAGCTCCAGCCTGGCGGTGAGGAGGACGCTGTCCGTTCCGGCGCCCGGGAGCAGAGTCTGGAGAGCACCGTCACCTCCATCATCCACGAAATCGGCGTGCCCGCCCATATTAAGGGCTATCAATACCTGCGGGAGGCCATTATCATCGCCGTGGGCGACATGGAGGTCATCAACGCCGTGACCAAAATTCTCTACCCGGAGGTAGCCAAGCGCTTTGGCACCACCGCCAGCCGGGTGGAGCGGGCCATCCGCCACGCCATTGAGGTGGCCTGGGACCGGGGAGACCTGGAGACCCTGCAAAAATATTTTGGCTATACGGTCAGCAACTCCAAGGGCAAGCCTACCAACAGTGAATTTATCGCTATGATTGCCGACCGCCTTCAGCTCCAGCGGAAGGAGAAGTGACAGCGCTGCGCGCCCCCACGCCCCGGGAGAAGTTCCGGCGGGCGCGGGGGCGCGGGTATGATTGGCCTGGAAATAGCCGGTCTGTTCCTGCCGGGCGGCCTACAGCCCCTGTAAAACAGGCGCCAGCAGGTGGAGCGGGAAGAATCCCAGAGCAAAGCTGACAAGATTGGCACACAGAGCGGCGCTCCACCGCCGGAAGGCGGAGTGCTCCCGCAGAAGCAGGGCGAAAGCAGCACATTCCGCCGCCCAGACCACCAGCTCCGGCAGGAGAAGGGTCAGCACATAATAGATGGGGTGGTCCCCGGAGACTGCCAGAACTGAGCCGCAGAATATGTGCAGCCCGACCTGTGTGACCAGGTTGACCGCCAGGAACGTCAGCCAGGTCCGCTTTTCCCGGAATCGAAACAGCCACAGCACCAGCCCCTCGAGCAGCAGCGTGGGAATCAGCGTGGCAAGCAGCTGGACGGTAAAGTACAGGGGATAGGGGGTGGCAGGCCGGACGGTATTGGATTCCCAGTCGTATATGATGGTGTCTACATAACGGCGGGTATAGACCGTTTCGCTGGCCTGGGCGCTCTCCGCTGTGGCGGCAGCTACCCGGAAAGCCTCCGGCAGGCCGCTATAGGAGAAGCGCCAGGTCAGACCTGCCTGGGGGTGCACGCTGCCAAACACCGGAGCCCGTCCGCTTACGCCGGTGGAATAGGCCAGCACCCAGCCGTCCCCCTCCAGACTGTGCAGGTGTTCCGCAATGGCGGGGTCATAGTCCCCGGCTTCGGAATTGGGATAGGGCTCGGAGGCGGGGGTTCCCCGGGCCAGCAGGTCCAGGTAGAGCTCCCCCTCCGGAGCGTTGCGCACTCTGATGGTAACTTCCGGCTTTGGACCCATATCAGCGCGGGCAGCAGGGGCCAGAAGCAGCATACCTGCCAGAAACGCCAAAAGACAGCGGCGGATCGATTTGGATTTCATGACAGCCTCCCTTTCGTACTCCTCCATGCCACTTTCATATCTGCCAGGCTGCCGCCGGAAAACGCACCGGCGGTCCGGAGAAGGGTTATCAGGTGATGGACACCACCTGATAACCGGCCTCTTCTACAGCGGCTTTCAGAACGTCGTCACCGGCCTGACCGGTAACGGTGGCGGTTTTGGCCGCCAGGTCTACCGTGGCGGTAACGCCTGGGATGGCGTTGAGCGCCTTTTCCACATGGGCCTGACAGTGGGCGCACATCATACCTTCGATTAAGAGCTTCTTTTCCATGGTCTGCACTTCCTTTTCTAATTTTGAGGCGGTCTGCACAGATTCTTCCGCCGGTTTGACGGTTGAGGGCCGAAAGAGCTTCAGCCGCAGGGCGTTGCTTACTACGCACACCGAGGACATGCTCATGGCGGCGGCGGCGAACATGGGGGAGAGCTGGAGCTGGAACAGCGGATACCACACCCCCGCGGCCAGAGGTATGCCGATGATATTGTAGATAAAAGCCCAGAACAGGTTCTGCTTGATGTTGCGGATCACCTTTTTGGACAGCTCCACGGCGGTGACGGCGTCCAGCAGGTCGCTCTTCATGAGCACAATGTCCGCGCTCTCAATGGCCACGTCGGTGCCCGCGCCGATGGCGATGCCCACATCGGCCCGGGCCAGGGCGGGGGCGTCGTTGATGCCGTCACCCACCATGGCCACCCGCTTTCCCTCCGCCTGGAGCGCGGCCACATGGCGCTCTTTGTCCTGGGGCAGGACCTCCGCAATGACCTGGTCTACGCCCAGTGCCCGGCCTACGGCCTCCGCCGTGCGGCGGTTGTCGCCGGTGAGCATGACCACCTGGATACCCAGCCGTTTAAAGGCGGCCACCGCGTCCGCGCTGGTGGGCTTGGGGGTGTCGGCCACCGCGGTCAGCCCTAAAAGACGGCCGTCCCCCGCAAAATACAGAGGGGTTTTGCCCTGGGCGGAGAGTTCATCCCCCAGGGCGGCAAACCGGCCCAAGTCCACCCCCGCCTCCTCCAGCATGGCCCGGTTTCCGGCCAGAATGCGGGCCCCCTGGATCCCGCCCGCAATTCCGCGGCCGGGGACAGCCTGAAATTCCTCTACCGGGCAGAGAGGGATCCCCCGCTCCTGGGCCTCGGTCAGGATGGCCTCGGCCAAAGGGTGCTCCGAGCGCTGTTCCAGAGAGGCCGCCAGGCATAGAAGCTCCTCCTCACTGGAACCGGAGGCGGCCAGGCAGTCTGTGACTCTCGGCTTTCCCTGGGTAAGCGTGCCGGTTTTGTCCAGAACTACGGTTTGAATGGTGTGCAAGGTCTCCAGCGCCTCGGCGGACTTGATCAAAATACCATTTTCCGCGCCCTTTCCGGTGCCCACCATAATGGCCACCGGAGTGGCCAGTCCCAGGGCGCAGGGACAGGAGATCACCAGCACCGCCACCCCGGAGGTGAGGGCGCGCTCAATGGACCCTGTGGCCAGCATCCACACCACGGCGGTAACGAGGGCAATGCCGATGACCGTGGGCACAAAGACTCCGGCCACCTTGTCGGCCAGCTTTGCGATGGGGGCTTTGGAGGAGGCCGCCTCCTCCACCAGGCGGATCATCTGAGCCAAGGTGGTGTCCTCCCCCACCCGCAGAGCTTTGAAGGTAAAGGAGCCAGACTTGTTGATGGCGGCGGCGGCCACCTTGTCTCCAGGGACCTTTTCTACGGGCAGGCTTTCCCCGGTGAGCGCGGACTCATCCACGGAGGAGCTCCCCTCCACCACCACGCCGTCCACAGGAATGCGCCCGCCGGGGCGCACCACAATCAGGTCGTCCACCCGGACCTCCTCCACCGGCAGCTCGGTCTCCACCCCGTCCCGGAGAACTGTGGCGGTCTCGGGGGCCAAGTCCATGAGACGGGTAATTGCCTGGCTGGTTTTTCCCCGGGAGCGGGTTTCCAGGAATTTGCCCAGAGTAATCAGAGTAAGGATCATGCCCGCAGACTCAAAATACAGATCCATAGACCAGCGCTCTACCCGGACCATATCTCCGTGTCCCAGGCCCCAGGCAATCTGAAACAGGGCGGCGATGCCGTACACCACGGCGGCCGCCGAGCCAATGGCAATAAGAGAGTCCATATTAGGGGCCCCTTGAAACAGAGTGCGGAACCCCACCTTGTAGTATTTGTCATTGAGATACATAATGGGCAGGGTCAGCAAAAACTGCAAGAACGCCACCACGAAGACGTTGCCTCGGTCATGGAAAAACGCGGGAAGAGGCCAGCCCATCATATGCCCCATGGCAATATAGAACAGGGGCAGCAGGAACACCAGAGAAATCCAGAAGCGCCGCTTCATGCCGGCCAGCTCCTCCACCATGGGGTCGGGGCCCCGGTGGGAGGCGGCTTTGGCCGCGGCTCCCGCCGGTATGGGCAGGGAGGCCCCGTAGCCCCCGGATTCGACAGCGGAAATAATGGCGTCACTGCCGGTTCGGGCTTCGTCATACTCCACAAGCATGGAGTTGGTCATCAGGCTGACGCTGACGCTCTGCACTCCGGACACCTTCCCCACCGCCTTCTCCACGTGGGCAGAGCAGGCGGTACAGGTCATGCCGGTTACATCAAATTTTTGCTTCATAAAATCACCACTTGTTTTCAGTGCGGTATATAAGACAGACCAAACAGGCCAGCCGCGCGCTACTTTAGGATCCGCTCCAGCGCGTGGACAAATTCGTCAATCTTTTTTTCCCGCTCGGACGGGTCGGCGGCCTCCTGCACGCAGTGGCGGAGATGAGCCTCCAGAATTTCCCGGTTCACCCGGTTTACGATGGCTCCGGTTGCCATAACCTGCTGGGATATGTCAATACAGTAACGGTCCTCCTCCACCATTTTGATAATGCCGTCCATCTGTCCCCGGGCAGTTTTCAGCAGGCGGAGAATGTTTGCCTTGTCTGCCATCATAACGTCTACCACCCCCCTGGGGTGTAGTATAAGGCAGAGGCATAAAAATGTCAAGCCCCTTTCGTCCTGCAAGTGTGCCCAGAGGGTGCGCGCAGCAGGCCGCATCCCCTTTGTCGAAAAAGGCCGGAGGTTCTTTTCAACAGGCTCTGTCAGACGGAACGATTCCGTCTGGCAGAGCCTGGATATTTGCCGTGTGTTTGCACAGGCCCCAGCGGGTGATCTTGCCCTCCCGGATGAGGTCGTTCATCACCTCGACCGCTCTCTCCAGGCACGCCGGGGTCGGCCCGGTGCTGACAGTAGAGGTCAGTGTGGTCTGTATAGTCAAAGCGGTTCAAAAGGAACAAATTGCTCCTTTTGAACCCTGCGGCGACTATATCAAGTAATGTTTGATGAGTTTTAGAACCTGTATTCACAACCGTTGAACGCCGTCTGAGCGGTCTTTTTCCCGCCCATCCAGCATTCCCCGGTTGTGAATACAGGTTCTTACAGCAGAGACTGTGAAATCAGGTGTATCCCGCTCACGCGTTTTACGGCGCAGAATTGTTCGGGAACTGCGGCTTGCATTCCCATACCTGTCAAAGGGGGCGGGAACAGCATCAGCGCTTTTTCTTTTTCTTGTCAAAGAAGCCCTTGATTCCCTCTTCATTTTCTGCGGGGAGCTCTCCCATAGCCTGGCCAAAGGCCCGTAGCGCTTCTTTCTGCTCACTGTTCAGGCCGGTGGGCACCTGCACTGTTACATTGACATACTGGTCGCCCCGGCCCCGGCCGTTGACACTGGGCATTCCCTTTCCCCGCAGGCGGAACACCGTCCCCGGCTGGGTTCCCGTGGGGAGGGTCCACTTGAGCTTGCCGTCAATAGAGGGGATCTCCAGCTCCGCGCCCAGCGCCGCCTGGAGAAAGCTCACCGGCTGGTCCAGATAGAGGTCAGAGCCGTCCCGTTTAAACTGGGGGTGAGGACGGACAGTGACGCTGATGAGCAGATCCCCCGGGGGGCCGCCGTTCTTTCCGGCCCCGCCCTGTCCCCGCAGGGATACCGCCTGGCCGTTGTCAATTCCGGCGGGAATATTGACGGTGATTTTTCGCTGCCGGCGGACGCTGCCGGCGCCGTTGCAGCTTTTACAGGGGCTGTGGATGATTTTCCCGGTGCCGCCGCATTTGGGACAGGCGGTGGTGGTGGTAAAGCTCAGGGGACCGCCGCCCCGCTGTATGCGCACCTGTCCGGTGCCCCGGCAGTCCGGGCAGGTATCGGCGGCGGTGCCCGGCTCACAGCCGGAGCCCTTGCAGGTGTCGCAGGCCTCCGTGCGGGTGACAGTGATCTCCTTTTCACAGCCGAACGCGGCCTCTTCAAAGGAGATTGTCACCGAAGCCCGCAGCCGCTCCCCTTTGGCGGGACCGGTGCGGGTGCGGCTGGCGCCGCCGAAGCCGGAGCCGAAAAGAATATCTCCCAGGTCGAAGCCGCCGAAATCGAAGCCGAAGCCGCCGAAATCCCCGCCGAAGCCCCCCGCCCCAAAGTTGGGATCCACACCGGCGTGTCCGAATTGGTCATACTTGGCCCGCTTGTCCTTGTCGGACAGAATCTCATAGGCCTCGTTGACCTCCTTAAACTTGGTCTCGGCGGTTTTATCTCCCGGGTTCAGGTCCGGATGGTACTGCTTGGCCAGCTTCCGATACGCCTTTTTGAGCTCGTCGTCCGACGCGCCCTTGGACACCCCCAGGACCTCATAATAATCTCGTTTTTGTTCGGGCATATATCTTCACCTCTGTTCCCGGACTTCGGTAATCGAGACAGGCGCGATGAGATAGGAGATAGGAGTCTGTTCCCCGGCCGGATGCTCCGGCCACGCGCTCCTATCTCCTATCCGGTTGCTATCTCTTACTCGTCGTCCACAACCTCATAATCTGCGTCCACCACGCCGTCGCCGCTGCCGCCGCCGGTAAAGTTCGCGCCGCCCATGTCGGGACCGGGCTGGCCGCCCTGGGGTCCGGCCTGCTGGTACATCTTCTCGGCGATGGGATAGAAGGCTTTGCTGGCCTCTTCCGTGGCGGCCTTGATCGCCTCCACGTCGGTGCCCTTGAGGGTGTCCCGCAGCTTGTTCAGCGCCCCCTCCACAGTGGCCTTCTCGCCGGCGTCGATCTTGTCCTTCATGTCGTCCAGGGCCTTTTCGGTCTGATAGATCACCTGGTCAGCCTGGTTGCGCACGTCCACCTCTTCCCGGCGCTTGGCGTCCTCGGCGGCGAACTGCTCGGCCTCCTTGACGGCCTTGTCGATGTCCTCCTTGGACATATTGGTGGAGGAGGTGATGGTGATATGCTGCTCCCGCCCGGTGCCCAGATCCTTGGCGGAGACGTTGACGATGCCATTGGCGTCGATATCAAACGTCACTTCAATCTGAGGCACGCCTCTTCTGGCCGGGGCGATGCCGTCCAGGTTGAAGCGGCCCAGGGTCTTGTTGTACTGGGCCAGGTCCCGCTCACCCTGGAGCACGTGGACCTCCACGCTGGTCTGGTTGTCGGCGGCGGTGGTATAGATCTGGCTCTTCTTGGCGGGGATGGTGGTGTTGCGCTCAATGAGCTTGTTCATAACGCCGCCCTGGGTCTCGATGCCCAAGGACAGCGGGGTCACGTCCAGCAGCAGCAGGCCCTTCACGTCGCCCACCAGAACGCCGCCCT
>CANDFO010000086.1 GCA_947384055.1 uncultured Flavonifractor sp.
ACACTGACAAGCACACTCTTTCCCTACACGACGCTCTTCCGATCTGCTTTGCGGAGTTCCATCTTCCCTATTGAATACCGCACATATAAGAAAGGATTGATTGACAATGAAAGTTATTTTACAGCAGGATGTCCGCGGACAGGGCAAAAAGGGCCAGCTTATCGAGGCCAGCGACGGCTACGCCCGCAACTATCTGCTTCCCCGGAAACTGGCGGTGATGGCTACCGCGGAGAATATGAACACGATGAAGATGCAGGAGAAGGCAAAAAAAGCCCAGGAAGCCGCGGAAAAGGCCGAGGCTGAGGCCATAGCCGCAAAGCTCAAGGACATCTCCGTAAAGGTGGTCGCCAAGGGCGGCAGCAACGGGCGGCTCTTTGGCGCCGTCACCTCCAAGGAAATTGCCGATGCCCTCAGCGCCCAGCATGGGATTACCGTCAACAAGAGCAAAATCGTGCAGGAGGAGCCCATTAAAGCCTTCGGCGGCTATGACCTGAAGGTAAAACTGGGATATGAGGTCAGCGGGGTATTGAAGGTTGTCGTTGCGGAGGCGTAGGCAGGGCGGCGGATAACCGGGAGGTGTAGGATATGCCTTTGGACGAAGAACTGCTGCTCCGCCAGATGCCCCACAGCGTGGAGGCGGAGCAGAGCGTGCTGGGTTCGATTCTCATTGACGCCCGGTGTATGCCGGAGGTCGTGGAGCTTCTGAAAGCCGAGGATTTCTATCTGCGCCAGAACCGGGAGATTTACGAGACCATATACTCCATGTTCAACTTCTCCCTGACCATTGACCCGGTGACGGTTCTGGACCAGATGAAGAAAAACGGGGTTTATGATGAGAATACCTCCCGCAATTATATCCTTCAGCTCATGGATATTACCCCTACGGCGGCCCATGTGGGGGAGTATGCGGCCATCGTCAAGGATAAAGCTCTGCTGCGGCGGATTGCGGAGACGGCGGGCGAGCTGACGGCCATGATTCAGGAGGGCACCGGAAGCGCTCAGGAGGTGCTGGATGCCGCCGAGCAGCGGATTTACGCCATCCGGCAGGGCCGCGCCGCCCAGGGGCTGGAGCACATCTCCACCGTTATTCTGGGGGTGTATGAGCGCCTCAATGAGCTGGCGGCCAGTGATTCCGCCGTTCCGGGCCTGTCCACCGGCCTGCCGGACCTGGACACCGCGATTGCCGGCCTGAATAAGTCTGACCTGCTTCTGGTGGCCGCCCGGCCGGGCATGGGCAAGACCTCTTTTGCCCTGAATGTTCTGCTCCACGCGGGAAAATTCTCCGGCAAGACCGCGGTGTTTTTCTCTTTGGAAATGAGCCGGGAACAGTTGGCTATGCGCTTAATCTCCAACGAATCCTTCGTAGAGCTGAAAAAGCTGATTACCGGAAAGCTCAATGAGGACGACTGGAACAAAATCGCGGCGGCGGCGGCGGCTCTGAATCAGACACAGATTTTGATAGACGATAACCCTATGCTGTCGGTGGCCGACATGAATGCCAAGTGCCGCCGGGTGGAAAATCTGGGTCTGGTAATCATCGACTACTTACAGCTGATGACTTCCGCCGGAGGGACCACCCGCAGCGGGGACAACCGCCAACAGATTGTCTCGGATATCTCCAGGGCCCTGAAAATTATGGCCAAGGAGCTCAACGTCCCCGTGGTCTGCCTGTCCCAGCTCTCCCGGGGGCCGGAGAGCCGCAGCGACAAGCGCCCCATGCTCTCCGACCTGCGGGAATCAGGGGCCATTGAGCAGGACGCGGATATCGTCATGTTTCTGTATCGGGACGACTACTATAATGAGGACAGCGAAACCCACAACCTGGCCGAGTGCATTATCGCCAAAAACCGCCACGGGGAGACCCGCACGGTGGAGCTGCAGTGGCTTCCCGAGTATACCACGTTCTCGTCCGTGGAACGGCGGCACGAGGACTACTAACGTGGCGTGGGTATGGGGCGGCGGGACAGGCGGTATGCCGAGAGAGACCCGAAAAAGGCTCAACCGCCTGTGCCTGCCCGCGGGGGCGGCTCTGCTGGTGATAATCTTATCCCTGCTGGCGATGCTGGGGGTTCTCTCCCTGCCCAGACTGCTGCCCTGGCTGACGGAGCGGCTGGAGGAGACGCGGGCCCTGAATGGGGCATCCCCCGCGCGCCTGCTGCTGGAGTGCTGCCGCATATGGTATGGGGCTATTCTGGGTGTATCCGGGATCATCTGGCTGGCGCTGGGTCTCTGCCTGGTATTTCTGCTCGGGGGCGTTGTCCGGTCGGTCTGTTGGTGCGTAAAGCACTCCAGGATTTTGAAGCGGCTGGAGCAGGACTGGATTCAGGAGAATCTGGGCGGATTGCAGGAATTGCTGAAGCCCCATGAGGCGGAGAACCTCATGGAAAAAAAGGCCGTCCGGGAGCGGGAGCCCTGGGAAGTACCGGACCAGCCGCCGGAGCCCCAGGAGACGACGGTCGAGGCATACCGCCGGGTGTCCGAGGAACTGCTTGTCCGGGGCCTTTCCGTATTCATCCTGCTTGCGGCGGCTGTGCCCACCGGAATGATGGCGGGACTTCCCTGGCTGATGCTGGCGGACACGGAGGTTCCCGCGCTCTATAGCCAGACTGTGGAGGATATCCGGCAGACGGAGGCTGGGGAGCTGAGCTCCTTTACGGTCTGGCTGAGCCCCAAGGTCCGGGAGGTCCGCCTGCCGGGGCCCTGGAGCGAGAGCTATCCGACTCCGCTGGACCGCTACGGCGGCATCAGCGAGGAGACCGGCGGCGTATGGGTATACCTCTATGTGCCCCAGACGCTGGGATTTGCGCTGGACCCGGGCGCCCTCTACGACGAAAACCAGACGGTCTGCTGGAATCGGGAGTACGCCCGGCAGTACCGGGTAAGCTATACCGCAAACCTGCATATCGTGATTTCCGTGGAGCCTCTGCCCCTGGCAGGAGGTCCCTGCTGACGGGAGCTGTGGAGGGTGACAAAGCATAAAAAACCGGGAAGCGCGGGAATTGTGCTGGCCCTGATGGGCGCCGTCATTGGGGCTCTGATGGCCGCGCTGCTGATGTTTCTGGCCGCCTCCCAAAGCGCGGCGGTCCTGAGCCGGTCGGCGGAGGGCGAGACGGCGCGGCTCCTGCTGGAGCGGTGCCGGAGCTGGACGCTGACGGTGCTGGCGGCGGCGGCAGGCGGAACGCTGATTTGTGTGGTCAGCGGGGGAATTATGCTGTGGTATGCCTGGACCCGCACGTTTTCCGTACCTCTGGTATGGATGACGGCGGTGGTTTTGGCGGCGGCCGCCCTCTGCCCCGGGGCGCTGGCCGGGTGGATCTGTGTCGATATGGAAGTGCCGGCCCTCTGCCTCCAGGCCGGCGCGGACCTGGAGCAGATAGAAACAGAGACGCTGGAATGGGCGTCGGTGTGGATTTACGGACAGACGCCGGGGGTTCTGCCGGACAGTCCCTACCGGGGAAATCCCATGACGCTTCTCCAGGCTGCCGATGACGGCAAAGCACCGCGGGAACAGTACTTTTATCTTCCCGATGGGCTGGACTTTCAGCTGGAGGGCCCTCTTTACCGGTGGTACATGCCTGCCCGGTGGAACTGGGAAAACTGTACGCAGTATCGGGTGGCCTATACTTCCCGGTTTCATCTGGTGGTGGAGATACGGCCTGCAGCGCTGCCGGACGGACCCAAGCCGGGACTGGATGCCGGAGCCTGTTCCGCGTCTCTCCCCGCGCGCTGAGGTGTGAGTGCTTAGTAGGAGGAATGACAGAATGAAGAAAAAGCGAATTCTGCTGGGGGCGCTGCTGCTGGCCGCCGCTGCCCTGGCGCTGGCTCTGGAGCTGGACCTGAGCCTGGAGGAATCCGGCGGAGAATGGGATGCCGCGGACGGCTGGGGAGACGAGGAGGACTGGGGGGAGCGCTGAGCTCCCAAAGCCCGGGGCGGCGATTCTCCGGGTAAAGCAGTCCTTGTAAAGGAGTGTGCCGCTATGCCGTCTGTCACCCTGCCGGAGGGCTTTGCCGCTCTGACGGACCAATACGATATGCTGCCTGCCGGGGCCCGGGTGCTCTGCGCGCTCTCCGGCGGGGCCGATTCCATGTGCCTGCTCCATGTGCTGGCCCGGCTTTCGCAGGAGCGGGGCTTTACCCTGGCGGCCGCCCACTTCAACCACGGACTGCGGGGCGAGGAAGCCCAGCGGGACGAGGACTTTGTCCGGGACCAGTGCGCCCGCTGGGGTGTCCCTTTGACGGTGGGCCGGGGCGAGGTCCGGGCCGCCGCGGAGCGGGAGGGGCGCACCATTGAGGAGGCGGCCCGGGTCCTGCGGTACGCCTTTTTGGAGGAGACCGCCCGTCAGGAGGGCTGTACCCGCATTGCCACCGCCCACAACGCCGACGACAATTTAGAGACCCTTCTGCTTCACCTGGTCCGAGGGGCGGGACTCCATGGACTGGCAGGCATCCCGCCCCGGCGGGGGATGGTAGTGCGGCCTCTGCTGGCCTGTCCCCGGGCGGAAATTGAAGCCTATTTGGAGCGGCACGGGCTTCCCCATGTGGAGGACAGCACCAACACCGACGAAATTTACGCGCGCAACCGCCTGCGCCGACAGGTAATTCCCGTCCTGCGCCAGCTCAACCCCCAGCTCAGCGGACATGCCGCCCGGACCATGGGGTATCTGCGCGTGGACAACGACTGCCTCAATGCGGAGGCGCAGCGGGCCTGTTCCGGTGCAAAACAGACGGCAGAGGGGCTGACGATTCCGGCGGCGGCGCTGGCCGAACTGCCCGACCCGCTGGCGATCCGGGCCGCCCGGCATCTGCTGGAGCTCACCTCCCGGGGAAATACCAACTGCTCCGCCGCCCACCTGACTGCGCTGGTGGCCCTGGCCAGGAGTCCCGACCCCTCCGCCCGGCTTTCTCTGCCGGACGGACGGCTGGCCCGGCGGGTGTATGGGGAGCTGGTGCTCACGGACCAGGCCCCGCCCCGGCCGCCCTTTTCCCCGGTGCCTTTGGTGACGGAGGGAGAGACGCCGCTGGAAGGGACCCCCTGGCGGGCGGTATGCCGCCCGGTACGCTGTCCCCCACGGGAGGAGCAGCGGCCGGGAGCCTTCTACCTGGCCCGGCGGACCCTGGAGGGGGCGCTGACCCTCCGCCCCCGGCAGACGGGAGACGTTATCGCCCTGCCGGGGCGGAAGACCAGAACGGTGAAAAAGCTCCTGATTGACGCCCATATCCCCCGCTGGGAGCGGGAGCTGCTCCCCATCCTGGCGGACGGACGGGGAGCGGCGGCGGCGGCGGGCTTCGGGCCGGACCGCTCCCGGGTGGCTCAGCCCGGCGAGGATGCCTATGAGCTCTTATTTTGGAAGGAAGTGTGAAAAATGGCCCATATTTTGGACAAAGATGTGGAACGGGTGCTCTTTTCAGAGGAGGAGCTGGCCCGGCGGGTGCGGGAGATTGCCGCCCAGATTACGGAGGACTATGCCGGCAAAGAGCCGCTGCTGGTCAGCGTGCTGAGAGGCTCCTTTATCTTCATGGCCGACCTGGTGCGGTGCATCAACCTGCCCTGCACCGTAGACTTTATGGCGGTGTCCTCCTACGGCGCGGGCACCAGCAGCTCCGGGCAGGTAAAAATTGTAAAGGACTTGAGCGGCAGCATTGAGGGGAAGGATGTCATTGTGGTGGAGGATATCCTGGACAGCGGCAATACTCTGAGTTATCTGCTGAAGCTGCTCCAGGCCCGGCATCCGGCCTCCGTACGGCTGTGCACGCTGCTGGATAAGCCCTCCCGCCGCACCAGGGAGGTGGAACTCCACTACTCCGGCTTCTCTATTCCCGACTATTTTGTGGTGGGCTATGGACTGGACTACGCGGAGCACTATCGCAGCCTGCCTTACATAGGGGTGCTTAAACCCGGTGTATACGGGGGAGAATAGGCTACGGCTCCGCCGCACCCTGCGGGCGCGCCGGCCTGATCCTCCCGTCCCGGCTGGACGGGGGTCGCCTCAGCCCCGCTCTACATTTCCCGGAAAGGACGTGTCCCCTGCTTGAAATATCGTGGAAGCATACGCGACGTGGGCTTTTACCTGCTGCTCGCCTTGATCCTGTTTATGACTGTGTTCGCCCTCCGGGGCGGCTTCGACACCCCGGAGCAGGTCTCCTATGGGGAGATCCGCACCCTGCTGGAAGAAGAGCAGGTGTCTCAGGTCCAGGTAAAGGACCACACCGTCACCCTCTGGCTGCGCCGCCCGGTCAACGGGCAGACTGCCGTAACCTATGACGTGGGCGACCCGGACTGGTTTTATCACGACTTTAACGACCTGATTGTCAGCCAGCAGCAGCGGGGTGTGATTCAGGACTACGACTATCCGCAGGGCTTTGTGGCCCCGGTATGGATGTCCTTCATCCCCTGGGTGGTTATCCTGGTGGTGTTCGGCCTGCTGTGGTACTTTATGTTCCTGCGGCAGAGCGGCGGTATGGGCGGCGGAGGCAGCGGCGGGGACCGCAGCGCCCGCTTCGGCCGGGCCCGCACCCGCACAGGAGCTGACGAACAGAAAAAAGTCACCTTTTCCGATGTGGCGGGCGCCAAGGAGGAGAAGGAGGAGCTTCAGGAGATTGTGGAATTCCTGAAGGACCCCAAGCGCTTTCTGGAGCTGGGGGCCCGCATACCCAAGGGCGTCCTGCTGGTGGGTCCGCCGGGTACCGGCAAGACCCTGCTGGCCAAAGCGGTGGCCGGGGAAGCCGGGGTTCATTTCCTGTCCATCTCCGGCTCCGACTTTGTGGAGCTCTATGTGGGCGTAGGTGCCTCCCGGGTGCGGGACCTCTTTGACCAGGCCAAGCGCAATGCCCCCGCCATTGTTTTTATCGACGAGATTGACGCCGTCGGCCGTCAGCGGGGCGCGGGTCTGGGCGGCGGCCACGACGAACGGGAGCAGACGCTTAATCAGCTTCTGGTTGAAATGGATGGGTTTGGAAACAATGAGGGGGTGGTGGTGATGGCCGCCACCAACCGGCAGGACATTCTGGACCCCGCTCTGCTGCGCCCCGGCCGTTTTGACCGGCAGGTCTATGTAGGGCACCCGGATATTCGGGGCCGGGAGGCCATCCTGAAGGTCCACGCCCGGAATAAGCCCCTGGCGGAGGATGTAGACCTGGGTGAGCTGGCCAGGGCTACCGGCGGCTTTACCGGGGCGGACCTGGAAAACCTCATGAATGAGGCGGCGCTGCTGGCCGCCCGGAAGCGGGCGCGCTTTATCACCATGGCCGACCTGCACGCGGCGGTTATCAAGGTCATTGCCGGACCGGAGAAAAAGAGCCGGGCCGTCATCGAGCGGGAGCGGAAGCTCACCGCCTATCATGAGGCGGGCCACGCCATCGTGATCCACGGCCTGGAGACCCAGGACCCGGTCCACCAGATTACCATTATTCCCCGAGGCATGGCCGGGGGCATGACCATCTCGCTGCCCCAGGAGGACGTATCCTTCCAGTCCCGGCGGGAGCTCACCGAGCGCATCTCTGTGTGCCTGGGGGGACGGGCCGCGGAACAGCTGGTTCTGGGAGATATCTCCACCGGCGCGGGCAGCGACCTGCGCAAGGCCACATCTATTGCCCGGAATATGGTTACGCGGTACGGCATGAGCCAGCGGGTGGGCAACGTAGTCTTTGAATCGGGCCACGACGAGGTGTTCATCGGACGGAGTATGGCCCAAACCAAGAATTACTCCGAAGAGGTGGCGGCCCTCATCGACGAGGAGGTCAAGAGCCTGATCGACCAGGCTTACGCCCGGTGTGAGGAGATTTTAAGCGCCCACCGGAGCGAGCTGGACTTTGTGGCGGATTACCTGCTGAAATACGAGAATATGGACGGGGAGAGCTTTGCGCTGGTCTTTACCGATCCGGCGGCGGTAAAGCCGCCCAAGGGCTTTGAGACCGGAGAGAAGCAGGACGCTCCGGGAAAGGAGCCGGGACATGTGGACCATTGACACCCTTTTGGGGGATATCACACAGGTGCGGGCGGACGCCATTGTCAACGCCGCCAACACCAGCCTGCTGGGGGGCGGCGGTGTTGACGGGGCCATCCATCGGGCGGCGGGGCCGGAGTTGCTGGCCGAGTGCCGCACCCTCAACGGCTGTTCCACGGGGCAGGCCAAGCTCACCCGGGGCTACCGCCTGCCTGCGCGGTATGTCATCCATACGCCCGGTCCCGTCTGGCGGGGCGGCGGCTGCGGAGAAGCGGAGGCCTTGGCCTCCTGCTACCGGAGCTGTATAGCCCTGGCGGAGGAATACGGCTGTAAGACGGTGGCTTTCCCCTCCATTTCCACAGGAGTGTACCGCTTTCCGCTGGAGCGGGCCGCACCTATCGCCGTGGGGACTGTGGCTCAGTGCCTGACGGCGGGCGTCCAAGTGGAGCGGGTGACGTTTGTATGCTTCAGCCAGGCGGTAAAGGACGCCTATGACCGGGCTCTCCGGGAGAATACCGGCTGACAAATGGCTTTTATACTAAATACGAACTGAACGGTATCAGGAACATTCTCTATGTCTCAAAATGACCAAATAGGGGACTCAGTATTTTATGAAGTCAATATTCCAGGGTACTATGATACTGCATCAAAAGACTACATGGAAATTACGGCTCAAAATGTCAGCATTGGAAGCACAGAGAAGGTCGCCGAATATTTAGACGGCGAGCGAATATTTGACGATACAGGTATTTTAATACTCTCACATGAAAATGATCCGTATTACAAGGCAAAGTGCGAGCTTTATAGGACTTGGGATTATTACGAAGGCCCTCGTGAACGGATGGAAACCCCTGAGGATATTTTAGTGGCGACCTTTTATGATGGAGATGAGAGCTCATCATCGTATAGGCAAATAGTTGCCAATATAACTGCATTTGACGATACTATCAGTGCATATACTGGAACAATATATTTCAAAATTGCAGTTGAGAATTTTTAGCGTTTAGAGAGGCACTTGCTCTGCCAGTCTTAATTCAACAATAATTCAACTCCATTACGAAAAGTTCAACTATTTTACTCCACAATACAATACAGCGAAAACGTGAAAACGCTTGTATTGCAATATGTTACTGGATTTTGAGGAATAATAAAACACGACAAAAAATGAACTCATAACCCGGAGGTCGAAGGTTCAAGTCCTTCCCCCGCAACCAGAAAAAGAGGTCAAGAAAGATCTTTGGTGAAAAAACCGAGAGATTTCAAGGC
>CANDFO010000087.1 GCA_947384055.1 uncultured Flavonifractor sp.
GACGTCATGGACCGCCCGCCTCCCCTCCAACATTCATCCACTGCGCAAAACTTATAGATTTTGAGCAGTGTCAAAAAAATGATTTCGCGGGGAAAAAATTTTTTAAAAAAGGCTAAACTTTCGGAGAATAGTGCCGATTAAGTATTTGTAAAGGCGCGTGGCTCCATTGCACAAAAATCATGAGTTTTGAGTAATTTTTCTGCCCATAAATAGCGAAGGTCTTGTTGAAACCAGGGTTCAACAAGACCTTTTTTATGTTTTTGTTGCATGCCTGATGTACAGGGCCCGAATCGTCCGTTAAAATGAACAGATAGTCTACCTGTTCAAGGAGGGAAACTGGGATGTCAGGGAAAACATACGGCTATGTCCGCGTATCGACCAGAGGACAGAGAGAGGACCGGCAGCTGGCCGCCATGCGGGCGTTTGGCGTCTCTGAGGGATGCATCGTCATAGAGAAACAGTCCGGCAAGGACTTCGCCCGCCCGGTCTACCTCCATTTGGTGGAAATGCTGGAGCCCGGAGACGTGCTGGTCATCAAGAGCATCGACCGTCTGGGGCGTAATTATGAGGAGATTTTGGAGCAATGGGCCAGTCTGACCAAGGAGAAGAAGGTGGGCATCGTAGTATTGGACATGCCCCTGCTGGACACCAGGGAGGGCCGGGACCTGACTGGAACGCTGATTGCGGACATCGTCCTCCAGCTGCTCAGCTATGTGGCCCAGACGGAGCGGGAATCCATCCGCCAGCGGCAGGCGGAGGGCATCGCCGCCGCGAAGGAGAGAGGCGTCCGCTTTGGCCGCAAGCGCATCCCTATGCCGGGGTGCTTTGAGGAGCTGGCGGAGGATTGGTGGTTTGGACGGGTCTCCGCTATTCAGGCCGGAAAGGAGCTGGGCATCTCCCGGTCCACCTTTACCCGCCGGGCGGAGGAGTGGGGGGCGGGACGGGGGTTCAGCCGGTGAAAAGGGCCCCGGACATAGCATATTTGTGGTTTATTGTCGGTGGCCGGCCTTGCCCTAGATGATGTTATGTCGCGGCAAATTGATTTCGATTACAACTTTTCTGGAAAGGGAAAAAGCGCCGGTCCGTCAATTCCCTTAGAACTGACGGACCGGCGCCCGAAGCAGGCGCTCAAAATCTTAGCGCCCTTTTTCAATTGTCTGTTACGAGGGTTCGACTCCCGCCAGCTGCTTAAAAACCCTCATTTTATATCTCTCGTTTGACTGGTGAAAAATAGGGGGCAAAAAACCTGGAACCCAGAGGCCGGGGACCAGGGGGTCCCCGGCCTTATTACGCTATTTCCGATTTTCCTCCAGCGCCCACATATTCCGATCCCTTCTGAAAACCAGGCACACCAGGACCCCCGCCGCCGCGATGCACAAGAACAGCAGCGCCGCGCCGCCGCCCTTCCCGGGCCCCAGCAGGCGGACCAGAAGCGCGTCTCCGGCCAGCCCGGCCATCAGCGGCTCGCAGACCCGGTCCACCAGCCAGCCCCCCAGCAGGTAGCCCACGGGGATGGTGAAGAATTGCAGGGTGTTCCGGGCGGCGTATACCCGGCCCTGGAGCTCCACGGGGATGTGCAGCCGCATGAGCGCGGCAATGTTGGTATTCATCACCGGGATGAACAACCAGCCCAGGACCGCCCCAAAGTACCATATCCAGGCGTGCCGCCCCAGGGCCAGCAGCAGGTTTTCAAAGCTCATGGAGAACAGCAGGCTGTTGCAGATTACCCGCACCCGGCTTTTGGGCGCGGGCAGCAGCGTCGCCAGAAGGCTTCCGGCCAGATTTGCCGCTCCCGTGAACATCTGCAAAACGCCCAGCTCCGCCTCCCCGCCGCCGGGGCGGGAGAGGACCATGGCGGGCAGCGCGGCGTTGTAGATGCTGGCGATCAGATTGATGGCCGCCAGAAAGAGGATCATGTCCAGCACGCCCCGGTGCCCCGTTAGCCATTGCAGGCCCTCACGGGCGGATTGCAGGAGGTTTCCCTCCGTACTCGCTTCGCCGCCCTCCGGGAGACGGATGATGAACAGAATACAGCCCACCGCTCCGGCGCAGGTGATGAGATCAATGGCAATTACCGCCTCCAGCCCCGCCAGCATGAGCACAGCCGTCGCTAAGCCGGGGGAGAGCAGCGTCACCAGCGAGCTGGACAGGGACCGCAGCCCGCCTACCTGCTGGACCCGCTCTTTCGGCGTCAGCAGATTGACCGCCAGTTCCGTGGCGGGCTGCTGGAGGGTGTTCATCAGTCCGTTGAGGGCGTTGAGGACGTACAGGTGCCAGATTTGCAGATGTCCCGTTTTCAGCAGGACAAGTACGGCCAAGGTGGTCATTGCCGCGAAAACATCGCACAAGATCAGAGTTTTTCGTTTGTCCCGCCGGTCTACCAGACTGCCCGCGAAGATGCTCAGCAGCACATACGGCGCGTAGGACGCGGCGGACAGCCCCGCCGTGGTCAGGGCGGAGCCCTCCTGCTGGTAGGACCAGACGACCAGCGCGAAGCTGGTCATGGCGCTTCCAAGGGCAGAGAGGGCCTGGGTGCCCCAGAGCATCAGGAATTGGTTCCAACCATTTAACTCAAAAGATTTGCTTTTCATACAGACTTTGCTCCTTATATTTTTTATGTTTGTCTTAAAAAATGCAAAGCCTGTCCGAACCGTGGTTTTTGTTCTTTCCAGCTCCATGCCGTCCTGTTCGGATCAGACCTTGCATGGAGCGTTGCCAATGCAGAGAATCATTTCGTTCCCCCCTTTCTTCGTGCCGCCGCCTCCGGCGGCGAGGGGCAGTCTATTCTTGGATCGGCCCAGGGCCTCCCCGGCCCGATTCTGCAACGGCCACATCGAGTGGCCGTGCAGAATAATTGTGCATGACCCCTCGATGGGGTCATTGCACAATCTCGGACCCCGGGGTACTTTTGCCCCGCGGCAAAAGTACTCAAAAACGCGCCAGAACCTGCGGTTCTGGACTCTCTCAGCATCGGCCAGAGGCCGACACGTCTTTTTTCATTTTGTTTACGCTGCGACCTTTGGATTTTGGGTCCTGACTCCAGATTTCTGGGCCGATGCCGGTCTGTGCTCCGGCGCACGGGTCCTGCGGGGTGCTGGTGAGCCGTGCGTGGCCGGCACGGAGATCTCTGACTCGGGTGGGGGACGGACTGCGTTCCTCCTATTTCAGCTCGTTGGCAGGCGGCTCCGCCCCGTGGGCCCACACGTAGACGGCCAGGGCGGCGTTCTTGGGGACCACCTTCTGCAGCTCCTCAAAAGGCGCGTCCCTGACGGCCTTTACGCTCTTGAAATGCCTCAGCAGCGCGGTCCTGCGGGCCTCGCCCACCCCCGGGATCTCATCCAGCGCGGAGCCCTTCACCGACTTCCCGTGGCTCTCCCGGTTGAAGGTGATGGCGAAGCGGTGGGTCTCCTCCTGGATGCGGCCGATCAGCGTGAAAACCGCCTGCACGTTCTGTATCCCGATCTCCCGGCCCTCCGGCGTCACCAGCGCCCGGGTCCGGTGCCGGCCGTCCTTGACCATGCCGAAAATCGGAATGGCCAGCCCGAAACGGTCCGCGACCCGGCGGGCCACCTTGGCGTGCTGTTCGCCGCCGTCTATTAAGAGAACGTCCGGCAGAGGCATAAACTTCTTGTCCTTCTCCATATAGTGGGTGAAGCGGCGGGTCAGGACCTCCTCCATGGAACGGTAGTCGTCCGGATGGCCCTCCACCTCCTTGATGCGGAAGCGGCGGTAACGCTCCTTGGCGGGCCTGGAGCCATGAAAAACTACCATGGAGGCCACGATGTCCTCCGCCCCGGTGTTGGAGATGTCGTAGGACTCCATCCATTCCGGCGCGGCCTCCAGCCCCATCATCTTCCCCAGCAGCTCCAGGGTCCGGTCGCTGCGCTCCTGGCTGGTGGTCTGGCGCTCCGCCTCCTCCCTGGCGTTGTCCGCCGCCATCTGCATCACCTGGGCCCGCTCCCCCCGCTGGGGGACCCGGACCGCGACCTTGCGGCCCGCCTTCTCCGTCAGGAGCTGCTCCAGCACCTCCCGGTCCTCGATCTCCGCCGGGATGCAGATCTCCCTGGGCAGGACCGGCCTGCCGCCGTAATATTGCAGCAGCAGCGCGGACAATACCTCCCCCTCGTCCTCCAGGGCCGCCGGGGGGAACAGCTCCGCCTCCCGCCCGGTGAGCTGGCCGTCCTCGTAGTGGAGCACCGCGAAACAGTGCTTCGGCCCCAGGTACAGGCCCCACGCGTCGGTGTCAGCGCAGACCCCCGCGAAAACCTTCTGGCGCTTGCTGAGGACCTTGACGGCGGCGATCCGGTCCCGGAGCATGGCCGCCTCCTCGAATTGCAGGTTCTCCGCCGCCGCCTCCATCCGCTCCTGCATCTCGGCGGTGACGGACCGTATCTTCCCCTCCAGGAGCTGCACGGCGGTGTCGATCCGGCGGTTGTACTCCTCCCGGGTCATCTCCGCCCGGCAGAAGCCGTCGCACCGGCCCATGTGGTAGTTCAGGCAGGGCCGTTCCTTCCCGATGTCCCGGGGGAAGGTCTTGTGGCAGGTGGGCAGATGCAGCGCGGCCCGGACGGCGTCCAGGGCGGAACGGGTCTCCTGCCGCATCCCGTAGGGACCGAAGTACCGCGCCCCGTCGTCGGATACCCGGCTGACGATGGAGAATTTAGGGTACGGCTCCCGGCTCAGGCGGACAAAGGGATAGCCCTTGTCGTCCTTCAGCAGGATATTGTAGCGGGGCATGTGCTGCTTGATGAGGGCGTTTTCCAGCACCAGCGCCTCGAACTCGCTGCCCACGATGATGGTATCGAAGTCGTCCACCAGGCCCACCATGGTCTGGGTTTTCAGATTGTGGCCCCGCCCGGCTTGGAAGTACTGGCTTACCCGGTTTTTCAGCTTCTTGGCCTTGCCCACGTAGATGACCTCGCCGCCTTTGCCGTGCATCAGGTACACGCCGGGGGCCAAGGGCAGGCTGTTTGCTTTTTCCAGCAGTTGATCTTTCGTCATGTCCGGTCCTCCAGCGGTAGAATATTTGTGATGTTCTCACAGGAGAAGATTTGTCAAAGGGAGGCGCCATGCAGATGAAATCTTCCGGTAAACTGGGATTTACACCTGCAATTCATACAAATAATCCGAAAATTCTTTCTCCGTGCCGCGCTTTTTATAGGTGATTTGTCCTGTCACCTGAAATCCCAGTTTTCTTACGACCTTATTCGAAGCGATATTTTCCTTATTGACTCTTACAGTAATCTTTTTTGCTCCCTGCCTGACGGCATAATCGATCATACCCTTTGCGGCCTCTGTGGCATATCCGTTTCTCCAGTAATCTCTGTGAACGCAGTACGCAATATCGTATGTCTTTTCGTCATCGCTCACCATAAAACTGCAGGTCCCTATTCGTATACGTGTATCCTTCAATTCGGAGATCAGATAACAGCAGTCCTCGTCCTCGGATAATGCCTCTATTTCCCTGACATAATCCTCGTCGATCTCTTCCATGGCCTCGTCAGGCAAATACTCGCCCATTTCAGGGTCATTCCAAATACTGATCGCAAATCGCGCGTCCTCTTTTTCGAAGCTTCGCAGATATAGCCTCGGCGTTTCTATTGTCTGTATTTTCATTTATATACCCCCCAGGTGCGCTTCATCGCACATTCCAATCAATGATTCATGACAATGCCTAATGACAAAATCCCGATTTGTTGAACAGAGCATATCACCAATGCCAACGACATTCAACCCCATGAGTTGGTCTTTGGTCATATTCGGTCCTCCGGCGTTAGAATTTTGGTGATATTTCCCCAGGCGATTTGTTCGATCTCCGCCTCCGTGAAATCCATCTGGTCCAGGATATCGAAATATTCGTCATATTCCCCCTGTGGGAAGTCCGTGCCGAAAATCAGCCGTTCCGGTCCGAAAGCCCGCAAAATCCGGTTGACCTGCTCCAGACCGTACCACGCCACCAGCTTGGGCAGGATGTACGACATATCCGCCCATGTGCAGCCGGTGACGGCGTCCATAAACTTTGCCCCGCCCAAGTGGGCGGTAATCACCGTCAAATCAGGAAAAATCTGTATCATACGGTTGATTTTATCCGGCGCGCAGTTGTCGTGAAAGCCCAGGCGGCAGGGATTGGCGTGGAACATCACCGGCACCCCCAAATCCGCCGCCTTCCGCAGCACCGGCACCAGCCGCAGGTCGTCCGCGTCCATGTGGAGGTTGGTGGGATGGATTTTCAGACCGCACAGGCCATATTCTTCCACCGCCTGTTCCAGAATAAACGGGGTCTGTTCGATGAAATAGGCCCCGCTGGCGGTCACATCGGCGAAAGCCCGGAACCGGTCCGGATGGGCCTTCACCAGTCCGCCCAGGAAACGATTGGTCCTGTCAGGGTCGTGGTAGTAGAGGAAGGGGTCGTTAACGGGCAGGAGGAGGGCTTTCTCGATTCCAAAGCGGTCCATCCGGCGGAGAAAATCTTCCGCGCCGCAGCGGGACCAGGGGGCCTCCGACCCCTCGTTGGCCAAGAACTGGTCCACCCGCTCCCCGGGGAGGACATGGACGTGGGCGTCGAATTTCCGGCAGTTTCTCCAGTTCATAGGGGCTCCTCCCTTTGCATACATTTCAGAGTATGGGCGAAAAAGCAGAAAAAGACTGCTTCGTCACCGAAACAGTCTTTCATCCGCTGTGTAAGGGTGTTTACTCGCCGAATTCGCCGGAACGGACCAGTTCGGCCAGCGCCTCTACGGCTTCCTTTTCATCGGAGCCGTCGGCAATCAGGGTGATGGTGGTACCCTTGACGATGCCCAGGGACAGGACGCCCAGCAGACTCTTAGCGTTTACACGCCGCTCGTCCTTCTCAACCCAGATGCCGCTCTTGAACTCGTTGGCCTTACGGATGAAGTAGGTGGCGGGTCTTGCGTGCAGACCAACCTCGTTGTTAATGGTGACTTCCTGAGTATACATAGACTATTATCTCCTCTTCCATTCAATCTGCATATACTGCATCACAGCCTTTGGGATACGGTTATATGTTAGCAAATTTATTTTCGCGCGTCAACGGCACATTTCACAAAATTAATTGTCCCAACAGGACCTCTCTACGCCGTTTTGTGGGAAAATTTACGAAAATGAACCTTTCGTTTCTTTCCGGGGGCGCTCCGCCCTCCCGGGCGGGGGAGAACCGCTTCTGTCCGTTCGCCCGGGGGCTTCCCACCCCTGAGTCAGTATATGTCTCCTTCAGCCGTTCTGGTACTTGCAGAACGCCGGCTGCCGCCCTGTCAGCCCGATGCTTCAAGCGGGGGGCGCACGCCCTATTGAAGGCGCGGCGGCGGGGACTCTACTGCTTCAGCTCCACTACGGTCACACCGTCTTCGCCTTCGCCGTAGCGGCCTAACCGGTAGGATTTTACGGAGCGGTGGCGCTTGAGCTGCTGGTGGACCGCCTTGCGTAACGCGCCGGTTCCCTTCCCGTGGATGATGGTCACCACGTTCAGCTTCCCCATGACCGCGCTGTCCAGGAAACGCTCCACCTGCAAGTCCGCCTCATCCGTCATCAGCCCCCGGATGTCCAGCTCGTTCACCGCCGCCCTGGCTCCCGCCAGACGGACCGTCGCCGCCGCCTGCTTCTTCGCTTCCCGCTTCGCCAGCGTCTCCGCGTCCTCAATCAGCCGCACCTCGTTGGCTTTCACCGTCAGCTTCATGTTCCCAGCCAGCAATTGCAGCTTCTCTCCGCTGACCGCTGTGACCACCGCCTGCTTCCGCGTGCCGCCCAGCTCCACCAGGTCGCCCTCCCGGATGGGGCGGCTGGGGGCGGGGACGGGCTCCTTCTCCTGCTCGAAGCGCAGCTCCTCCTCCGCCTGGTTCAGCTGTCCCCGGATGGCCGCGCGGGCTTCGTTCACCGCCTGCCAATTGGCGTTCTTCTCCTGCTCCTTCCGCAGCCGGGACAGCTCCTCGAACACCGCGTCCGCCTGGGCCCGGGCCTCCCGGACGATGCGCCGGGCCTCCGCCTCGCCCTTGGTGCGGGCGTTCTCCCTGGCCCGCTCCATCTGCTCGCGGAACTCGTGGGCGCGCTTGGCGTCCGCCTCCCGCTGGGCCCGGAGGCGCTCCGCCTCCGTCTGGTCCTTCTCCAGCCGCTGCCGCTTTTCCTCCAGCTGGGTCAGCACGTCCTCAAACCGGATGGACTCGCTGTCCATCTGGGCCTTGGCCGTCTCGATCACCGCCGGGTCCAGCCCCAGCCGCCGGGAGATGGCGAAGGCGTTGGATTTGCCGGGGATGCCGGTCAGGAGCTTATAGGTGGGCCGCAGGGTCTCCACGTCAAACTCGCAGCTGGCGTTCTCCACCCCCGGGGTGGTCATGGCGAAGGTCTTCAGCTCCGCGTAGTGGGTGGTGGCGGCCACCTTCCCGCCCCGCTCCCGGACGTGCTGGATGATGGCGATGGCCAGGGCCGCGCCCTCCACGGGGTCCGTGCCAGCCCCCAGCTCGTCGAAGAGGATCAGGCTGTGGCTCCCGGCCTCCTCCAGGATCTGGACGATGTTCACCATGTGGGCGGAGAAGGTGGACAGGCTCTGCTCGATGCTCTGCTCGTCGCCGATATCCGCCAGCACCTGGTCGAAGACGCTGACCGCGCTGCCGGACCCGGCGGGGATGTGCAGGCCGCACTGGGCCATGAGGGTCAGCAGGCCCAGGGTCTTCAGGCTCACCGTCTTGCCGCCGGTGTTGGGGCCGGTGATGACCAGGGTGTCGAA
>CANDFO010000088.1 GCA_947384055.1 uncultured Flavonifractor sp.
AGGGCCAGGGTGGAGCCGCAGATGGAGCCCTGAGAGGTGGAGCCGTTGGAGGACAGCACCTCAGAGACGACGCGGATGGCGTAGGGGAAGTCCTCCTCAGAGGGGAGCACCGGAGCCAGGGCCCGCTCAGCCAAAAAGCCGTGTCCGTACTCCCGGCGGTTGGTGGAACGGGGGGCGCGGGCCTCGCCCACGGAGTAGGGGGGGAAGTTATAGTGGTGCATATACCGCTTTTCCGTCTCCTCCCAGATGGTATCCAGCTTTTGGGAAGCGGAGAGGGTATTCAGGGTACACACGGACAGCACCTGGGTCTGGCCGCGGGTAAACAGGCCGGAGCCATGGACCCGGGGCAGGACGCCCACCTCGGCGGCCAGGGGGCGGATCTCGTTCTGGGCCCGGCCGTCTACCCGGTGGCCCTCCAGCAGCCAGGCTTTGACGATTTTCTTCTGGAACTTGTAGGTGAACTCCTCCAGATACTGGTCCATATCCGGGTATTCCTCCAGATATTTCTCATGCCAGTGGTCGATCATCTCGTTCCAACGCTGCTCCCGGACGGTCTTGTCGTCAGTGTCCATGGCGGCCTTGGCCTCGTCCATGAAGTTGGCCACGATGTCGTCAAACAGCTCCTGGTTGAACTGGGCATGGTCGTACTCCATCTTGGGCTTGCCGATTTCGGCCACGATCTGGTCGATGAAATCGATCTGCTTCCTAATCTCCTCGTGGGCCTTCACGATGCCGGCGTACATAATCTCGTCGGGAATTTCGTCAGCCCCGGCCTCGATCATGACAACCTTCTCCCGGGTAGCGGCCACAGTCACGTCCATTCGGCTGGACTTGCGCTGCTCCTGATTGGGGTTGAGGACGATCTGTCCATCGCAGAAGCCCACCTCCAGGCAGCCGATGGGGCCGGCGAAGGGAATCTCGGAGTAGCTTACGCAGGCGGAGGCGCCGATCATGGCGGCTACCTCGGGGGAGCAGTCGTAATCCACGCTCATGACGGTGCACTGGATGCACACATCATTGCGGAAGTCGTAGGGGAACAGGGGGCGCATGGGCCGGTCGATGAGGCGGCTGGCCAGCACGGCGGGCAGGGAGGGCCGGCCCTCGCGGCGCATGAAGGAGCCGGGGATGCGGCCCACGGCGTAGAGCTTCTCCTCAAACTCCACGGACAGAGGGAAGAAGTCGATGCCGTCCCGGGGGCGGGGGGAGACGGTGGCGGCCACCATAACGGTGGTTTCGCCGTACTTCACCAGGGCGGAGGCGGAGGCCAGCTCGGCCACCTTGCCCACCTCGATGGTCAGGGGGCGGCCGCACAGGTCCATAGTCCAACTTTTGAACTTGGGGAACTGCTTGTGCTTAATAATGGTTGGCATATTGATACTCCTTTTCTTGTGTTCCCGGCGTTTCAACTGTCCTTTAGCACTTGAATACGGGAGCGGCGCATCTGCGTTGCCACGCCCCGCCTGTCCGCGACGCTTCCATATTCAACTGCTAAATGAACCGAAAAAACGCCAGGGGTATATGCGAACATAGGGCGGAGCGTAAAAACGCCCGCCCTATATTTCACAATCTTACTTACGGATGCCCAGCTTGGCGATGATAGCGCGGTAGCGCTCAATGTCTTTGGCCATCAGGTAATCCAGCAGCTTGCGGCGCTTGCCGATCATCTTGTACAGGCCGCGGCGGCTGTGGTTGTCATGAATGTGGACCTTCAAGTGTTCAGTGAGCTCATTGATGCGGGCGGTGAGGATGGCGATCTGAACCTCAGGAGAACCGGTGTCAGTCTCATGCGTGCGGTTGGCCTCGATAACGGCCGTCTTTTCATCCTTGCGGATCATAGGAAATTCCACCTTTCAAATTGTTCTGTCCAAAGGCCGGGTAGCGGGCGGGTGCGTCCCCGCGCACCTGCGCGGGCCATGTCCCGAAACCAAGCGATGGACGGCGCATTTGCCATGCTTGGATAATATATCATAGTTTTTTCCTGATGTAAAGGGAAAATATCCGGTTCAGGCAAAATTTTTTCAGGAGGCCCGCAGTCCGCCGGAACGCTGCCGGGGCTTGTTTGGGCAATTCCACCTGGTGGGAGGGCGTGGGAAAAACTTTAAGGAAAAGCGTTGGACAAACTATCCGCAGAGGATTATACTGAACCAAAGGAGTGATCGCTATGGCGAAAATTGACGCCCAACTGGGCATCCGCGTAACCAAGGATCTAAAAGAACGCCTGACGGCTCAGGCCAAAGGTGAGATGAAAAGCGTGTCCGCTCTGGTTGTTCAGGTGGTGGAAGCCTATCTGGAGTCCATGGGGAATGGAAGAAGGGAGTGAACCTCCGCCGGCCGGCCGGCCGGAGGCTGGCCTTTACGCCTCCAGCCACTCCAGAAGCGCCAGGTCGTCCCACCGGGTAAACCAGTGGTCGGCCAGAGCCTTCAGGCGCGCCTGCTCGTCCTCGGAGTTGACGTCGTAGATAACGCCCAAGGTAAAGCCGGCTTTTTTTGCGGTGCTGGCGGCAACCAGAATATCTTCAAACACAACGGTGTTTTCCGGGCGGGCGCCCAGCCGCCGTGCTGCTTCCAGATATACGTCGGGCCGGTCTTTTCCGGCATCCACCTCCTCGCAGGAGAGGAGGAACTCAAAATAATCCCGAATCCCCAGCCGCCGCAGGCAGACCTCCAGCAGCGCCGGGCAGGTGGAGGAGGCCACGCACATCTTAAAGCCCGCCGCCTTCATCCGCTCCAGACAGAGAGCCGCTCCCGGCTTCAAAGGGACGTCGGCGCGGTAATGCTCCTCCATCAGCGCGTTAACTTCTCCGGCAATCTGTTCCGGGGTTCCGGGCAGGCCAAAGTTCTGGATGAACAATTGGGCGGAACCAATCATGGTCAGGGCGATAGACTGCTCTTTCAGCTCAGGAGGCAGCGGCGGGACGCCTTGCCGGGCCAAATACTCGTCGGCCAGCCGGTTCCAGTAGCCCATGGAGTCCACCAACGTGCCGTCCATATCAAAAATTGCAAATTGATTCTTCATACCTCTTCTCCTTGCATGAAAATGTCACAGGTATTATAATGGAAAAAGAGACAGTACGCAAGGTTTTTCAATGAAAATAAACAGTAAAGGAGGCGCACCCGATGACAGACCAGGAACTGGTAAAAAAAGCCTTTTCGATGCACCGGTTTTCCTATGTGCCTTACTCCCATTTTCCCGTGGGCGCGGCGATTCTAACGGAGGACGGCCGGGTATTCACCGGCTGCAATGTAGAGAACGCCGCCTACGGCTCTACCATCTGCGCAGAACGCACCGCTATTGTAAAAGCGGTGAGCGAGGGGTGCAGGGAGGGCTGGACGGCCATCGCCATTGCCGGAACGGGGGAGGACTACTGCTGGCCCTGCGGAGCCTGCCGCCAAATGCTCTATGAGTTCGCCCCCGGATTACGGGTACTGGCGGCGAGGGGGGGCGGGGGGTTCATAGCGGTCCCGCTGGCGGAGCTTCTGCCCCACGGGTTTGGCCCAAAGTCGCTGCAATAAAAGCCGCAGAATGGGGCCTACCCGCCGCACCGCAGCAAATAGGCGCCAGAAACGCCGCATAAACGCTTGATTTTATGGCTTTTTCCGTTTTTGCGGCATAAGCTTCTACTTTTTTGACAAGCTGAAACCGGGACGGCGCAAACCGTCCCGGCTTTTCATTCAAACAACTCATAAGTCTCACAGCCGAATACCCGCGCTAGATTAAAGGCGTCGTCCACCATCATATCCTCGGGCAAAACACCCCGCTCCAGTGCTTCCAGCATTTCCAGCGGCACCCCACTGCGCTGGGCAAGCGTGGCTAAGGAGATGCCTTTTTGTATACACATGCCAAAAACCTTCTTGCAGAATTTCTTTTCCATTTCATTTATCGTCATTTATAACACCTCAAAATTATTATGCCAGAATTCATGCCAAAAGTCAATGGCATAAATTCTGGCTCGTTATAATAAATCTGAGGTGAAGCTTGTGATTTATTATAATATCCGTAGTTTGCGGGAGGATCATGACTGGACGCAACAATATGTGGCGGACTATTTGGGCGTTAACCGCCGCACCTACTCTGCATATGAAACTGGGACAAATTCTATGACCCCCGAAACGTTGATCCAATTGGCAGAGCTGTACAATACCAGTGTAGATTACCTGCTGGGCCTGACAAAAGAAAAAGCGCCGTACCCAAGGTAGGGTAGGCGGGAGAACTGAAACCTGTTGCGTATTTTCCGGAGATACTTTATAATAGGCAGAGAAAGACCATCAGCAAGGAGGACATTCTATGCTGTTAAATGTGTTAGCCGTGGGCGACGTAGTGGGCGAGGGGGGGCAGGATATTCTGTCCCGCCGCCTGCCGGGGCTGCGGGAGGAGACAGCGGCCCATTTTGTTGTCGTCAACGGGGAAAACGCCTCCGGAGTGGGAATCACTCCCGCCCAAGCCCGGCGGATTCTTGAGTCCGGAGCGGATGTGGTTACCTTGGGCAACCACACCTGGAACCGGATTCAAATCGGAGCCTTTTTGGACAAGGAGGAGCGCATCCTCCGCCCTGCCAACTACGCCGGGCGGGTTCCGGGCCGGGGGGCCGGGGTCTACCCCTGCCAGGGGCTGCGCATCGCCGTGATCAATCTGATGGGCCGGGTGGATCTGAACTCCAACTTGGACAGCCCCTTTAAGGCCGCGAATTTCCACCTCAGCCGGGAGAAATACGACTTGGCCCTGGTGGACTTCCACGCCGAGGCCACCAGTGAGAAGGGGGCCATGGGCTGGCATCTGGACGGGCGGGCCGCCGCCGTATGGGGTACCCACACCCACGTACCCACGGCGGACTGCCGGGTGCTCCCCAAGGGCACCGGCTTTGTCACCGACCTGGGGATGACCGGGCCCATCAATTCCGTGCTGGGGATCAAGCCGGAAAATTCCCTGAACCTCTTCCTGGGGGGGCTGCCCCGGCGTTATGAGGAGGCGGAGGGGAGCTGCAAGCTGAACGCTTGCCTGTTCGCCATTGACGCCGAAACCAAAAAATGTGTCTCCGTCCGCCGGGCGGACATTGAGGAGTGAACCTATGCTGAAAATCATCCACGGGGCCGACTTTCATTTAGACAGCCCCTTTGCCGGACTCCGCCCGGAGCAGGCCGCCCAGCGGCGGAGGGAGCAGCGGGAGCTGCTGGACCGTCTGGCCGCGCTGGCCCGGGAAAAACAAGCGGACCTGGTGCTGCTCGCGGGAGATCTGCTGGACTCGGAGCGGGTCTACCGGGAGACGGCCCAGGCCCTGCGCGCCGCGCTGGCCTCCATCCCCTGCCCGGTGTTCATTGCCCCGGGAAACCATGACTTCTACAGCCGGCAGTCGGTCTGGGCAACTTTGGACTGGCCGGACAACGTACATATTTTTTCCTCCGGCGCCCTGGAGCAAGTGGAGCTGCCAGACTGCACTGTGTGGGGCCGGGCCTTTACCGACCCCCACCAGGCTTCCAGCCCCCTGGACGGCCTGGCCGTTCCCGAAGACGGCAGGCTCCACCTCGCCTGCCTCCACGGCTGCGTGGGCCAGGGAAATGACTATGGGCCCATTGCCCCGGAGGATATCTCCGCCAGCGGGCTGGACTACCTGGCCCTGGGCCATGTCCACCAGGGGAGCGGCCTGCAGAAAGAAGGGCGCACCTATTGGGCCTACCCGGGCTGCCCCGAGGGCCGGGGCTTCGACGAGCTGGGGGAGAAGGGCGTACTCTATGTGGAGGCGGAGCCGGGCCGGGCAACCGCACAGTTCGTCCCTCTGGCCAAGCTGCGGTATGAGGTCATCACCGCCGACGTCACCGGGCCGCTGGGAGCCCTGTCTGAAATTTTGGAGATCCTGCCTGGAAGGACCAGCGACCTCATCTGCCGCCTGATCCTCACCGGAGAGAGCGAGGCAGTAGACCTGGCCAATCTGGAGCAGACCCTGGCTCCGGAGTTCTACGGCCTTACCATTATCGACCGCACCCGCCTGCCCCAGGACCTGTGGGCCCGGCGGGAGGAGGATGCGCTGACGGGGCTGTTCCTCCAGACCATGTGGGACAAATGTCAGGCTGAGCCGGACAACCAGCTCTATCAGCTGGCCGCCCGGTACGGGCTGGCCGCCCTGGAGGGAGGAGACGGCGCATGAAAATTAAATCCATGACCGCCACCTTCGGCAAGCTGGACAAAGCCCGGCTGGAGCCGGGGCCCGGCCTTACCCTGATCCACGCCCCCAACGAGGGGGGCAAGTCCACCTGGGCCGCCTTCTGGCGCACGATGCTCTACGGAATTGACACCCGGGACCGGGACAAAAAGAACTACCTGGCTGACAAAAACCGGTATCAGCCCTGGTCCGGGGCCCCTATGGAGGGCGAAATTCAGCTGGAGCTGGAGGGCAGGGACATTACCATCCGCCGCGGCCCCAGGGGAAGCACCCCCTTTGGCTCCTTTTCAGCCGTCTATACCGGCACGCAGGAGCCGGTGCCCGGACTCACCGCCTCCAACTGCGGCGAGCTGCTCACCGGAGTGGGGGCGGAGGTGTTTTCCCGCTCCGCTTTCCTGGGTGGCGGCGATCTGTCCGTCACCACAGCTCCGGAACTGGAGCGGCGGATTGCCGCCTTGGTCACGTCGGGCGGAGAGGACGTGTCTTTTTCTCAGGCTATGGCCCGTTTGAAGGAGTGGAAAAACCGCCGTCAGGTCAACAAGAGCGTGGGGGATATCCCCAAGCTGGAGGGAGAGCTGGAGCAGGTACGGCAGGCTCTGGACCAACTGGCGGAGGTTTCCGCCCAGGCCGCCCAGCTGGAGGGGGAGCAGTCCCTTTTGGAGCGGGAGCGGGAGCGGCTGGCCCGTCAGGCTGAGGCGCACAAGCTCCTGGCGCAAAACAAGCTGAACCAGCGGTACGCCCGGGCGGAGGAGGAATACCAGTCCGCCCAGCGCCAGCTGGAAGCCCTGGAGGCGGAACAGGCTGTGCATCCCGTTCCAGATAGAGAGCGGCTGAAAGAGGCCCAGGGGGAGCTGCAATACCTCAAGGTTTTGGACGAGGAGATCAAACAGGGGGAGGATGCGCTGAAAGAGTCGGAGGAGGCATCCGCCAAGGCGAAGGGGGCCGCGGAGGATGAGCATTTCCCCGGACTGACCGGGGAGGAGGCGGTGGCAAAGGCTGCCGCCGGCTCCGCCGAATATCAGGCCGTGGTCAAAAAGGCCGGAACACCGGGAAGGTATGTCAAGCTGTTCCTCGGCATGTCGGTTGGCTTTGCCATTGGCTGGCTGTTGAGCAATCTGCTTTTGAAAGGAGGCGCCTCCCCCTTCACTCTGGCCGGGCTGATTGCGGGCTCAGCCATCACCTCGCTGATTTTGGGCCTGCTGGCGCGGAAGAAGCGGGAAAGCGCGCAGAAGCTTCTGGAGCAGTACGGCGTCCAGACCCCGGAGGAGCTTACCGCCCTGGCCCAGAGCTACCAGGAGCGGTGCCAGGCGGCGGAAAAGGCGGCCCACGAGGTAGAAGTCATTCGGAATGCCGTTACAGAGCGGCAAAACAGGCGGGAGGAGGAAAAGCAGCAGCTGCTGGAGTTTGTCCACCAGTTCGCTCCGGAGGTGAAGGAGATGTTTGGCTGTTCCGCGGCTCTGTCCCGGGCGCTGAGCATCGACCACGACCTGGCCGCAGCCCGTGAGCGTGCGGAGGAGCGCCGCCGCCGTCTGGACGATCTGGCCGAGCAGGGAGGCGGACGCAGCGAAACACCCGCTCCGGAGCTGCCTGTCCCGGAGATGGGGCCGGAGGAGGCAGACCAGGCCTTGGCCCAAACGGTGGCGAGCCTGGACCAGGTAAACGCCCAGCTCAACCAGGCCTGCGGTGCGCTTCAGGCCATGGGGGACCCCGCAGCTCTGTCCGCCCAGGCGGAACGGCTTTCGGACAGGCTTTCCCGCCTGCGGCTGGAGCATGACGCCCTGTCCCTGGCTATGGAGGCCCTCACCCACGCCAACACCCGGCTTCAGGAACGGTTTTCCCCGGAGCTGAACCGGCTCACCGGACAGTTTATGGCCCGCCTCACCAGAGATCAATACTCGGCCGTGTCCCTCACCCGGGAGCTGGAGGGCTTTGTCCGAACGGGGGACGCGGCGCTGCCCCGCTCCGCCCTCTATCTGTCCCGGGGGACGGCGGACCAGCTCTATCTGGCCCTGCGGCTGGCGGTATGCCGTATGTGCCTGCCAGACCGGCCTCCGATCCTTTTGGATGACGCCCTGGCCTCCTTTGACGACGGCCGTCTGGAGGCGGCCCTGGAACTGCTGTGGGAGCTGTCCAGCGAGCAGCAGATGCTCCTCTTCACCTGCCAGAAGCGGGAGGGGGAAATTCTGGCCAACACCCCGGGCATTCGGAAAATCGAGCTGTGAATGGCGCAGCCCCTTGGGAGGGGGAGCCTGTAAGCCCTTTCTTCGGCAGTTGCTTTTTTGAAGCAAAACGGTTATAATACTGGACACGATACAACAAAGAGGTGTTTCCATGGATGAATACAACGAACGCCCCCGCGGGGGGGAGGATGCTGAAGCGCAGGAGGAGCCCCTCCGCCCAGGCGCGGAGCTGTACGAGTGGATTCAGCTGTTTTTGGGCTGCGTAGTGGCGGCGGTGGTGCTGTTCAACTGCGTGGCCCGGCTCACCCGGGTGGACGGCCCCTCCATGG
>CANDFO010000089.1 GCA_947384055.1 uncultured Flavonifractor sp.
GACATCAGAGCCACACCATCACGGCAAAGCCGCCCTTAAAATAATAGGTGTTCGTCCAATGTCCAGTTGGTGGAGGCGGGGGGAGTCGAACCCCCGTCCGAAAGCGTTTCAGCAGAAACTTCTCCGGGCGCAGACAGTCAATTACATTCCCTCACTCAGGCGTGGGCTGACACACTCAAGAGCTCAGTAGCTTCATGATTCATGGTGCGCTCAAAGCTTTGCGCACACACGTGCACCACTCAACGACGCCCTGTCCCGGCTCGTGGTCCTTCCGGGCAGGACGGTCACGGCTTAAGCCGCGACAAGCTCAACGTAATCGTTGTTCTTTAATTTATAAAGTTGCCCATTTTTAGGATGTTAGGCGCATCCGCCCGCTATTTCCGCCTCTGCACCCCCGTCGAAACCAGTACGCCCCCGCGTCGGGGCAAAGTCCATTTTGTTCGCTTTTCCCTTTAGGGCAAAAATTACTCCATTCCCTTGCTCCTCCGTCTCATCGCCGGACCCCGGCGATGAGCGGAGATGCCGAGGGATGGCTGTTTTAGTATAGCATAAATGATAGTCGAAGTGTGTTACGATTTGGTGACATTTTTATGGGGGAGCAACAACCTGCCAGGGCCGCCTTTTGCGCTTACAGAGTCCGGAAGGGTATCCCCTGCTCCTTGGCGTAACGTTCCGCGTAAGGTTCGGCGGGATATAGATGGTAAGGACCCCGCAGTCCCGGAAAGCGTCTCGCCCGACTTCTGTGGTGCTGGCCGGAACCGTTACACGGGTTAACCCGTGCAGTCGAGGAATACAATTCCCAGCCGTCTCGACCCCTTTGAGGGCTCCGCGCTGGTCAGGCACGAACTGCGTAACACGGTGCCCCGATTTTCTTGGCTCCCTCGCGATCACTACAACTTTGTGGTTTTCTGTGTATTTGTAGTAATTTAAAACGTCCTTCCAAATGCTGAAATTGCTTCTGCCCATAACAAATTCTTCCTTCGCTGCAAGCATGCACTGCATCGGGTACATTACAGCATACTGCGCTGGGCAAAATGCAAAAAGACAAAACCCGCCCTGGCAGACAGGGCGGGTGAGAAATCATGCCTTCTCCGCCTCCGGGTAGTCCACACCGAAGGTGTCCACAGTGACTTTCCCCATCCGCTGGTCCTGCTTGGGCTTGTCGCTCCAGTCCCGGGGCGTGGAGACGATGGCGTCAGCGGTGTCCATACCCTCGATTACCTTGCCGAAAGCGGCGTATTCGCCGTCCAAGTGCGGGGCTGGAGCCACCATGATGAAAAACTGACTTCCCGCTGAATTGGGGTCCATGGTCCGGGCCATGGAGAGTACGCCCCGGTCATGGGCCAGGCCATTCTTTACGCCATTGCTGGAGAACTCTCCCTTGATGGAGTAACCGGGACCACCCATGCCGGTGCCATTGGGGTCGCCTCCCTGGATCATAAAGCCGGGGATGACCCGGTGGAAGATCAGGCCGTCATAGAATCCTTTCTGCACAAGGCTGATAAAATTGTTTACCGTATTCGGAGCCACCTCTGGATAGAGCTCGGCGACCATCTTGCCGCCGTCCACCATCTCAATTGTGACAATAGGGTTTTGTGCCATATAAATCACTCCTTGTAATATTGTTTGTCAATAACCGCCTGCCCGCCGGGTTTTCATGGTTCGGTCCATCTCTCGTTTGGCATCCCTGGCGGCGGCGGCATCCCGCTTGTCATACAGCTTTTTGCCCTTTGCCAAGCCAAGCTCCAATTTCACCCTCGGTCCCCGAAAGTACACCGACAGGGGGATCAACGCATATCCATCCTGCTTTACTTTGGCGAACAGGCGCAGAATCTCCCGCTTATGCATCAGCATACGGCGGGGGCGCACAGGGTCTTTGTTGAAAATATTGCCCTTTTCATAAGGGCTGATATGCATACCATGGACATACATTTGGCCATCTTTTATGATGCAAAAGGAGTCTTTTAGATTGACATTGCCCAAGCGGATCGATTTAACTTCTGTTCCAGCCAGTTCAATGCCCGCCTCATATTTGTCTTCAATAAAGTAATCATGGTAGGCTTTGCTGTTTTTTGCGACATTTTTCGTCCCTTTCGTGTCCATAATACGCCTCCTTCCCGGTGAAATTGAAAATACGCATTCGCATCCGGAATAGCGCGGTATAAAAAGCCTGAGAACCTGCACATATCGCTGTCAGCTATGGGAGCAGAACGAGCGCAGGTTTTGGCGGCCTGAAAACGGTTTTTTACAGCCATGCTCACGCTTTATGCGGTCGGAAACCGGAATTGCACTTGGATGGGGATTTTGCAGGGCAAGGCAGAGAACACAGGCGGGCTGACGTCCGACAAGGATAATATCGCAGCTCTATGCTATTTGATCCCCGATCCCCCGAATTTTGTCAGGTATTTTGATGAATGCTGCAAATACTGCAGGTATATAGAAGTGAAATTTAGTTTATCTCATTATATCATAGCTGTCAAGGAAAAACCGGACAGGCAGAAAGAGAGGCAGGCCAGAAAATTAGAGACGGTGGATTCAATGAAAAATCTGAACAGTCGGAATTTGTCAGGCATTTATAGACGGCGGCACCCAGAAAAGGCGGTCCTGCAAGGAAAATGTGCTCATTGTGGATACCAGTGGCCGGGGTGTTGGGAAACTGTCAGAAAATTACCTGCTCTTGCTCTTGCTTTTTTCCGCCGGAGAGGATACAATATAGAACAGATACAGGAAGGCATGGTGTCAGCGTATGAGTGAAGCATTCGGGCCGGATTTCATTACCGTTACCGATGAGGACGGCAATGAATTTGAGCTGGAGCATCTGGACACAATAGAGTTCAACGGGCAGACGTATATGGCCTTTTTCCCCGCCGTGGAGGGCGGAGAGGAGGACGGCGGCCCGGAGGACGCGGATCTGGACGAGGAATACGGCCTCATCATCCTGAAAGTGGTGGAGGCGGACGGGGAGGAGCAGCTCTCCACTCTGGACAGCGAGGAAGAGCTGGAGCTGGTCTATCAGCAGTTTATGGAGACCCTGTTCAGCGAAGAGGAAGAGGGCTGAGGCCCGCTTTCCAGCTGCCGGTGTTTTCCTGCTCGGTGCGTGACGGGCTTTATTTAAACCCACATTTTTTTAACGGGACGCCCCCTCACGATGGGGACCGCAGGCCTCCCGCCGCCCCTTTGGGCGCGGCGGAAGTTGGAAGCGACGAACCACCGTGGAGGCGACCCACCTGCCGTTTCGTGCAGGTTTTAAATGGGTCCGCACGGCCAGAGCGGGGCTGCCCCACGAGACTTTCGGGTTTCGTGGGGCATCTTAGTATCTGATGCCCTTCTCCACCCCACGTCCCGGCGGTGGATGTTCCGTCGTACGGGTAGGTTGACAGCATTCAAGGGACGCCTGCTTCCATCAGTAGCCCGATTCCAGCCCTGCCGTCAGGCGGAATTTTCAAATAAACTGTAAAACCCGCGGACTGGGGGCTTGAAAGCCGGAAGATTTTCTAGTATAATGGCAAGACGCGGCCAGGCCTTGTTTGAAGCTTGCCAACGCACCCGGGCGGCAGATTTTTCTGCGCAGACAGCGCGGTTTTTCCCAGCGGACCTGCGGAAAGCCGTGTGCCGGACGAGCCTCCCCCGCGGCCGGTCATGTGCCCGGCCGTCAGACAAGGCCTCTTTCTCCCCCGTGGAAGGAACATTTATCGAGAGGACTGAAACAACAAATGAGCGCATCCAGAGAAAAGAAACAGCGCCAGAATGACCCCAGCCAGGGCCTGACGCAAAAGCAGCGGCAGGAGCAGGCGGAACAGCAGGCCGCCAGGCGCCGTGGTATTCTGTACGCCGTTATCGGCGTGATCGCGGCAGTGCTGGTGGTAGTCCTGCTGGTGTGGCACTCCGGCGTGTTCCAGCGCAGCGCCACCGCTGTCAGCGTGGCCGGGCGGGACTACAACGCCACCGATGTGGCCTACTACTATTACGCCGCCATGAACGATGAATATCAGAGAACCTACGGCAGTACCTTCAATCCCCAGGAGGATCTGCATACCCAGTATGTGGACGAGGCCCAGACGCAGAGCTACCATGACCGCTTCCTGAATCTGGCCATGGACAGCATGACCACCGTGGCCGCCCTGGAGAACGCCGCAGCAGCCGATGGCTACACCCTCAGCGCCGAGGAACGGCAGGCGGTAGAGGAGATTATCGAGAACACCAAGGCCGCCGCCCGGCAGTACGGCTACGACTATGCCGGTTTCCTGAAGGCCAATTACGGCCAGTATATGACGCCCGGCGCATACAAGGCCTGTCTGGAGCGGGAGGCCCTGGTCAACGGATACTCCACCAGCATCCGGGAAAAGGAGACCGTTACCGACGACGAGCTTCAGAACTACTACAAGGAAAACGCCGCCTCCGTGGACAGCTATGACTTCCGCGTGGTCTATATCAGCGGCACCGCCCCCTCCGGCACCGACAGCGAGGGCAACGCCGTGACCCCCACCGAGGAGGAGAACGCCGCCGCCCTTCAGTCCGCCAAGACCAGCGCCGAGCGCTTTGTCAGCCAGGTAGAGGCCGCCGCGGACCGGGAGGCCAAATTCATCGAGCTGGCCCCCCGCTATGTGTCGGAGGAGAGCCGCTCCAATTATGAGGAGGACCCGGACTACTCTCTGGCGGAGGGCGTCAGCGGCGGAAATCTCAGCAGCTACAGCCTGCCCTATGTAAGCTGGCTCACGGAAGCGGGCCGCAAGAGCGGCGATGTGACGGCAGCCACCAGTGGCTCCGGCTATTATGTGGTTCTCTTCCTGGACCGCTATCTGGATGAGAGCGCCACCGCCAATATCCGGCACATTCTGGTCAAGGCTGAGCTCAATCAGCAGGATGACCCCGCCACCGCCGACGTGGACGAGTCCCGCATCCCCTCTCAGGAGGCGCTGGACGCCGCCAAAGCGCAGGTGGAATCCCTGCTGGCCCAGTGGGAGAGCGGCCCCAGAACCGCCGAGTCCTTCGGGGAGCTGGCCAAGGAGCACTCCGCTGACAGCGGCTCTGCCGCCAACAACGGTCTGATTGAGCATGTGTACCAGGGGCAGATGTTCGAAGCCTTCAACGACTGGTGCATGGACCCCGCCCGCCAGAGCGGGGAGACTGCCGTCCTGGAGAATCCTCAGAGCGGCCAGCAGGGCTGGCACGCCATCTACTTTGAGAGCTGGGAGCCCCCGCTGTGGAAGGTCAACGCCGAGATCACCCTGAAAAACGATAGGATGACCGATTGGCTGGACGGCCTCACGGAAGGTCTGGAAGCCGTTCAGGGTAGCGGCGCGCAATATGTGGGCTGAAAAATAGATGCTGAACAAGAGGGACCGCCGCAGGAGCAGAGTGCGGCGGTCCCTCTTGCAGAGAAGCGCGGCGGCGCAGAAGGAGGGCGAATGGGAATGAAAGAGGCCTTTGCCCGAACGGAGATGCTCCTGGGCGCCCCTGCCATGGAGCGGCTGGCGCAGTCCCACGTGGCGGTGTTCGGCCTGGGCGGGGTGGGCAGCTGGTGTGCCGAAGCACTGGCGCGCTCAGGCGTGGGGGCACTGACTCTGGTGGACCATGACATGGTGGGCGTCACAAACCTGAACCGGCAGGCTCAGGCGCTGGTCTCCACCCTGGGCCAGCCCAAGGCGGAGGCTATGGCCCGGCGGATCAGGGACATCAATCCGGACTGCCGGGTGACGCCCCTTGCCAGGCGCTATGAGGCCGCCTGCCGGGAGGAATTTTTTCAGGTCCGGTACAGCTATCTGGTAGACTGCATCGACCTGGTTTCCTGCAAGCTGGACCTGATTCAGACGGCCATAGAGCGGGGAATCCCGGTGATATCCGCCCTGGGTACGGGCAATAAGCTGGACCCCGGCCAGTTTCGGATTGGGGACCTCTCCCGCACGGAGGGCTGTCCCCTGGCCAGGGTGGTACGCAAGGAGCTGCGGAAGCGTGGAATCGTCCACCACCGGGTCCTCTGGTCGCCGGAGGAGCCCCGCGTGCCTGACCAGCGTGAGGCTCCGCCCCCCGGCCGGCGCAGTATCCCCGGCAGCGTAGCCTGGACCCCGCCGGCGGCGGGGCTGCTACTGGCCGGCGATGTGGCCCTGACTCTGGCCGGGCAGGGAATGGCCGGCGGCTGAAGCCGCGGGAGAGGGCGTTCCTGCGGCCATCGGACAGACAAACACCCCGCCCTGTCCAGACAGATGACAGCGATTTGTCTGGACAGGGCGGGGGTATTTCTGCGGTTTCCCGCGGCAGGTTTTGCAGGCAGCGCGCCAGAACGTCATGCCAATCCCCTGAACGTCCTTGGGCTACAGGATATCGTCCGCGTCCACCAGGATATTGTCAGTACCGTGCTCCTCAAACTCAGCAATATAGGCGTCGATACGGCGGTTAAGCTCATCGTAGTTGCTCTCGTCAATAGGCGCGTCATCCATATCCCGACGGGCCAGGTCCTCCGCGAGGATGTCGAAAAAGACGTTGTTCTCATATTCCATAATCGCCTCATGGATGCCGCCCTCCACAAAGGCCCTGGAGGGAACCGTCTCCCCCTGCCACTCCTCGGTCAAAATGCCCATGCCCTCCTCCCGGGCGCGGGCAAACAGAAGACTCTCTATATCGTCATAATCTTTAAACCGGTCGTCGCCTCTGGTGGAGTTCAGCACCCAGTTGCCGATATAAGCCATATCCAGCAGGCGGCGAAACTGCTTGGTCGTCAATTCCAGCTTCATCACACGAAACCTCCTCGCTGTCGTACCTGCAGGGACCCCTGCGGTCTCTGCACTCTATATTATAATCACAGCGGAGGAAATGTCAAACGGGGGAAGGCACTGCTTTCGGAAAAAAATTAAAACTTGCCATAAAAAATACTTGTAAAATATAATTGAAGTGTGTATAATAAATCTGTATTATATGTTTTTAGAAAACCGCTGATTAAATCAAGAGGTTTAACATTGCAGTCAACTTCAGAAGGAATTACTCCATCGCTTGGGAAAAGTACCAATCTACCGGAATTTTAAGCAGCTTGTTTGATTTGCAGTTGATACGGCATCCGATTGCTGAAAACTATGGGGAGTGCTTGTTTTTTTCCTTTTTCCAGTTTCAAATAGGGCGTAACTTATATGGATAGCGTTGCTGTTACGTGTTTGATCTTACTCGGATTTTTAAGACAGAGCTGTTTACATGGTGCCAACACAGCTCTGTGTATAAACATAAACTAAAGCATATAATGCCGGTGTGTTGGAATTGGTAGACGAGGTGGACTCAAAATCCATTGCCAGCGATGGTGTGCGGGTTCGAGTCCCGCCACCGGCACCAGAAAAAGAGGTCAAGAAAGATCTTTGGTGAAAAAATCGAGATATTTCAAGGCTTCGGAGGCCCTTGGATAATGAAAATCCAAGGGCCTCAAAATTTAGATTTTTCTCCGCTTCCCATTCACTCAGATACGACTTAAACCTGCGCCATAAAATTGAAAAAGGGTGCTAAATTTTTGAAGCGCCTGTTTTGAGCGCCGGTCCATCAGTTCCAGGGGAATTGATAGATCGGCGCTTTTTTCTTTTCCAGAAAAACGCCAGGAGCGCAATACCCTAGGCGTCTGTTTTGAAAACAGGCGAAACTAAAACAGGCGCCGGGCTTTTCAGAACAAAAAGTTACCATTCCATTAGAATACGAGGAGGATCAAAATAAAAGCAGAAGAAAAACGTAGGTATTTCCAGGATCTGACCCTCAACCTCCAGCATGAGGGCCTCACGATGAAGCCGGAAACGGAGGAGGGGTTCCTGCCGGCGGGGATGGACGGCCAGCGGCTCTGCCTCGCTCTGGAGACCGGCGGGGTGCGGTACTGGAAGGAGGACGTAGCCGGAGATGCCAGGAGCACGGCTCTGGAAAAGGCCACTGCCATCGTCAAAACCACCGCCGCGTACATGGGGCAGATGGAGGCGGCGCCCCCGTTGACAGCCAACGGCCTGGAGGGAGACTACCGGCTGCTGGCCGAGTTCAACAACGTGGTTCTGGCAGGGCATCCAACCGCGTCGTCGCAAAGTTCGTTTGACTTCGTTTCCCGCTATGCGGAAAACCGCGTCCGCTCCCTTGCTCCTCCTTTCCCCACCGAACCCGCTTCGCTGGGCTCCGGCGGGGGCCCCGCCCAATTCATCACCTGGGAGAGGGTGTAGGACCCCGAAGAATATCGTGGTGCGCTCCGGCGTGGCCAACAGCCTGACCTTCGAT
>CANDFO010000090.1 GCA_947384055.1 uncultured Flavonifractor sp.
TCCTCCTTTTGAATTTTTGGAACCGGAAGCCTCAGCAGAGAGCGCCTCTTCTCCCGATGTCCACGCTCAATATACAACATCCACCCCCCCACCGTCAACCCCATTGGGGCTTTTGTAACGCAAGCGTAACAAACCGCGTGAAAGCTGGAAAATCGTCGAAAGACTGGCAGAGCGCGCTTTATATATTATAAGGTAGCGCGGTCTCCGGGGGCGTGCGCCGAGGGTCAGGCGCTTGAACCCCAGTGGCCGCACACGCACCGGATAATGCCCTCCGCCGAAATTTCCGGAGCGGTGAGGAAGGGCGCGTCAGTCTGGTGCGCCAGCTCTTCGGCACTCACCGGGCCGATGCACACCGCCACCGTCCCCTCCGGCAGGGCGCTGTGATTTTTAAAATAGGCCTTGACGCCCCCGGCGCTGGCGAAAATCAGATAGTCCAGCGGCTCCTCGGCCTCCGCCTGGGAAAATACCGCGTCATACAGGTCAAAATCCCGCACCGGAATCCGGTGTTCCGCCAATGTGCGGGCCATCAGGTCGCTGCTGGAGGCCGACCGGAACAGCAGCACCTCTTCCCCCTGGGCCACGGTTTTGCACAGCGCCTCTGCCAGAGCTGCGCCGGTAGCGGTCTCCGGGCAGAGGTCCGCCAGAATTCCATGGGCTTTCAGGGCTCTGCCGGTGGCCTCTCCGATTACCGCGAACTTACAGCGGCCCAGCCGCCGCAGGTCTATGCGTTCCTCCTCCAGCCACTGGAAGAAGCACCGCACTCCGTTGGCGCTGGTGAGCACCGCCCATTTGTCCCGGGGGGCGCACAGCTCCTCCGCCCGGAAGTCCATGGCGCGCCGCTCCACCCGGGCCGCCGCCGTCCGGACGGTTTTGGCCCCCAGCGCCTGAAAGCCCTGCTCCAGCTTCCTGGTAAAGGACGGAGTGCCCACCAGACCGATCCGGGCCCCCGCCAGCGGATAGACGATGGTGGGACCCATCTCCAGGGCCGCTACCGGACCAATTACGATTACCGCCGGAGCCTGTACCCGGGCCTCCCGGACCTTTTGGGCGATATCGGCCAGGACGCCCCGCACCGCCGCCCGGCGGGGGGCGTTTCCGCCGGATACCACCGCCGCCGGAGTGTCCGGCGCTTTTCCCCCGTCCATGAGCCGCCGGGCAATCTGCTCCAGCCCGGACAGGCCCATGAGGAAAATCAGCGTTCCCTGGAGCGCCGCCAGGGTCTCGATGGACTCGGGCAGCACGTCTCCCAGGGCGTTGGTGTGCCCGGTTATGACGTGAAAGCTCCGGCTCACCTCCCGGTGGGTCACGGGGATTCCCGCCGCCGCGGGTATGGCGATAGCGGAGGAGATGCCGGGGACCTCCTCATAGGGAACCCCGGCCGCCTGAAGGGCCAAAATTTCTTCTCCGCCCCGGCCGAACACAAAGGGATCGCCGCCTTTCAGCCGGACCACGGTCTTTCCCTCCCGGGCCAGCTTCACCAGCAGTTCATTGGTGTCCCCCTGGGGCACCGAGTGCCGCCCGCACCGCTTGCCCACGCCATAGCGCTCCGCGCCGCCCGCATCGTCCAGCAACGCCGGATCAATCAGCGCGTCATAGACTACCGCGTCACAGTTTCTCAGAAGCTCCAGCCCCCGCAGGGTCATCAGCTCCCGCCCGCCGCAGCCGGCCCCCACCAGGTAGACCCGGCCCGCAGTTTCCCTATTCATCTCTCGCCGCCTCCTCCAACAGTTGTTCCAATTCCATTTCGCTCAGCCCCCGGCCCTCCGCCAGACACCGGTCCAGCAGGGCCCGAAAAAACGCCCCCCGACGCTTTTCCGGCAGGCGCGCCTTTACCGTCTCCCGGCAGCGGTCCAAAAAGGTCAGAATTTCTTCCATCCCTTCGCTGTCCCCGGCGGGCAGAAGCTCCTCCAGCCGCTCTTTGAACAGGTGGGCCGCCGCGGGGCTGGCTCCCCCGGTGGAGATGCCGATGGTCAGCCCGCCCCGCCGCACCACCGCCGGGAATTTGCAGGTACAGGCGGCCTGATTGTCCGCCACGTTGACCAGAATGCGCTGCTCCCGGCAAAGGGCGGCGATTCTGCCGTTGAGGGCGGGGTCGCCGGTGGCCGCCGCTACCAGCAGCTGCCCCTCGATATCCTCCGGCCGGAAGGTCCGCCGGAGCAGCCGGAGCTTTTCAGCCTCTTCCAGCACCTGAAACTCCGGCAGTATCTGAGGGGCGACAACCGTCAGGCGCGGGCCGCAGGGCAGAAGCACTTTCGCTTTCCGCAGGGCCACCGCCCCCGCCCCCACAATCAGACACGGGGCGTCCGCCAGCGCCACCATCAGCGGAAAATCACCCATACCGTCCTCTCCCCTACTCACAAAAATACTGCCAGCCTCCGGCGGTCTCCACCCGGTGGACTTTTACTCCAAAAGCCGCATCCAGAACGCCGGACCGGAACACCTCCTCCGGGGAGGCCGCCAGCCGGAGGCTTCCCTCCGCCAGCACCGCCACCCGGTCGGCAGTCCGCATAGCCAGGCAAAGGTCGTGGCTGACCAGCCCCACTGCCCGCCCGGTATCCGCCAGGGAGCGGGCGGTGCGCATCACCTCCAGCTGGTGCCGGATATCCAGCCAAGTGGTGGGCTCGTCCATCAGGATGGTGCCGGTCTCCTGAGCCAGCGCCATGGCTAAGTAAATTTTCTGCCGCTGGCCCCCGCTGAGCTCCGGCATGGGCCGGCCGGCCAATTCCGTTCCCCCGGCCGCCTCCAGTGCCCGGCTTACCGCCTCGTAGTCCTCCCGCCGGTAGCGGCGGGGAAAGGACAGGTAGGGAAAGCGCCCGTGGAGCACCATCCGCTGGGCGACAATGCTGGGAACCGTGTGATTCTGGGCCATGTACGCGGCTTTTCTGGCCACCTCCCCCCCGGAGAGGCGGGAGAGCGGCCGGCCGTCGTACAGAACCTCCCCTGCCAGAGGGGGCAGCAGTCCCAGAACCGTTTTCAGCAGGGTGCTCTTTCCGCAGCCGTTGGGCCCCAGCAGCACAGTAACGCATCCCTGGGGAAAGCCCAGGCAAACATGCTCCAGAAGGGGCTGACCGTGGTAGCCTACGGACAGATCGTTCAGCTCGATCACAACTGCCTCCCCCTTTTCCGGATGAGCAGCCACAGGAAGAAGGGCCCGCCCGCAAAAGACAGAACGATGCCCACCGGCAGCTCAAACGGCGCAAAGACCAGCCGTGCGGCAATATCGCACAGGGTCAGCAGGGCTGCCCCGCCCAGAGCACAGCCGATAATCAGATTGCGGCTCTCCACGCCGATGAGACGGCGCACCATATGGGGCACGATGAGCCCCACAAACCCCAGCAGGCCGGAAAAGCTCACCGCCGCCCCCGCCAGAGCCGCTGCCAGGGCCAGGGCGATTACCCGGAGCTTTCTCACCGGCAGGCCCAGGCTCTGGGCGGTGTCGGAGCCCAGGGTCAGCAGATCCAGCTCGTTGGACAGGAGCAGGGCCGCCGCCAGACAGAGAAGGATTACCCACATGGCAGGCATAATCCGCTCCATGGTGACGCCGGCCAGCCCGCCGATGCGGAAGTCGGAATATCCCGTCAGGGCATCCGGGACGAGGGTGACAATGGTATCCGTCCCGGCGCCGAACATGCCGGAGATGGCCACCCCCGCCAGCACCAGCACAATGCGGGAGGACCCGGCCTTCTCCGCGATGAGCAGCACCAGCATCACGCAGGAAAAAGCCCCCAAAAAGGCCGCGACAGGAGAAGCCTTCACCGCCAGGCCCGCGGGCAGCAGAGCGCTGCACGCCGCCACGAAGAATCCTGCCCCGGAGTTGACGCCGATGACATTGGGAGCCGCCAGGGGGTTGGACATAACCGTCTGAATAATCGCGCCGGAGGCGGCCAGGGCCGCCCCCGCCAGCAGACACCCCGCAGTCCGGGGAAGCCGCACCAGCAGCAGGATGCCCCGGGCGGCGGTGTCCTGGCCGCCCCCCAGCAGCACCTGGAGCAGCTCCCGGGGACCCACGCTCACCGCCCCCAGGCAGAGGCTGGCCGCTGCCGCCAGCAGCGCCAGCCCTCCCGCCGCCAGCAGGCGCAGAGCGGCCTTCCGCGGCTCAACCGCCATAGAGAATATCCGCCAGCCCCTGATAAGCCTCGCCCCAGCGGGCATTGGGCTTTACATTATACAGGGCCTGGTCCATATAATAGACCTCTCCCGTCTTTACCGCCGTCAGCTGCTGCCACGCCGGATTGGACAGCAGGGACTGCTCCAGGGTATTCTGAACCTTGGCCTGGTCGCTGCCCTGCATGACAATAAAAATCTTGTCCGGGTCAGAGGCCAGAATTACCTCCATGGACAGCTCTTCCAGCAGGGACACCTCGCTGTCGGCGATATTCACCGTGCCCAGGTCGGCCAGCATCTCCCCCAGAACACTGCCCTTGCTGTTTTTTACCTTGCAGCTGCTGCCGGTGGCCCGGACATAGAGCACCGAGGCGGCCTCCTGCCCCTGGGCCCGCTGGCGGGCGGCCTCTACCTGCTCAAGCACCGATGTGCCGTACTGCGTGTAATTTTCCGGCTTTCCAGTGAGGCGGGTACAGATATCCAGCATATTCAGGTAGTCCTCCAGACTGCTGATGTCGAAATAGGCCGCAGGTATGCCCGCCTGCTCCAAGGTAGGCAGCAGGTCCACAGCCGCTTCGGTCTTGGCGCTGGCCAGCACCAGGTCCGGCCGGACCGACAGAAGCACCTCTGCGTTGGGCTCCTTCACCGCCCCCAGACGCGCAACCGTATCGGGGAGCCCCAGGTCAAACTGGGTCCAGGTGTCGTCGGCGGCGGCGGCAATGGTATCCTTCCCCCCCGCCAGGCACCACACGTCGGCAAAGCTGCCGATCAACACCGCCACCCGCTCCGGCGGGGCACCGACGGTCAGCTCACGGCCCAGAGCGTCGGTAAAGGTGACGCCGCCGGCTGTCCCGGGGGTCTCCGGGGCGGTCGTCTCCGCCTGAGGCGTAGGGTCAGGCGCTCCGGAAGGGTCAGGCGCGGAACCGGCCGTCTCTCCGCAGGCGGAGAGCTGGCACAAAAGCAGGGCCGCCAGCAGCATCAGTCCCGTTTTTTGCAGATGTTTCATGTCCATTGCATCCTTTCTTTCCAGTTATTTATGCCGGCAAAAACCGGCTGAAAAAAGACGCCTCTCTCTGTATCTTCCATACAGAGAGAGGCGTCAGACCGCACCAAGGATATCCAGCGGAAGCCCTCATCCAATGAATCGTCAGATACGAGGTTCTGGCAGAGCCTTCAAGTATCCTGGCTCGACTTCCACGCTGCGATCCGGCTTCCCAGGCCTGGGGCCCAGTGCCAAAGTGGATCGCGCTCCGTCATACAGTGGCGGCACCGCACCGGATTTTCACCGGTTTCCATAAAAAGCTCTGCTTGCGGTCTCCCCCGGCCGCCGGCGGCGGACGGGCGAGACCCAATGCCTATTCATTTTTAAAACATGCGCAGTTTGCCTCATACAGGTTTGCATCAGTATACCACAGGATTCCCGGGCAGGCAACCCCTGCCATCGACTTTTTTCTGCTCGAAAGCGGTTCTTTTTTGCTCCGCCGCAGTCAGGACAGCAGGAGCTTGTCGTCGGCCTCGTCGCTGCCGGAGGCCTGGCCGAATTTTGCCAGCAGCTGCTCCACAGTGAGCTTTTTCTTTTCCTCGCCGGATATGTCGATGACAATGCGGCCGTCATACATCATAATCAGGCGGTTACCGTGGGCGATGGCGTCCCGCATATTGTGGGTAATCATCAGAGTGGTGAGCTTATCCCGCTGGACAATGCGCTCGGTGGTGTCCAGCACCTTGGCGGCGGTCCTGGGGTCCAGGGCGGCGGTGTGCTCGTCCAGCAGCAGGAGCTTGGGCTTCTTTAAAGTAGCCATCAGCAGGGTCAGCGCCTGCCGCTGTCCGCCGGAGAGCAGTCCCACCTTGGAGGTCAGCCGGTCCTCCAGCCCAAGGTCCAGCAGCTTCAGCAGCTCCCGGTACTCCTCCCGCTCCTGCTTGCTGATCCCTCTGCGCAGAGTCCGCTTCTGCCCCCGGCGGGCGGCCAGGGCCAGATTTTCCTCTATCTGCATGGTGGCGGCAGTGCCCATCATGGGGTCCTGAAAAACCCGACCGATAAACGCCGCCCGCCGGTGCTCCGGCAGACGGGTTACATCCTGTCCCCCGATGGAGATGGTCCCGCTGTCGGCGGCATACACCCCGGCCACCAGATTCAGCAGGGTGGATTTACCCGCGCCGTTGCCGCCAATCACCGTGGCAAAATCCCCGTCGGACAGGGAGAGGTTGACCCCGTTCAGGGCCCGCTTCTCGTTGACGGTACCCGGATTGAAGGTCTTGCAGACCGCTTTTACCTCAAGCATTGGCATGTCCTCCCTTTCTGACGCCCCTGGAAAAATACCGTCCCTTCCAGTAGGGAATGGACAGGAACAGCGCCACCACCAGAGCGGTAAGCAGTTTCAGGTCGGTGGACTCCAACCCCAGCCTCAGCACCAGGGTGATCACCACATAATAGATAATGGAGCCGGTCACGGCCGCCAGCAGCTTCAGGGCAAAATTGCGGAACACCTTGCCCAGCAGTACCTCGCCGATGATCACGGCAGCCAGGCCGATGACAATGGCGCCCCGGCCCATGTCGATGGTAGAGCTGCCCTGATACTGTGCCAGCAGTCCCCCGGAAAGGGCCACCAGACCGTTGGATACCACCAGCCCCAGCACTTTGCTCCAGTTGGTGTCAATCCCCTGGGCCCGGGCCATATTGGGATTGGAACCGGTGGCCCGCAGCGCAGAGCCCTGCTCGGTGCCGAAAAACCAGTACAGCACGCCGATGACCGCCGCCACCAGCACCGCCAGCAGCAGCAGCGGATTGCTCAGCCCCAGGTCCCGGATATACCGTGAGGACACCAGCAGGCTGTGCCGGTCCACGCTGACGGCCAAGGTCGCCTTGGTGGTGGCGGCATCCCCCACGGCCATAATGCGCAGATTGACGGAATATAATGCAAGCTGTGTCAGAATGCCCGCTAGAATCGCGGGAATGCCGCAGGCGGTGTGGAGCAGTCCCGTCACCAGCCCGGCCATCATTCCGGACAGCACCGCCGCCAGCAGCGCCAGCCAGGGATTCCACCCCATGCTGATGAGCAGGGCGCACACCGCGCCGCCGGTAGCCAGCGAGCCGTCCACCGTCAGGTCGGCCACATCCAGAATGCGGTAGGTAATATATACGCCAATGGCCATAACGCCCCAGATCAGCCCCTGTCCCAGGGCTCCGGGCAGGGAATTGGCAAATGCCAGCAGGAAATCCATCTTCTCGTTCCTCCCGTGTCAGCGGTCATAGATAAAAGCACGCCAAAACCGCAGGAATATCCGCTTCCTGCGGTTTTGCCGTACGGTGCAGGGCAGCCCTGAATTACTCGATGGGCAGGTAGCCGTCAGGCATGGTGATGCCTAGAGTCTCGGCCATCGCAGGATTATACATCTTGTCCAGGGTAGTATCAAAACCGATGGCCAGCTCCGAAACCTTCTTTTCACCGGTGAGAATCTGCACAGCCATCTCACCGGCAATCCTGCCGATCTCCTCATAGCTGATGGACAGGGTGGCCAGCCCGCAGCCGGAGCAGATGCCGGACTCCCCGGCGATAACAGGCATTTTGGCGGGAATAACAATGTTGGCGATGGTCTCGGTATTATTGGCAGCGGTGTTGTCGGTGGGAATATAGAGCACATCGGAGTTATCGCAGGCGGCCTGCACCACGGAGCTCAGGTCGTTCACGTCGGTAAAGGCATACTGGGTGCAGGCATAGCCCATCCCCTCCAGATAGCCCTGAACGGCCTCCACCTGGAAGACGGAGTTGGGCTCGGCAGAGCAGTAAACCAGGCCTACATTTTTGGCCTCGGGGAAAAGCTCATGGAGCATATCCGCCTGCTGGTCCAGGGGAGCCAGGTCGGAGGTGCCGGAGATGTTGCCGCCCAGCACCTTGTCCTCGGTGGAGT
>CANDFO010000091.1 GCA_947384055.1 uncultured Flavonifractor sp.
CGTCCAGCCGGTAAAATTTTCGGAAGATATTGGCCAGCTCCCCCTCGGGAATCTCCAGTCCCTCGTTGCGGATGACCACCTGGGCCAGCTGCCCCGCCCTCTGGGCGGTGATCTCCACCTGACCGCCGGGTATGCTGTAGCTGACGGCGTTGCGGAGCACGTTGTCGAAGACCCGGGCAAGCTTGTCCGGGTCGCCCAGCACCACCAAGTGGTGCTGGATTTCCACTCTGCACCGCAGCCCCTTCTCGGCGAAGAGGGGATAAAATTCGTCGGTGAGCTGCTCCAGCAGCATGGACAGCTGGATGGGCTGGTGCTCCTCCGGCCCTCTGTCCAGGTCCATGCGGGTGATGTCGAAGAATTCCGCCAGCAGCTCCTCCAGCCGCCGGGCCTTGTCCAAGGCCACTGCGGTGAATTTTGTCCGCTGCTCCGGGGTGAGGCCGGGGTCGTCCCGCAAAAGGGTCAGATAGCCCACCACGGAAGTCAGCGGGGTCTTTAAATCATGGGCCAGAAATGCCGTAAGGTCCTGCCGGCGCTGTTCGCTCTCCCGGGCGGCGGTCTCCCGCCGTTCCGCCTGGCGGCGGAGCTCCTCCAGGTCCTCCTGAAAAAGGGCCAGCTCCCGGGGGAGTTCCACCGGGAGTTCGGGGGCCTCCATCACCTGCCGGATGGATTGGCGCACCTGTTCCAGCCACCGGAGAAACCGCCCCGCGGCCAGGTAAAAGGACGCCAGCATCAGAACCAGCAGTCCGGCGGTCAGGAACTCCGGCTTGTTGTTGCGGATGTACAGCTGATAGGTTTCCAGAGCCTCCTGCGCGGTCTGCCCGAAAAAAGTCTGGGCCCCCCACACAAAGCAGCGGGCAAAGGGGTCCTGAAACAGACCGTCAATGACTACCTCCAGCAGGAAAAGCCCGGCCCCCGCCGCCGCCAGGGCGCCCAGCACCACCGTCAGCAGAAGTTTGATTTTCAGACGGGTGCAGCTCTGTTTCACGGGGTCCTTTTTATGGCTGGACACGGCGCTCCCTCCCCTCCGGCACACCGGGCGGACAGCCCGGCGGCAGAACCGGTCGTTCTCTGAAAAGCAAAAAGAGGGGCATACCCCCTCTTTGCTCTCCGGGCTATTTACTTCGCCTCGGCGGCGCCGAGCTCATGGCCGTTATAGGTCATGCAGTTCTTGCACATCCGGTGGGGCAGGCGGAACTCACCGCACTTGGGGCAGGTGGTGACGCCGGGTGTATCCAGCTTCCACACGGAGCTGCGGCGCTTGTTGCGGCGCTGCTTGGACACCTTGCTCTTGGGGACTGCCATCTATGACACCTCCTTAGGTTCATGCACTCAGGCTATTTGCTCTCTTTATCCAACAGCTGCGCCAGGGCAGCAAAACGTGGATCGGGTTCCGGACCGCAGCCGCAGGGTCCCTGGTTCAGGTCCGCGCCGCAGCGGGCGCACAGGCCCCTGCAGTCCTCCGCGCACAGGTGTGTGGTGTCCATATCCAGAATGATGGCGGAGGCAAAGACCTCATCCAGGTCCGCCTCCCCATGGTCCAGCAGGACAATCTCGTCGTTCTCCCCGTCCTCCAGCTCCTCCGCCAAAAGACACTCCACCGGAACCCGCAGTTCCCGGCGGAAGGGCTTCAGGCAGCGGTCGCACCGCAGGTCCAGCGTGGACACCGCCTCGCCGGAGAGGACCAGGGCGTCCGCCCGGTTGCGCACCTGGCCGGACACCTGAACCGGCTCTTGGAAAGGCCGGACGCCATAAAAATCCAGCCCGGACAGATCCAGCTGGAAAGCGAAAGGCACCGACGCGCCGGGCACATGGAGAATGGGTCGCAGGTCAAGCCGCATAGCACACCTCACACAATGGTACAGCGGACATTATACCCAAAATTCCGGGGGTTGTCAAATACTTTTTCCGCGTTTCCCCCGTTTTTTCCGCACCTCTTTTCTCCTTCTGCCATCTGTGATATACTTTAAGTAAAATCCGGCAGCCAAACCGCCCCAAAGGAGAGCGCGCCCTATGAAAGAATTTTCTATCGGCAGGAACGACGCCGGCCAGCGCCTGGACCGCTGGCTGGCCAAAACCCTCCCCCTGCTCCCCGCGCCCCTGGCGCAGAAATATATCCGCCTGAAACGGGTTAAGGTCAACGGCCGGGGCTCCCGGCGGGACATCCGGCTGGCGGAGGGGGACCTGATACAGCTGTATATCAACGACGAATTTTTTGAAGCGCCCCGGGAGGACAACGGGTTTCTGGCGGTGTTCCGGCCCAGGCTGGACATTGTGTACGAGGACGAAAACCTGATGCTTCTGAATAAGCGGCCCGGCCTGCTGTGCCACCCGGACGCACGGGAAAAGGTCAACACCCTGATTACCCATATCCAGGCGTACCTCTACCAGAAAAAGGAGTGGAATCCCAGGGATGAGCACTCCTTTGTTCCCGCCCTGTGCAACCGCATTGACCGGAATACCGGAGGGCTTGTCATTGCGGCCAAAAATGCCGGAGCTCTGCGGGTCATCAACCAGAAAATTCGTGACCGGGAGCTGGAAAAGTACTATCTGGCCGTTATCCACGGCCAGATGTCTCCGCCCTCCGGCCGGCTGGAGGGATTTCTCCTGAAGGACGAGGAGCAGGCCCAGGTGAAAGTATATCACCGGCCCGTCCCCGGCGGGCGGAGCGCCGCCACGGTCTATCGGACGCTCCGGCGCCGGGGTGGGCTTTCCCTGGTGGAGTGCCGGCTTATCACCGGCCGCACCCATCAGATCCGCGCCCAGTTTGCCGACGCGGGCCACCCCCTGCTGGGGGACGGCAAATACGGCCGGGAGAAAGACAACCGGCGGTACGGCCGCAGCTTTCAGGCCCTGTATTCCTACAAACTGGTTTTTGCCTTCTCCACTGACGGAGATATACTGGAGTATCTGAATGGAAAGACCTTTACGGCGGGGCAGGTGGATTTTGTGGACGAGTATTTTCCGCCGGAGGAGCAGACCGCCGCCGGGCCGGAATTTTGAAGGTTTTGGTATCTTGCCCTTGCCTTTCGACTATAATGAGGTATAATAGCCCTGCGCCTCAGCGTATGTTCCGCATTTGAGCGGGGCACGTCCCAGATATGGAGCGGGCGCTTGCACACAAAAGACACGAAAGAGAGAGGGAGGACTTCTATGTTCCGAGAGATGCGCCGGGGAAAGCAGGCGCTGTCCCGGCAGGAGATAACCGCGATTTTGGAGATGGGCACCTCCGGTGTGCTGGCGGTGGACGGGGACGAAGGCTACCCCTACGCGGTGCCCCTGAGCTATGCGTACCATGGCGGCAGGCTCTATTTTCACTGTGCCAAGGCGGGCCACAAGCTGGATGCCATCGCCCGGAACCCTAAGGCATCCTTCTGCGTTATCGGCCAGGACCGGGTGGTTCCGGCGGAGTACACCAGCTATTACCGCAGCGTTATCGCCTTCGGCCATGTCCGCGTTCTGGAGGACGAGGCGGAGAAACGCCGGGCCATTCAGATTTTATCCGACCGCTACGCCCCGTTGGAGACCGCTCGGCGGCGGGATTCTGTCATTGACAGAGAGTACCCGTCCCTGTGCATGCTGGAGATGACCATTGACCACGCAACCGGCAAGGAAGCCATTGAGCTGGTACGGAGTCGTTTCGAGCCCTCTCCCTGCGCGGCTCAGGAGAAAGTCAGATCATAAGGAAAAGAGGTTTCTCCCCTATGGAGACTGTCAATATCCGAGATTACATTGCGCCCGGACGCCGGGCTCATCTGGTGGGCATCGGCGGAGTGTCCATGTCCCCCCTGGCGGAGGTTCTCCACGGCATGGGGATGGAGATCTCCGGCTCCGATATGCACGAGAGCGCCGCTGTGGAGCATCTCCGGACCCTGGGCATTCCGGTATCCGTGGGCCACCGGGCGGAGAACCTGCAAAAGGCAGAGCTGGTCATCCGCACCGCCGCCGTCCACGATGAAAATCCTGAAATCGCCGGGGCCCGGGCCCGGAATATTCCGGTGTTCGAGCGGGCCCAGGCCTGGGGCGCGCTGATGCGGTCCTATCCCAACGCCCTGTGTATCGCGGGAACCCATGGAAAGACCACTACCACCTCCATGTGTACCCACATCGCCATGGCCGCCGGACGGGACCCCACGGTGATGATCGGCGGCACCCTGCCTCTGCTGGGTGCGGGCCACCGGGTGGGCCGGGGAGATACCATCATTCTGGAGAGCTGCGAATACTGCAACTCCTTCCTATCCTTTTACCCCACGGTGGCGGTGATTTTAAATATTGAGGCCGACCATCTGGATTTCTTTCAAGACCTGGCCGATGTGGAGCGCTCCTTCCGGGCCTTTGCGGAGCGGGTGCCGGAGACGGGGCTGGTGATCGCCAACCGGGACGACCCCAATACCATGGAGACCTTGGATGGTCAGACCAGGCCTATGCTGACCTTTGGTCTGGAGGAGGGGGACGTTCACGGGGCCGCCCTGACCTGGGACCACGGACTGCCTACCTTTGATATTTTGTACCGGGAAGAGCTGTTTACCCGCGTAACTCTCCACGTTCCGGGGGAACACAATGTACGCAACGCCCTGGCCGCCGCCGCCGCCGCCATTGCCCTGAACATCCCCGCCCGGGCGGTGGCCGAGGGACTGAATGCTTTTCGGGGTGCTGGCCGCCGGTTTGAGCACAAGGGGGAATACCGCGGAGCGCAGGTCTACGACGATTATGCCCACCACCCCGGCGAGCTGAAGGCGCTGCTGGCCGCCGCCCGGCCTCTGGGATACCGGCGGATTATCTGCGCGTTCCAGCCCCACACCTATTCCCGGACAGAGGCCCTGTTTGACGACTTTGTCCAGGTGCTCCGCCTGCCGGATGTGACCCTGCTGGCGGAGATCTTTGCCGCCCGGGAAACCAACGAGCATGGTACGACCTCCCGAACCCTGGCGGAGCAGATTCCCGGCAGCCGCTATTTCCCTACGCTGGAGGAGCTGACGGAGTATCTGCGGGAGACCGCCCGGCCCGGCGACCTGATTCTCACCGTGGGCGCCGGGGATATCTATACTGTGGGGGAGGCCCTAGTGAAGGGCTGACGTGCCGCAGCCGCAAAACAAGCGCCCGCCTTACAAAAGGCGGGCGCTTGAGCCTGTCGAAAAAGGCCAGAGGCCTTTTTCGACAAAAGGGATGCGGCCTGCCACGCGCACCCTTCGGGCACACTTGCAGGCCGAGATGTGTCATTTTCGAGGCACACGTCCCCGAAAATGACCGATTTTAGCTTTATTTTGCCGCCCTCGGGCGGCAAAACTCTGCGAGGCTTTCCCGTTGGGGAAATTTTTCGACAGACTGAAGCGCCCGCCTTACAAAAGGCGGGCGCTTCGCTGATTCGGGTTAATTCATCTGCTTGCGCCGGGACAGGTTAATGGTGCCGTCCTGCATATCGCCCACGTTCTCCAGGCTCTTGCCGGTGCCGTAGGCCACGCAGGAAATGGCGTCGTCCGCCACGTGGGTCTCGATTCCCGTATGGGACTCAATAAGCTTGTCAAAGCCCCACACCAGGGAGCCGCCGCCGGTCATGCAGATGCCGTTGGTGGAGATATCCGCCACCAGTTCGGGGGGGGTGCGCTCCAGAACGCCGTGAATGGCCTCCAGAATGCGGGTAGAGACCTCCTCGAAGGCCTCGATCATCTCGCTGGAGGATACCGAGAACACCCGGGGCAGGCCGGTCATGAGACAGCGGCCCTTAATCTCCAGCATCTGCTCCTCCGGGCGGGGGAATACGCAGCCAATCTGCATTTTCAGCTCCTCGGCGGTGCGCTCACCGATCAGTACATTGTGCTTGCGCCGTATGTACTTTACGATGGCCTCGTCAAACTGATCCCCGGCGATTTTAATGGAGGTGGATTCCACAATGCCGGACAGGGAAATAACGGCGATATCGGTGGTGCCGCCGCCGATGTCTACAATCATATGACCGTCGGGCTTGGCGATGTCGATGCCCGCGCCGATGGCGGCGGCCACAGGCTCCTCAATGAGATAGACCCGCCGGGCGCCCGCCTGAATGCCCGCGTCGATAACGGCGCGCTCCTCCACCTCGGTAATGCCGGAGGGTACGCAGATGACAATGCGGGGCTTGAACAGCCGGAAGGACGTCACCTTGCGGATGAACTCCTTGAGCATCCGCTCCGTCATGTCGTAATCAGAGATCACGCCCTCCCGCAAGGGGCGGATGGCCACAATATTGCCGGGGGTGCGGCCCAGCATCTGCTGAGCCTCGGTGCCCACCTTCAGGAGCTTGCCGGTATTTTTGTCAATGGCTACCACGGAGGGCTCCCGCAGGACCACGCCCTTGCCTTTTACGTAGACCAATATGGAAGCGGTACCCAGGTCAATGCCGATATCTTTTGTGAACATATGCACACCTCAAAGCCTCAAAGGGCGTTTTCAAATAGTCTGCCCGAGCACACCTCGGATTATCCCCTCTATTATACAGGTATATCCGGTTTTTTTCAACGCCAATTTACACAAAATTGTAAATTCTCTGTGTACAAACCCGCCCTTCCGCAAAAAGCGCGGCAGTTTCACCGGGCGCGGGCCAGAGCAGCACATGCCACGCCGACGGCTCCTGCTTCCTGCAGGACCTTGGCGCAGGAGACCAGCGTAGAGCCGGTGGTGACAATATCGTCCACCAGCAGGATCCGTTTTCCCGCGGCGGCGGCCGGATTGAAGGCGGCATAGACCCCCTGCACGTTGCTCCGGCGCTGGGCATCCTCCTCCAGGCCGGACTGAGCGGCGGTGTGCTTCACCTTGCGCAGAAGGGGGACGGCCTTGGTTCCCAGCACTCCGGCCGCGGCGGAAGCCAGCAGATACGCCTGGTCATATCCCCGCTCCCGCTTCCGCCGGGCGGACAGCGGCGCCCAGGTGATTAAGTCATACTGTCCTTCCAGGTGGACTTGAATGCAGTGGGCCAGCAGGGGGCCATAGGCCCGGTGGTAGCCCCGGCAGCCCTGAAATTTATACCGGCGCAGGGAATCCCGCACACTGCCGCGGTAGCGCAGGGGTGAGACGCAGAGGAAGCCGCCCCCCAGTACCTGTTCTGCCGCCGCCCCCTCCAGCCAGGGCAGATCCCTCCGGCAGGCGGCGCACAGGCCCTCCTCCTGAAGATCCAGCAGTTTGCCGCAAAAGACGCATTTGGGCGGAAACAGCAGGTCCAGAAGGTTATCAATGACCCCCTTCATGGGTTCAGCCCGTCCGGAAGCGCGGGAATCGGACCGTGTTTTTGCGCAAAATACTGTATCTTTTTATCCATCGTTCCACCTCGTCGTCGCAAAGTCCATTGCATTCGGTCTGCCCGAAGGGGCAGACCTCATTCCATTCCCTTGCTCCTCCTCTCCCCGGCGGACC
>CANDFO010000092.1 GCA_947384055.1 uncultured Flavonifractor sp.
CACCAGGTCGATGTCCCCGATGGTTACGCCGGCCTTTGCCATGGCGTTGCGGGAGGCGGGCACCGGGCCCACGCCCATGATCTTCGGGTCTACGCCGCCCTGACCCCAGCCGATGAGCTTGGCCATGGGCTTCAGGCCATACTTCTCCACCGCTTCGCCGGAGGCCAGCAGAATGGCGGCGGCGCCGTCGTTGATGCCGGAGGCATTGGCGGCGGTAACGCGCTGAACGTGCTTTTTGGCGTCCGCCTCATGGATGCCGGTGGGCTGGAAGGTGTGCACCACTTCGTCCTCCACGCCCTCGGGGCCCACGGGGAACGCGCCGCGGAGCTTGGCAATGCCCTCGGCGGTGACGCCCGCCTTGGGGAACTCGTCCACCTTGAACTCCACCATTTCCTTCTTCTTCTTGACCATTACAGGGACGATCTCCGCCTCAAACTTGCCGGCGGCCTGGGCAGCCTCGGTCTTCTGCTGGGAGGCGGCGGCAAAGGCGTCCTGCTCTTCCCGGGTGATGCCCCAGATGTCGTTGATGTTCTCGGCGGTGGTGCCCATGTGGTAGTTGTTGTAGGCCTCCCACAGGCCGTCCTTGATCATGGTGTCCACGACCTTCTTGTCGCCCATGCGGGCGCCCCAGCGCTCAGCGGGCAGGGCGTAGGGAGCGGCGGACATGTTCTCGGTGCCGCCGGCCACTATGATATCGGCGTCGCCGGCCAGAATCGCCCGGGCGCCCTCAATAACGCTCTTCATGCCGGAGCCGCAGACCATGCCCACGGTGTAGGCGGGAACGGAGTAGGGCAGGCCGGCCTTGACGCCCACCTGACGGGCTACGTTCTGGCCCTGGGCCGCGGTGAGGATGCAGCCGAACATGAGCTCATCCACCTGCTCGGGCTTTACGCCGCCCCGGTTGAGGACCTCTTTGACCACAGTGGCGCCCAGGTCGGCGGCCGGGATGTCCTTCAGACTGCCGCCGAAGGAGCCGACAGCGGTACGGCAGCAGTTCACTACATAAACTTCTTTCATGTACAAAGACCTCCATTTGCTTTTCTGGTATTCCTCTTCCGGACTGGAAATACCCTCTGGAAACCATTATAACTCGATGTTCTTTAAAAATCAACTCCCGGAAGGGGGGATTGCGGATTTTTTCCCTTCTAAAAGAGCGTAGACAGACAGAGGCCGGACGCCTGCTCCTGACGTCCGGCCCCTGTCTAAGGAAAGAGGATGCAATGAAAGGAAAAGAAACTGTCTCTTGCGATATTTATCATACCCAAGATTTGTTAATGAATCCAACTAAAATTGTTACAAAGCTATTAAATCTCTGAAATTTTGCCCGAAAGCGGCACCTGGGGCATCAGATATCCGGGGGCCGGGGCGCCTTTGCGGACGCTCCGCGCCGACGGGCAGTCGGCGGGTCAGTGTGCGTACGCCAGCGGGAATACGCTTCCGACAGCTGCAAGATGTTCCGCCAGGTCCGGGCGGTAATTGGCGGCGGCGGGGTCCAGACTGTTGATCACCACGCCGCTGCTGCCGTTCTGGGCGGTGGCGTGGATGTAGCGCCCCTCTCCCAGATAGAGGGCCACGTGGCCGGGGAAAAAGAGCAGGTCCGCCGGGGCCAGCGCCCCCTGCTGTATCTCCCGCACAGGGAAGCCCTCCACAATTTTGGCGTCCCGGTACAGGGATATCCCGTTGAGCCACCAGGCCATGAACACCAGGCCGGAGCAGTCGATGCCCAGCGGAGATTTGCCGCCCCAGCGGTACTGGGTTCCCAGGTACAGCAGCGCGGCGTCTGTCACCTGCTTGCGCAGGAGCTCCTGGTCAATGCCGGGGGGCGCTTCATAATATGTGCCCAGGAAATCGCTTTTTGTATATCCGTCCCGGCCGTCCGGCAGGGCCAGCCGCTGCCAGCCGCCGTCGGGCGGGCTCAGCGGGGACACCAGCGCCCCGCGAAAGAGGGTTGTCACCCGGCTGCTCTGAACATCGGGGGCGCACAGCACGTCGGCGGCGGCGGCGCGGACCACCTGCTTTTCCCGCTCCGCCCAGCGGCAGGCGCACCCTGCGCCCAGGGCCAGGGTCTCCGCCGGAGCGAAGCCCTCGTAGCGGTAGCGGGTGCGGACCCGGAGCCAGCCGGGACAGGGCTCCTCCAACACCTCCAGGGGCCAGCCGCATAAGACCTCGTCGGCCAGCGGGGAGGAGGCGCCGGGGGCGGTGTGGAGGGGACAGACCGGAGCGGCGGCCACAGCGTTCATAGAAAAACCTCGCAATCTCAGAAGATTTATGATATCCTGAAAAAGTCCTGACGGACAGGGAGACGGCCTGCTCCACCCGTGAATGCAGTCCGGTTTATGGGACTGAGCTTGTGATAGGATGGATGGGGAAAGGGGGAATGTCCTTATGGCCAAAAGCGCCAATCAAAAGCAAAAGCTCCTGAGTATCTGCCGCCTGCTGTGGGAAACCACCGATGAGGAGCACCCGCTGACCGTCGGCGAGATCACGGCGGCGCTGGACCGCGGCGGCATCCAGGCCGAGCGCAAGAGCATCTATGACGATATTGAGACCCTGCGCACCTTTGGTCTGGATATCGTCAGCCGGCGGGGAAAAAACGGCGGCTGGTATCTGGGGGAGCGGACCTTCCAGCTGGCGGAGCTCAAGCTGCTGGTGGACGCCGTGCAGTCCTGCAAGTTTATCACCCGGCGGAAGAGCGCCGCCCTCATCCGCAAGCTGGAAGCCCTGGCCAGCTCCCACCAGGCCCGACAGCTCCAGCGGCAGGTGTACGTGTCCAACCGGGTCAAAACCATGAACGAGAGCATCTACTATACCATCGACAAGCTCCACGCTGCCCTGAATGCCCGGCGGACGGTGTCCTTTCACTACTTTGAGTACAACGTCCAAAAAGAGCGGGTGTTTCGCCGGGAGGGGGAGCGGTACATGGTATCCCCTTACGGCCTGATCTGGGACAATGAGAACTACTATTTGACCGGGTTTGACCACACCAAGGGGGACATGCGCCACTACCGGGTGGACAAAATGGCCGACCTGGTGGTCACATGCCTAGCCCGGCGGGAGGACGGGGCTGAAAAGGACTTTGACATAGCAACCTATGCCCAGAAGCATTTTGGTATGTTTCGGGGCAGGGAGGGACAGGTGACGCTCCGCTGTCAGAACCGTATGGTGGGGGTGGTGCTGGACCGGTTCGGTCAGGAGGCCATGCTGATCTCCGACGGGCCGGAGCACTTTACCGTGACGGTTCCGGCGGTGGTAAGCCCCCAGTTTCTGGGCTGGCTCTTCGGTCTGGGGGACGGTGTGGAGCTGCGTTCCCCCGGGTGGGCGGTGGCAGCCCTGAGAGAGCAGCTGGATTCTGTGAGGAATATGTATTATAAGGAGAATAAATTGCAATGAGTTATGAGATTTTGCCCGGTACGCCGGAGGCGGCAGAGGAAATCCACGCCCGTCTGCGGGCATATAACGCCCGATTCATTACCAGCTGCGGCGAATTTTCCTTCTGCGTCCGGGACAGGGAGGGCGCGCTGCTGGGTGGGCTGGCCGCCTCCCGCGACCTGGACTGTGTGACGGTTGACTACCTGTTTGTGGAGGAGCGGGCCCGGCGGCACGGCCTGGGCTGCGCCCTTTTGGAGCGGGCGGAGGAGGAGGCCCGCCGACAGGGAGCCCGGAGAATTCTTTTAAACACCTTTTCGTTTCAGGCCCCGGCGTTTTACAGCAGGCAGGGCTATCGACTGATTGGCGCGGTGGAGCCCTGCCTCGGCGAATACGGACAGTACTTTTATACCAAGGAATTATAGCAGCGCTTCTCTGTTCCGGCAAGGCGGAATTGACCCCGGGGGACCGGGACTCCGCCGGATGCGCCGCGGCGTTGAGACGGAGTGCGAAAGGGTTCCCTGGCCCTGGGTGGAAACCGGTCAGTAGAAAATCACGCGGACGGCCCAGGCCGCCGCCGCAAAGCCGGCCAGATCGGCGCACAGGGCGGCGGGGACCGCGTAGCGGGTTTTGACAATGCCCGCGGCGCCGAAATAGACGGCGATGGTGTAAAAGGTAGTCTCGGTAGAGCCCAGCATCACCGCGGCGGTACGTCCGGCCAGTGAATCAGGACCATATGTAGAGATGAGCTCGGCCCCCACGCCCAGGGCGGCGCTGCCGCTGATGGGGCGGACCAGCAGCAGCGGAACGGTCTCCGGCGGGATGCCCAGCAGAGAGAGCACCGGGGAGAGCACCTGAGCGGCCAGCTCCAGCACTCCGGAGGCCCGGAGCATGTATACCGCCGTCAGCAGGGCCACCAGAGGGGGGACAATTTTGATCAGTACGCCCAGGCCCTCGCCGGCCCCCTGTGCCAGGGCGCCGTATACGTCCACCCGGCGGAACATGCCGTACAGGGCCGTGCCCGCCATAATCAGCGGCGCCAGCATGGTAAGAAACAGCTCCATCTCACCGCCTCCAGACTTTTGAAAAAATTTTTGCCGCCAGGATTCCGGTGCTGACCGACAGGGCGGAGGCCAGCCATACGGCGGGCAGAATGTCAAAGGGGGCGGAGCAGCCGGCGGCCAGCCGGACTCCGGCCACGGTGGTGGGAATCAGCTGAATGGAGGCGGTGTTGCACACCACCAGCATGCACAGGGCGTCGGAGGCCACACCCGGCGTTCTGCGGCTCATCTGCCGGGCGGCCTGAATGCCCAGAGGGGTGGCGGCGTTGCCCAGGCCCAGGAGGTTGGCGGAGGTGTTGGCCGAGATGCTGTCCATAACCGCCTGGTTGTTTGAAAATTCCGGATAAAGCCGACGCAGTACCGGCTGAAGCAGCCGGGAAAGTCCCTCTGAAAGCCCGGAGCGGCGCATCACCTCCATCACGCCCATCCACAGGCAGAGGACCCCGGCCATGGACAGGCAGAGCTCTACCGCCGCCGCGGCGCCCTCCATGGCCGCCGCCGCCACAGCCGGGCCGGTGCCGGAGGCCAGTCCATACAGGATGGACACCACTACCATTCCTGTCCAGATTGCCGCCATTGCCATTCCTGTTCCCCCCTCTCGCTATCCATCTATACGGCCCGTCCAGCCGGATTATGCCCGGTTTTTGGTTGTTATTTTTTTACAATTTTATCCTAAAAAAGAGAATTATGTCCTTTTATTTACAAAATAATTTCCAGAATTTAATTGACTTTGAAATACAGTATGTTATAATAATGTCAGTTCCTAGTGAACTAGGGGAAAAAGTGTCAACCAACAAGGGAAAGGAAGTATTGCCATGAAATCAACCGGAATCGTAAGAAAGGTGGATGAGCTTGGGCGGATCGTACTCCCCATTGAGCTGCGGCGGACGCTCGACATTGCAGAGAAGGATTCGTTGGAAATTTACGTAGACGGGCCCTCTATCGTCCTGAAAAAGTACCAGCCGGCCTGCATTTTCTGCGATGATGCCAGGGACGTGATTAATTTCAAAGGCAAGAATGTCTGCCCCAGCTGCATCAGGGAACTGCAGGCAAAATAATCCGTACATAAAAAAAGCCCCTGCCCGGCGCGGACGCCGGGCAGGGGCTTTTTGCCGCGAACGGTACATTTTGTCGGTTTTTGTACTAATTGGTAGAATTGAATCGAAATTTATACTTTTCGTAATATTATAATTTACATTTAATTCCATATATGGAAACAGAAATACACTATTATTTTCCGGTTTTGTCAGTTTACTGTATTTACTGTCAAATCATAGAGTTCATTTTTGGGAAGGCCGGTTTCCTTTGCCGCCTGCCGCACCGCGTCCCGCAGAGAGTACCCCCTCTCCCGCAGAGCGAGCACCAGCGCTACGCCGTCCTCCAGCCCGGGGCCGTCGGCCGCGCAGGGGGGAGCTCCTTCCACCACCAGGACGAATTCGCCCCTGGGCGGGTTGACGGCGTACCACTCCGCCGCCTCCTCCAGGGTGGTCCGGCGGACCTCCTCGTGGAGCTTGGTCAGCTCCCGGCAAAGAGTGAGCCGCCGCTCCCCGCCAAAAGTCTCCCACAGGTCTGCCAGGGTAGCGGCCAGCTTATGGGGAGCCTCATAGAAAATCATGGTCCGCCGCTCCCCGCGCAGGCCGTCCAGATGGGCCCGGCGGTTTTTCTTGTTCATGGCCAAAAACCCCTCAAAGGTAAACCGTCCTGTAGGCAGGCCTGACACCGCCAGGGCCGTTACCAGGGCGCAGGGGCCAGGCAGGGCCGTCACCGTCACCCCCGCCCGGGCGCACAGGGCGACCAGCTCCTCCCCGGGGTCCGACACCGCCGGAGTGCCCGCGTCTGTGACCAGGGCACAGCTCTCTCCGGACAACAGACGGGCAAGCACCGCCTGACCTCCGCTCTCGGTATTGTGGCGGTGGTATGTCACCAGAGGTTTTTTGATTCCCAGATGGTTGAGCAGCTTTAAGGACACTCTTGTATCCTCCGCCGCGATAAAATCCGCGTCCGCCAGGGTTCCGGCACAGCGGGAGGAGATATCCCCCAGATTGCCGATGGGTGTGGGGACCAGGTAAAGGATTCCGGGCATATTGATTCCTCCCGTACAGTTGGCTGCCTACGGCCGCCCCTGCTCTTTTAAAACCTTAAAAATCAGCGCTTCCTACAGTTCTGGGGTGGGGCAGCACCCCATGCGACAGGGTCGCATGGGGACCCCGGTGATAATTACATGCTCGGGGCGAGTGAATCGCCCCTGCGCCAAGGTTTTGCCTGCGGCAAAACGCTTGTACGGCGCGGAGCGCCGCCCCGCCTCCGGCGGGGCCCCGACGTACTGCCCCATCAAAATCAGCGGCCGCCCCTGCTCTTTTAAAACCTCAAAAATCAGCGCTTCCTACAGTTCTGGGGTGGGGCAGCACCCCATGCGACAGGGT
>CANDFO010000093.1 GCA_947384055.1 uncultured Flavonifractor sp.
TTCAGGCGGTCCTCGCTGTCTTTGTTCATGCCTGTAATCGTTTTGGCCAGCAGAAGCACCTCTATCGTTTTCTTTTCCCTGACCGCTCTATCCCTTTTTCTCTCTTTGACTTCTTTTAACTCTGTTTTTGGACACTCCCCCATAGGCACTGCCTCTTGCAAGAGCAGACATCTTGTGATAAAATAGGGAAAATTTCAAAGGGGTAATACATTATGCGGCATTTGATCGATTTTGGCGACCTGTCCAGGGCGGAGTGGGAGTCCCTGTACCAGCGGTGCAGTGACATAATTGACCACCCCGCTGATTTTTTGGACGCCTGCCGGGGGCGGGTGATGGCAAGCCTTTTTTATGAGCCCTCTACACGCACCAATTTCTCCTTTCAGGCGGCCATGCTCCGGGTAGGCGGGACGGTGTTTGGATTTGCGGACCCCCGGTCCACATCCACCGCCAAGGGAGAGACCCTGAAGGACACCATCAAGATGGTCTCCGGCTATGCCGATGTGGTGGTGATGCGCAGTCCCAAAGAGGGCGCCGCCAAAGCCGCCTCGCTCTATTCCAATGTCCCGGTGATCAACGCCGGGGACGGCGGACATATGCACCCCACCCAGACCACTGCCGACCTGACTACTATTACCCGGCTCCGGGGCGGAGTGGACGGCCTGTCCATAGGACTGTGCGGCGACCTGAAGAACGGACGCACGGTGCACTCCCTGATCAAAGCCCTGGCCAAATTTGACGGGGTGAAGTTTTATCTCATCGCTCCCCGGGAGCTGGCGGTGCCGGAATACCTGCGGGCGTTTATGAAGGAACGGGGGCTCTGGTTTGTGGAAGTCACCGGCCTGGAGACGGTCATTCCTCAGCTGGATGTCCTGTACATGACCCGCATACAGCGGGAACGCTTTGTTGACCCCCTGGAATACGAGCGGAATAAAGGCGTTTACGTGCTCACCCGCCGGAAGCTGGAGCGGGCGCGCAGCGGCCTTCTGGTTATGCACCCCCTGCCCCGTGTGGACGAAATTTCCATTGACGTGGACGACGACCCCCGGGCAGTATATTTTGAGCAGGCCCGCTACGGCATGTTTGCGCGTATGGCTCTGCTCACCGACCTGGCCAACCAGGACCGCATGCCCCCGGCTCCCGTGGAGATTGGCAGCGTCCCCCTGTGCTCCAACCCCAACTGCATTACCCAGACGGAGCGCTACCTGCCCCCGCTGGTCAGAGAAAACGGCGGCGTAAGCTGCTGCGCCTTCTGTGACGCCCGGCTGCAGTAGGGCGCTGCCCGGACCGGAGGCCGTCTCCGGTATCCAGACGCCCTGCAACAGGGGGTCTTCTTTTTGCAGTATACACAGCGCAGCGTGGCAGAAAGGTCCAGCGGGCTTTTTTGGCGCGCTGCGCTGTATAGAATAAAATGTCAGTGAATTTTTTGAACCGCCGCCAAGCCGCGGGCGCGGCCCTGGTTCGGCGGAAAGGAGGCGGCCGCTTCGTGACCGGCGGCAGAGATTTTACCCAGGGGAGCATTTCCCGCAGCATTCTGCGCATGGCCCTGCCTATGACGGCGGCGCAGCTGATCAATATCCTGTACAACATTGTGGACCGCATGTACCTGGGCCGGCTGCCGGGCCACCTGGCGCTGACCGGGCTGGGCCTGTGCCTGCCCATCATCTCTATTCTCATGGGCTTCGCCAATCTGTGCAGCACCGGAGGTGCCTCTCTGTGTTCCATCTGCCGGGGCCGGGGAGAGGAGGCGGAGGCGGAGCAGATCATGGGCAATTCTTTCGCACTCCTTCTGCTCTTCGGCGCAGGTCTGAGCATCCTCTGCCTGGTCTTTCAGCGGCCCCTCCTCTATCTGTTTGGGGCCAGCGACCAGACTTATCCCTATGCCCGGGACTACCTGACCATCTATTTGCTGGGCACCCTCTTTGTCATGATTGGACTGGGAATGAATCCCTTTATCAATGCCCAGGGGTTTTCAGGCATGGGAATGCTCACCGTTGTGCTGGGAGCGGTGGTAAATATCGTCCTGGACCCGGTTTTTATTTTTCTGCTGGACCTGGGAGTAAAAGGCGCTGCGCTGGCCACAATCCTCTCCCAGGCCTGTTCTGCGGTCTGGGTGCTCCTCTTTTTGACGGGGAAGCGGGCGGCCCTGCGCCTGCGCCTCTGCGCGTTCCGGCTCCAGGCCGCGCGGGTGCGGCGGATTCTGTCCCTGGGGCTCTCCGGATTTTGCATGTCCCTGACCAACAGCCTGGTGCAAATTTTGTGCAACGCCAGCCTCCAGCGATACGGCGGCGACCTGTATGTGGGCGTGATGACAGTAGTCAACTCCATCCGAGAGGTCATTTCCATGCCGGTCAGCGGGGTTACTCACGGCTGTCAGCCGGTGCTGGGGTACAATTACGGTGCGCGGCAGTACGGCCGGGTGCGCCAGGGCATTCGGTTTACCGCGGCTGTGACGGTAGGATATTCCCTGTGCGCGTGGCTGGCAGCCGTCCTGCTTCCGGAGCCCCTGATCCGCATATTCAACGACGAGCCGGCGCTCATTGCCGAGGGCGTACGGGCGTTTCGTATCTATTTTGCCGCCTTTTTCTGTATGTCCTTTCAGTTCATCGGCCAGTCCACTTTTGTGGGATTGGGCAAATCCCGGCAGGCAGTCTTTTTCTCCCTCCTGCGCAAGGCTTTTATCGTAGCTCCGTTGACCCTTCTTCTGCCCCGGCTGGGCTTTGGGGTGGATGGCGTCTATCTGGCTGAGCCCGTCTCCAACGTCGTCGGCGGGAGCGCCTGCGCACTGGCAATGTACGTCACCGTTTACCGCCCTCTGGGGCGTCTGGAGCGGGAGGACGGCTGATGCGGTTGTACGGCCTGCGGTACACAATTCTTTGCAAGGTGAAAAACGCGTGACAGGACCCCTCTGTCACAGCCGGCCTCTTGCAATCCGGCGGCAACTCCGCTATAATGCAGAATTGAGAGGACGGGGAATCCGGTCCTCGCCCTCATCAGGGAGGGCTGATTCATCCCAGCGGAGGCTTGACGGCGGAGCTTCTCTCTGCCGGAACACGGTTCTGCCCGCCGGCCGATATGCCTGGGTGCTCTGCCTTTCCGAAAAAATGCACTGCATCTCCCACGGGAGAGCGGAAGCAGGAGGTAACAGAATATGAACAGACACAAGCACGACACCCATTGGATGGTAGGCGTGGCGCTGATGGCGGCCATTGTTGTGGTTTTGGCCAACACGCCCCTGGGCATGATTCAGCTTCCTATCATCAAGGCCACCACCACTCACATTCCGGTAATCCTGGGCGCGGTCCTGTTGGGACCCCTGGCCGGGGGCATTCTGGGCGGGGTATTCGGCATCTGCTCAATGGTCAGCAATACTGTGGCGCCCACCCTTCTCTCCTTCGCTTTTTCCCCGTTTATGAGCACCACCGGCGTTCCGGGGGCGCTGAAAGCGGTCTGGATTGCGGTAGGGTGCCGGATTATGATCGGTGTAGTATCCGGCTGGCTGTGGATCGGCCTGAAGCGGCTGAAGCTCCCCGACCTGGCGGCGCTCCCGGCGGTGGGATTTGTAGGGTCCATGACCAACACCGCGTTTGTCATGGGCAGCATCTATCTGCTGCTGGCCCAGCAGTACGCCGACGCGAAAAACGTAGGGATGGAGGCCGTATTTGGCCTGGTTATGGGCACGGTGACTGGCTCCGGAATCATGGAGGCCATTGCCGCCGTGGTGCTGGTAACTGCTATAGGCAAGGCCGTGCTCCAGGTGGGCGTGGCCGCCGGAAGAAAACCGGTGGCGTCTAACGGCTGAGTCCCGTTCACATGAGGTGATATTTATGCTCCTGGCAATTGATATCGGCAACAGCAATGTGGTAATCGGCGGTATGCAGGACGGCCGGATTGTCTTTCAGGCCCGCATTGCCACGGACCCCATCAAAACCTCCGACCAGTACGCCGTGGAGATTAAAAATATGCTGGATCTCTCCAAAGTCCAGGTGGCAGAGCTGGACGACTGCATTATCTCCTCGGTGGTGCCTCCGGTGTTCAACTCTATCTCCACCGGGGTGCGGAAGGTGACGGGAAAAGAGCCCCTGGTCGTCGCGCCGGGGATTAAAACCGGTCTGAATATCCGGATGGAAAATCCGGCTTCGGTGGGCAGCGACCTGATTGTGGCCGCTGTCGCGGCAGTGCAGAGCTACAAACCGCCGCTTATCATCATTGATATGGGGACGGCCACCACCATCACTGTGGTGGACCAGGGGAACACGTACATCGGCGGAGCCATTATCCCCGGCATACGGGTGTCTGCCGAGGCCCTGTCCAGCCATGCGGCCCAGCTGCCCGGTATTCAGCTGGACCGACCTGAACGGGTGATCGGCAGGAATACCGTGGAGAGTATGCGCAGCGGCATCATGTACGGCGCCGCCGCCATGATGGACGGTATGGCGGCCCGCATTGAGGAGGAGCTGGGCAGGCCGGCCACCATTGTCGTCACCGGAGGGATGGCCCAGTTTATTGCCCCGCTGTGCAGGCGGGATATGCACCTGGAACGGGATCTGCTGCTGAAGGGGCTGAACATCATCTATCAGAAAAACCGGAAATAGTGTTTGACCTCCCGGTCAGACGGCGGAAGGCGCTTCAATTTTGAGGGGCCTTCCGTTTTATTCCATGGATCAAGGAGTCTGTGCTATGAAAATCAAACAGATCTGCGTCGTATCGTTCAGTCCCACAGGCGGAACGGAGCGGGCCGCCCGGGTGACAGCGGGGGAGCTCGCCCGGCGCCTGGCCGCGGAGACCCGGTTGATCGATTTTACAAGGCCGGAAAACCGGCAGAGAGAATACCGCTTTGCCCCTGATGAGCTGGTACTGGTCTGCACACCGGTATACGCGGGGCGGATTCCCAATAAGCTGCTTCCGGAGCTCAGGGCCCGGATATTGGGCGCCGGGCAGACTCCGGCTCTGGCGGTCTGCGTGTTTGGCGGCCGGAGTGTGGACGAAGCCCTGCGGGAGCTGGTACTGCTCCTGGACGGGAACGGATTCCATACTGCGGGGGCCGCTGCCTTCGTATGCCGCCACGCCTTTTCCGACCGGGTGGGGGCTGGCCGGCCGGACGACGCCGACCGGCTTCAGATGCGGGAATTTGCCCGGAAAGCGGCGGAAAAGCTGGAATGCGGAGCACCGCTTTCCCCTCTGCCCATAGACCGGAGCGAAATCGGCCCCTATTATACGCCGCTGAAAGCCGACGGTACCCCCGCCCGGTTCCTGAAAGCAAAGCCGCTGACCCGTGAAGATATCTGCACCCGCTGCGGCCTTTGTGTACAGGCGTGCCCCATGCACAGTATTGACGAGACCACTATGGAGGCTGTCGGACTGTGCATTAAATGCCAGGCCTGTGTGCGGCACTGTCCTGTCCACGCAAAATACTTTGCGGACGCGGATTTTCTTTCTCACACAGCTATGCTGGAGCAGACCTGTACCGAGCGGGCGGAAAATATTCTGCTGGTCTGAGCTTCTGCGGTCCGGCGCATGCGCGACCCGCCCTTCGGCCGGAAATAGGATTCCCCGGCAGAGCGGCTAGCGCTCTGCCGGGGAATCGGCTGGGTATATGCTCGGAAAAGAGAGGGAAGAGAGGAGGAGTTTTGGTATTGCCTTTGGTATCCTGACAAGTATGATCATACCAGAAAGGCTCGAAAAGTGATGAACTGTTTTCAAACTTGCTATGAACGATTTGTGAACATTTTCCATTTCAGGGCGATATGCCCTTTTCCCCGTGCGCGCCGAACGATGAACCATCTTTTGCAAAAACAATTGTATAAACGAACAGCGAGCTTTTTCCCTCCGGGACAGCACAATTTTTCCCTGCCAGACGTGAAAATTCTTCGCTGTTGGTCGTATTCCCATGCCTCCAGCGAGACCCAGCACCCTGCCAGGATGAAATTCGCAAATTGAATTTAAGACAGGATTTTGCAGAACGAGGCGGAGACCCCCGGTGGGCTGGCGTCCTCCAAACGCTGGATTGTCAGAAGAATACCTGATGTTAATTTGCGTTGCTTGCCGCAACGGGGGGTTCGCCGTATAATAGCGATGATGATGAAAGGAGGTCATCCCTGATGTTAAGTGAAAACATCAAAGCAATCAGAAAATCCAAAGGACTTTCGCAGGAGGAACTTGCAATTAAGTTGAATGTGGTGAGACAAACGATCTCTAAATGGGAACAAGGTCTGTCGGTTCCAGATGCCGATATGCTGATTTCTATATCAGAGATATTTGAAACACCTGTAAGCACACTGCTGGGAGAAACCGTGGTTGAGACGAGGGTTGATAACCTAAGCGTAATTTCTGAGAAGCTTGAGGTCATAAACCTACAGCTTGCACGTGGAAAATCGGCGAGGCAAAAAGCGGCCCATTGGCTTTTTATCTCATTGTGTGCGGTTATCGCAGCTGTTTTTGCAGTTCTAACAGTCTTAAACAGTCCTTACTTAGGCTGGGATTATAGTCACCCGGAAATCGCGGTTGCCGGGACAATGTTTCACGCATTTGAGTGGCTGTTCGTTAGGGCAGCGCCGCTCGCCATGATCGGAGCAATGATTGGGGCTTGTTTCACACGAAAGGAGGTGTAAATTGCCTGACGTTTCGCGGAACAGTTCAGATTTAGAAGGGGGGATTTCACGTAAAAGTGAAATTCCCCCCCTTCAGACTGTCGAAAAACTTCCCCCACGGGAAAGTCTCGCAGAGTTTTGCCGCCCGAGGGCGGCAAAATAAAGTCAAAATTGGTCATTTTCGGGGACATGCGCCTCGAAAATGACACTTCTCGGCCTGCAAGTGTGCCCAAAGGGTGCGCGCAGCA
>CANDFO010000094.1 GCA_947384055.1 uncultured Flavonifractor sp.
CCAGTCACTTTTTTGCCCGCCAAAGGAGGAATTCCAGGAGCCAGTCAGGGTCAGCTGTTTACGCAGAATGCTCCAATACAAATTCTGAGGGAGCGTTCTGTCTCCGTCCGGATTGCCCATCAGCAGCACAGTGCCTCCGGGCGCGGCCAGACTGAGGCTCTCCTCCAGGGCCTTTTCACTTCCCACGGCCTCGATTACACAGTCATAGCTGCCGTCCGTGCCGGTGGAGTACTCCAGCCCGCATTTCTGCACCAGTTCCCGTTTCGCCTCGCTCCGGCCCTTGACGACCACCTGCTTTGCGCCATAAAGCTTCGCCCACTGTCCCGCCAGTATTCCAATCGCTCCGCTTCCCACAACGCAGACGGTATCCCCGGATCTTATCTTCCCCCGCTTTACGGCATGCAGCGCCACCGCCGCGGGCTCCAGCAGGGCCCCCTGGACATCGCTCACCGTATCCGGCAGCTCAAGCAGATTCCACACCGGCGCCGCCACATATTCCGCAAATCCGCCGTCCCGCCGGGAGCCGATGTAATCATAGTTGGAACAGGTCTCGTACTCGCCTTTCAGACAGGAAGGGCATTTTTTGCAGGGGATCAGCGGGTACACACCCACCCGTTTTCCAACCCAGCCCCTGTCCGCCCCGTCGTGCACGGACTCCACCCGGCCGCAGAACTCATGTCCCGGAATGGTGGGAAAATGATACGTCCCCTTTTCAAATATCCGCGGAATATCCGAGCTGCAGATCCCCGCCGCCAGCACTTTCACCAAGGCCCAGCCCGGCCGAAGCTCCGGCAGCGGCACGTCCTCATACCGCAGGTCGCCGATTCCGTGCAATACATATGCTTTCATCCTGTTGTTTCCCGCTCTCTCAGCCATTTTTCGCACAATTCCAGGTCCGAGGGGTAGGTAATTTTAATGTTCTCCCGTTCCCCGGGGAGCATTTTCACCTTCCACCCCCTGCTGTAAGGCAGCTGGCAGCTTCCGCTCATAGCCCTGAGCGTCTCTTCCGGCGTCTCCTCATACAGCCGCAGATAATCCTGATACCGGAACGCCTCCGGCGCCTGCCCCGCATAGAGGACCGACCGGTCCAGCAGCCCGTCTACCCACTGACCGTCCCGGCTGGTATACGCGGTATCCGTCACCGGCAGCACCGGAAGCACGCAGGGCGCCTCCCGAAGTCCCTCCAGCAGCTGCCTGATCAGCCCCCCGCCGGTCAGCGGCCGTGCCGCATCCTGAACCACCACGCCGTCCTCCTGTCCGGATAAAAACGGCTTCAACGCCCGCAGTCCGTTCAGAATGGAACCCTGCCTGTCCTCCCCGGCGGGAGCTAATGCTTGCAGCTTGCTTAGGCCATATTCTGTCTTCCACTGAAGTATCTGATCCTGCCATTCTTGAACCGCAGCAACTGCAATATAATCGACTGCGTCACAGTGCTGAAATTGTTTTATGGTATGTACTAAAACAGGTTTTTCAGCAATTACCTGATACTGCTTCGGGATGCCAGGACCCATCCGGCTCCCGGAGCCGCCGGACAAAATCACCGCCCCGTTCATTTAAAATCTCAGCTCCCGAATGTTTCGCAGCGTTTCGCCATAAGACCTGTCCTTGCCAAACAAAAGCGTCGTTCCCAGTACAAAGCCCTTCACGCCCTTGGGCGCGTACTCCAGAATCTTATCCGCCCCGCAAGCCCCGTCCCAGTAGATTTCAAAATCCATATCTTCTTTTAGAGCCAATAATTTTGTGATTTTCTTGCCCACATAGGGCAGATACATCTGCCCGGCATTCCCCGGGTTCACCGACATCACCAGGACCTTTTTTACAATCCGAAGCATCTCCATCACGGTCTCCACCGAGGTGCCGGGATTGATGGCAATGCCCGGCACCATTCCGGCATTGATAATAACCTGTAATGTCGTAGAGGGATGGTACTCCGCCTCCGGGTGGATGTAAACGGTGTCCCCCGGCCGCAGGTTTTGGGTAAACAGCCCGATGCGGTCGTTGGGCCGTTCAATCATCAGGTGCACGTCCAGCGGCTTTTCCGCGGCGCCGGCAATGTACCGCATATCGTTGAGGGACATGGCAAAATTCGGCACGTAACGCCCGTCCATAATGTCGATATGGAACGAATCAATGCCGCCCTCCTCCAGGTCCCGAACTTCCTGCTCCAAATTTCCATAGTTGGCGCACATCATGGAGGCCATCAATTCAAACTGCATATGTTCTCTCCAAAAGCCAGCCTAATTCCAGCTCTACCGCCGCCAGCGGGTGGTCCGGCTTATTCTTCTCGCCGTGAAAATCGCTGCCGCCGGTGACATGCAGGCCGTATTTCTCCGCCAGCCTCAGGTACTCCTCCGTCTGCTCCGGCGTATGGATGGGATAATAGCACTCTATGGCGTCCAATCCATACTCTCTCAGCCGCCGGACCAAGTCCTCCAGGCGCTCCCCGCCCAGCACAATCTGATAGGGATGGGCCAGAGAGACCTTGCCCCCTGCGGCCTTGAGCCGCTCTATGCACGTCCGGGCGCTGGGCTTGGTCCCCTTCTCAATGACCTGGAACTCCGGCGTGTCCAGATAACGGTCGAATGCCTCCCTGCGGGTGGCCACCATTCCGTGCCGCAGCATCACCTTTGCAAAATGCGGACGACCTACCGACCCGCCCGCGGCCTCCGCGTCCACCTCGTCCAGGGGAATTTCCAGACCTTTTGTCCGCAGAAAATCCCGGATGCGGTACTTGCGGTCATTCCGTCCGCCTTTCAGACTGTCAAACCAGCTCTGCAGCGCGGGGACGGAAAAGTCATAGCCCAAAATATGCAGGTTCAAAAAGTCGTCCGCGCTCAGCTCCACACCCGGGACCACCCGCAGGCCCAGCCGCTCTCCCTCTGCCGCCGCCGCTTCCACGCCGTCCACGTTGTCGTGATCGGTCAGCGCCAGCACATCCAACCCCCGCCTTTTCGCCAGCCGTGCCAGCTCCGCCGGGGCATATTGTCCGTCGGAAGCCGTGCTGTGAGTGTGCAGGTCTGCCAAATAAATCATACGTCCTCTCACCCCGCCCTAAGTCAGGTCAAACAGTTCTTCCAGACGCGCCGCAATCTGCTCGGGACTCTCTTCCCCGTCATTCTGAACGACCACATCCGGCTCTCCCGGCTCATCCCAGGGCAGGTCCACGCCCACCACATTTTTCGCGCCGGAAGAGTACAGCCCCTTCTGGTCTCTTTTGTAGAGGGTTTCACGCGTTACTTTTACGTAGATCTCCTTATATTTCTCGATATTCGCCCGGTTCCATGCCCGAATCTCCCGGTACATGGAGATGCTGCAGCACACCACGTCGAATCCCTGTTCCGTCAGATCCCTGCATTGCTTAAACAGGCCCCAGGCGCCCGCTTTCCGTGCCTCGGTGGTGTAGCGGTCCTCCAGCAGAATCTTCCCTTCTGTCGTGCTGTGTCCCGCCGCGGTGCGCTGCCGGTCTCCGTCCAGCAGAACCGCGTCCGGCTTTTTCTCTCGCAATTTCTCATAAAACAGCCCGCCGATGGTGGTCTTCCCCGCGCCGGCCAGCCCGGTAAAAAAGTAAAGCGTTCCCTTTTCGCTCATCCGGAGCGTCCTCCTCATTGCTCGTAGTATAGTCAAAGCGGTTCAAAAGGAGCAAATCGCTCCTTTTGAACCCTGCGGCGAAAATCGCCGCAGGGTCCGCTCATGCGGCCCTGCTTTGGACTTCATACACGCCGCTGGCGTGCATTGCACGCTCCAGTGGGCCATTGTCCCTCTGGAGGAAAAAGCGCATGTTGCGCTTTTTCAACTGCGGCGACTATATCGTATAATCCGCTCGGCCTATTCCCGCGGAATCTCCCGTTCCCGCCGCCACCCGTCCTCACAGCTTTCACCGACGGAACTCTCTGCCAGCTCCAGCAGGTACTGCATCTCCTCCAGCGTATCCATCAGTGATACAATGGCTGCTCCAGCAGCGTTTCCTCCGGCTTCAGCATAGGCATCATCCGCAGCGGCTGGCCGTTTTTGTTCACAAACCGCAGCCCCTCCAGCAGAATCTTCGCGCTCTCAATCCGGTTCGCGTCAAACTGCTTCACATAGTCATGGGCCAGCTTTTTTTGCACCGCATGCTCCAGCTCCGCCTCCACCCGCTTGCCGTTCTGGGACACCTCAGCGTCCAGAAACAGCTTAATCCAGGTCTCCTCCATGTAGTGGTTGATGGTGCTGAACCCCGCAATCAGCTCCTCCGCCCTCGCCTCGTCCACTGGCCCGCCGTCGTAATACCGGAATTCATACCCGTAATACGCGTAAGCGTCCCGGAGGAAGTACTCAATAAAATACCGCTCATCGTCGTTGACATACTCGTCATAAGTCCGGTATACCGCCGCCGGGTCGAACCCCACCGAGGTATCCGTGTAAAAATCCTTTCCGCCCAGGGTGCACCGGGTCATGCTCTCCGTATAAGGCAGGTCCAAAAACGCCGCCAGCGCGGAAAACGCCGCCTTCGGATTCAGCTTGGCGTCCTCAAACCGGATCAGAACGCCATCCCGGTACAGACGGTCCTCCGGGTCCACCATAAAGCTGCGGTTCAGCACGCGCTCCATCACCGCGTCGCTGACCACTACCTTAGATTTTCCCTTCTCCCTGTCGTCCGCAGCCTGCGCCTGCTCATACATGAACTTCACTGTGGCCCCGTGGCTGGTGGTAAACCGGCGCATGGGCGTAAAGGTCTTGATGTACTTAAAGTTGCGGAACACAGGCGACTGCCGGATCTCCTCATAGTTTCCCGCCTCCAGCACAGTCCGGTTGGCACTGTCCACCCGCAGGCTGTATACTATGTTGTAGAAGTGGGGCTGGAAGAACACCGCCGGGGCAATCCGGGAGTCCGCCCGCGTACAGCACATCGCCTCCTCCATCCCCATAAAGATGGCCACCATGACGTCCTTGTCCGTCCGGTCCCGCATGTGGTACAGCTCCTCTATCAGGTAGGGCGGCCACTCAATGCTCTGACACGCCGTGCGCAGGCTGTCTGAAGCGTCCAGGGCCTTCTTCACCTTGGAGATCCCCTCCACAATATCGCTGTGCATCACCGACGGCAGGCAGATCAGATTGGGGTGCCCATCGAACACCTCATTGAAAAAGTCGCCGCCGTTATGGGTGGACAGCTGGGTGTGCCAGATCAGCCGCGTCACCTCCCGGATGCTGATGGGCTTCACCGGGTAGCCGCTGTAATCAACGCCAAACCGCGCCTTGAAATCAATCGGGTACTGCTCCGACTCTTCCTCAATCAGAAACACCAGCTTCCGGCTCTCCAGCAGCTGCCGCAGGTTCAGACACTGCAGGCTGGAGCAGAACGTCCCCCAGTCGCTGTAGTGCAGATAAATATGGTTTTCCCGGCCGATGTCCTCGCTCCGGCGCACGTTGTCGTTCAGATATTCCAGCTCATATTGAGAAAAAACATCCCTGGCCAAAACCGGCTTGTCCAGGTCCCGGAAGAAATTCCGGCTGACCACCTGGCTGCCAAAGTTCACAAACTCGCCGAACCGCCCCTCCGCCCGATAAAAGGGGACATATCCATTGTGGTCGTCATAGGGAAAAAACTGAACGGGCAGTTCCTCAAAGGGCACAAAATCCTTTCGGAACAGATAGGGATATCTCCCCAGCAGCTTGCAGTTGCGCTCATACCGGGATTTCAGCTGCTTGACGTTCGGCTCGTAAAATACGGCGTTCATCAGAGGCAGAATATCCTCCCGGAAGCAGCCCTCATTGTACAGTCCGGTGAAACAGGAATAGGACACCCGGTAATCCCCGCCGTTCTGCAGGATGTACGCCGCCGCCTCCATCCGTTCAATGGGGTCTCCCTCCTCCCGGACGGACAGCGTATAGGCACGGCAGGCCTCCTGGCTTTGGCCCAGCCCGGCCAGCTTCCGGGCAATTTCAATGGCTCTCATACTCGAAAATCCTTTCCATGTTCGCTGTGATGTTTAGGAAAACAGCTGCATCCGCAGCCACTTTCCTAAGCCCCACATGGTCAAAAAACGTGGGGGCGGGCAGCGCCCGCCCCCCTTTTCGTTTCGGACTGATCGTGCTGTCAGAAGCGAACCCGCTCTTACTGCAGCAGCTGCAGCACGCCCTGAGGCGCGCCGTCGCAAAGTCCGCTGTGTTCGCTCCGTCCTGCGGACAGAGCTCACTGCGCTTCCTTGCTCCGGCTTTCCCCGGGCGACCCGCTTCGCTGGGCTCGCCCGGGGGTCCCCGCCTAAAATCCTGCTGTTCTACCAGGCCTGCACCTCGCTTCCTCCAACGCGGGCCCGGCGCAGCGGGCCCCGTTGGAAGATGAGGAGCAAGGCAGCTAAGCGCAGTTTTCGCCGTCAGGCGGAAACGAAGCGGCGCGTACTTTGCGACGAATCGCGACGAATCACTGCAGCAGCTGCAGCACGCCCTGAGGCACCTGGTTGGCCTGAGCCAGCATCGCCTGGGCGGACTGGATCAGGATGTTGTTCTTGGTGTACGCCATCATCTC
>CANDFO010000095.1 GCA_947384055.1 uncultured Flavonifractor sp.
CCGTCTGCTCCTATTTCTACCTTCCACAGCTCCACCTTGAACTTGAAATTCTTAGTGTAGTCCGCAGGGGTCAAATTGCTCCCAGTCACTTTCTTGCTGATGGTCAGTTTGCCGGTGTTTGTATCAGCGATGGTCTTGTCAGTGACCACCACCACGTTCAGCAGACTAAAGAGGTTGGTCAGATCGGTGTCGCCCAGTACGTCTCTGTTGACGCCCTCGTTGGGGTTCTCATACTTGTCGTTAAGAGCCATCTGCTGGACCCGGGCGCGGATGAAGCCGGTGTCTGTGACAAAGAAGGGCTTGAAATTCTCGCCGCCGTCTTCATCGTGGAGGCCGTAGTCCACTTCTGCATTTTTCCCAAAGTGCAGGTTCATGCTGCGGAGGATATTTGTTCCTTCCAGTACTGCGTCCTTCCAGCCGGTGAGGGAAAAACCGTTCCCACCGGGCTGGGTCTGCATGAAGGCCGTGATATCCTGGAGGGTGATATCCACATCGTTGCCCTCCGCATATTGGCGCATGGTCTGGGTCAGCTTGCCCACGCCAGCCATCACCGTTACGCCGTCATCAGCATTACCTGCGTCGGCGTAAATAGAGTAGCTGCCAACGACCACAGGGATTATGGTTGTATTCTGGGTGTAGCCCTCAGGCGCTCCAATTTCCTGCAGATAGTATCTGGTCTCGGTGCTGCTATCGGCCCAATCCATCTTTGTGTGACCGGTTCCGTTCTCTTGACCAGTGGGCGAAAAAATCAGCATCCCCTTGTCATCAGTAACTCCCGATGCCACCGGGGTTCCATCGCAGCGCTCATTGTCATACAGCCCAAATTTCGCTTCCTTCAAAGGCTTACCGTCCTGATCCACCTTCAACACCCACAGCTCCCGGCGCTCGTTTGGGATGTAGATCATGGAGCGGAAATCCCGGTTGAACTGGTTCACCTCGAGGAGTTTATAGCTGGTAGGAGTTGTATGAGCCAATGCCGCGTAGCGCTCCTCAGCATTGCCGCCTTCAAGCCCTGAGATCAGCATATAGGCCATGTGCATATCGCCGTTTTCCGGATTATTGAGCAGGTATCGGGTGGCAAGGCCCGGCAGGTCGAACAGGGTCCCTTGCAGCCGCTGGTTGCTGCTGTCCCAGTCTAAATACCAGCCGGCAGTGCCGGTAGCTTTTGCCTGTTCCACGGCGGCCTGCAACACAGCCTTAGGGTTTAGCTGATTGATATCCGTTCCTACCGCCGTCACGGACTTGAATCCGGCGAGGTTGCCGCCGTACAGCGCCTGCCAGCTGCTGCCTTCGACAGTGTCCTTTCTCAGCAGGGGCACTGCCACGACCAGACCGTCTTCCAGGCCGTCGTTCTTGGCCGCATCACCGGTCTTCGCGCTGGTGACGTTGACCACGGAGCAGGCATAAGCGCCGGTAGTCCAGCGGTTGGCTACAGAGAGCGTGGCAGTCTTGGTGTCGTAGTGCAGGACGATGTCCACCGGCTGGGTGCGGTAGCCGTCTGGGGCGTGGGTCTCCTTCAAGACATAGTACTGATCGCCACGGTCAGCGAAGTTGAAGTGTCCGCCATCTTCGAGCTCGAACTCGGCAGCGCCATCTTCATCCGTTCTCAGCGTAACCAAAGGGTCTTTAGTATAAACCGGCGTAACATGGAACGTCTGCCCCTTCTGATCGCCGTCTGTATAGAGACATTGGATGCCGTTCCCGTCTTCATTTCTCACTGCCGGGTAGAGTTCGAACTCTACATCCCGCAGCGGCTCACCATTCTGGTCCACCTTCTCGATCCGCTGGTAGAGCAGAGGCTGGAGGTTGAAGCGCAGGGCGATGCTGGAGTCGTAGTTGCCCCGCTCCAGGTAGAACATCTTCAGCGTGTGGGAGGTGTTGCTGGCGTAAGTATCACCGGTCCACTGCATCTTATCCGCCTTGCCGGCGATCTCATACAGCTCTTTCAGCGTGGTGTGATTCACCATATGCTCAGGAGCTGCCGGATTATCAGGGATCCCATGGGTCGTAAAAGAGCGTCCGATGTAGACATCGCCGGTGGCAAAATCAATCGTACCATAGAGCTCACTGTGGATACCGCCCAGGTCCAGGACCAGCACGCCGTCGATAAAGACCCAAACGTCGTCATCTCCGGAGAACTGGAAGCTCATGTTCTGCTGGCCCTTGCCGGTATTGATCACACCGTTGGCGGGCTGGCGGAAGTCCACGTCCACTGTCATGCCCAGGTGGTGGTTCATGCTGTTGCGGGCGCAGTCCACACTGCTGGTCAGCTCTCCCGTCTCATCCAGCCCGTTGAAGACTTCATCCCCCCTGTTGAACGGGAAGAAGTTGCCGATGCTGTTGTCTCCGTCTGTGCGGGTGGTGGCGGGAGCGTCGTAGAGGATAAAGTGGTTTTTGCCGCCCTCCTGACTGAGCTCGGCAAAGTTGTCGCGCATGTTATAGTAGTAGTAGCCGTATTCGTCCAGCTGGAACAGGCCGGTGACATCTGTGTAAGTTTTCTTAAAATCTCCGTTTGCAGGTTCAAATAAGTACTGGAGAGATTCTGTTCCATTGATATCTCCGCCCCAGGTGTTAATGACGGTGTTGCTCAGGTTTTGGATATCACTGGAATCATAGGTGTACCCATCACCCTTTGAATCTTTTTCTTCCTTGTGGTCGCCGGTGAGCAGATAGTCCTTGATTAGCGTATAACGTATTGACTCATCGCCATTTAATACCACGTTTGCCAAATCAAGATTGATCTCCGGATAACCATTTTCAGTTAGAACATTCCTGACGATCCCCTCCATACCGGCGTATTGCTTGCCATACCGGCAGTTCTCTCCAGCGCCTTTGTTCCAAAGGCCGGCGTGGATCAGGCCGTCACCGAAGAGCAGGAGATGTTTCTGATTGATACCCAGATTCCAGTCTTTTTCTGTGGAATAACCTGTGGGCTTGTCGCCGAGGGCCCCTTCACCACCTTCCTCGTGATAATGGATATCGCTTTTATCCAGGATATCGCCGCCGCTCTCCACTGTTGGATTTTCAGTTTTTACCCAGTAGTCAAACAGGTTGACTGTTACGTTTTCCGGGTTTGCGGGAGAAACAGTGTGGGCCGCAAAAGAAACAGGATGAATTACGATTGGTAAATTAGAAATATTGGGTGTATTGTTTCCATCGTTTACAAAGTATTTCCTGCCATCACAAGTGGGAATTGGAGCATAAATTGTGAACTCAGAATTTAAGTCAGGGAGGCATGTGATAGTTGTTTCCAAGTTTGACCAGCTGACATCCAAATACCCCCAGGAGCAAAGCATTTCTTGATCGTTGCCTTTGCCATCCGCATTCTTCACAACAATTCGCTCTTGTTTATCTGCATATGTATAGGCTCCATCATTGACCGACTTATCACCTGTTGCCCAACCGTATATTCGTTTTGGCGCAGATAAACGTATCGCAGCAATCAAATCTTGAACCGTCTGGATATTATCCTTGTTGATTGCAAGGACAGCTGTTGCTCCTGAGTCGAATCCTTCCCATTCCCACTCATTTAAAGCAACATTAAAAGGCGTTGATTGCGCATACGCCTCACCCCCGCCCAGCACGACCAGCACTTCCATCGCCGGAACGCCGTCAACAAGGGCATAGGGGCCCTCCGGGGTATCCGCCAAGGACGCGGTGAGAGTATAAGTGCCCTGGAACGCGCCTTCTGCCGGGATCTGGTTCAGGTCCCAGACCAGCTCTGCGCTCTTGAACTCCACCGCCGTCTGAACGGTGGCGGAATGGGGGAGAAGCTCCGCCAAAATATCTCGGGTAACGGTCAAGCCCTCGTCTGCGCCGGGCACACCCAGTGCCCAAGAACCGGTCTCATCGCTCCAGACCAGCAGACCCTCCTCATCGTCCCACTCCCAGCTGATGACGCACAGCGGGCACACATAACGGCAGGGCTGTGCGGCCTGCGGGGGCTGATAGCCGCAGGTCTCATCATGGACATGGCCGCAGGCCGGAGCTCCGGGCTCTGCGGGCTCCACGGGAGGCGCGGGGCTCTCCGGCACCTGGGCGTCCGCAAGCGTCACAGGCTCCTCCGGTCCTGCGGGCTCCTGCTCTTCGGGAGCGCCGGGCTCCACAGGGGCGTCAGGGGCCGGGGTGTCAGGCACTGTGGGGTCCCCGGTGTTATCGGGGTCTCCGGTATTATCGGGATCCCCGGTGTCTCCGGGCTCCTCGGGAGCTGCAGGGGGCGCCGGATTCTCAGGTTCTTCAGGAGTGCCGGGATTTTCAGGATTTTCAGAATCTCCGGGCTCCTCCGGGGTCCCATAGCCGCAGGATTCGTCGTGTACGTGCATACACGGACTCCCCGCGCCAGCCTCCACATAGCCGCACTCTTCCGTATGCGCCGGATGGTGGACACAGAGCCCGCCCTCCGGAAGAATCTCCGTATACTCCGCGCGGCCATGGGGCGGCATCAGGATCGCCAGAACCAGCATCCAAGACAGCGCCCTGGTCCCCCAGCGCTTCCAGCGGCTCTTTCCCCACGCCTCACGCAAGGGACTCTCTTCTCTTTCCACGTCATCTACCTCCTTGAATTTGAGTTTGTTTCTATAGATTGCGGGGCGTTTCGCAAAAACAACCGGGGACCGGTCTTGACGGCACTCCCCGGCCTGCAACAGGTCAGGATGCCCCCTTTCTGCTCCAAACAAATGGTTTTCAAAGAAGAACGCTAACAGAATTTGGATTTTGTACTTCTATTATAGCAACAGGAAATCAGAATGTAAATAGTGGTTTGGGGAACTGGAGGCCATTTTTTCTTGTCATCCGGGCAATTTGGGGCATGTTGCAAAAAAAGCCGTTGAAAAAGCAGAACTAAAGAGCAGAATCTGCACAAGCGCCCCGAGGCGGACATGGGGCGTGAGCCCTGTGTCCGCCTCGGGGTATTCAAGAAAGAGAGAGGAAAGAGAGGGAATCTGCATCTATATCAAGGCAGCCGGTCCCGCGTCAGGAGGCCATGCCGCCGAAATAGCGCCGGAAGAACTCCTCCATCCCGTAGGGATAGCTGTCGCTGGGGGTGGTGGTATCGGGGGACTGCTGCTGTCCGTCCTGGGAGGAGGTCGCGGTGGTCTGGGGCTTATCCATGGTACTGCCGAAGGTGAGGTCCGTGGTGTAGACCTGCCCGTCACGGACGTAGGTGATGGTGGCGGTGTCGCCGGCCTTGTAGCTCTTGGAGCCCACGGCGTTGGTCACATCCGTGCTGCTGGTGATGGTCGTGGTGCCCACCATCGTGATAACGTCGCCCGCCTGGAGACCCGCCTGGTCGGCGGGGCCGCCCTCTACCACCTCGTACAGGTATGCTCCGCTGCGCACGCCGGTCTGGGGATAGCGGGAGGCGTTATCCACGCTGACGCCCATGTAGGCGTGGGTGGTGACCTGGCCGTTCTCCATGATGTCCTTGAGCATATTCATCACGTCGTCGATGGGGATGGCGAAGCCCAGGCCCTCGGCGGCGGTGCCGTTGCCGGCGGAGGAGGTCTTGGCGGTGACGATGCCCACCACCTCGCCGTGGTCGTTGAAGAGGGGGCCGCCGGAGTTGCCGGGGTTGATGGCGGTGTCCACCTGGATCATGTTGAAGGGGGTGCCGTCCAGGTTGATCTCCCGGTCGACACAGGAGACGATGCCGTGGGTCAGGGAGAAGGTCAGCTCCCCAAGGGGGTTGCCGATGGTGCAGACGCTCTCGCCCACGTTGACCCCGGCGGAGGAGCCGATCACTACGGGCTTGAGCATGGTCTCGCCCGGGTCTACCTTCAGCACGGCGATATCGTAGTCCACGTCGCTGCCCACCACGGTGGCGTCATAGGTGGTGCCGTCGTTGAGGGTGACCTGGACGCTGGACGCGCCGGAGACCACATGGCAGTTGGTGGCGATATAGCCATCGGCGGTGAGGACGAAGCCGCTGCCGGAGCTGATCGCCTCCTGCTGGATCTTCTGTCCAAAGATGTTGTAGCCCGTGGCGACAGAGGAGGAGTTGATGCTCACGCAGCTGTCCACGTTGGCGTTGTAGATCTCCGGGAAGGTCAGCACCTTGCCGCCGGACACGCTCACCGTCTCCACCTTGGCCAGCTCCCGCTCGCTGACCATCACCTGGGTCTCACCCCTGCCGCCGGTGACATCCTTCAGCATCCACCCGGCCCCCACAGAGCCGCCGATGAGCAGGGCCCCGCAGAGCACTCCGGCCACGATCTTCTTCCCCCGCCCCCGCTTTTTCGGTTCCACAGGGGTCAGGGCCGGGATGGGCTCCCCGGATTCGGGGCGGTAGCTGTAGTGGTACTCATAGTTGCTTCTCTCGTTCTCATTATCGTTATACATGGGGATTGCCTCCTTGTTTATAGTTCATTTTCTGCTCCGTCCGGAGCTCCTTGCTGTCGATGGTGATATCATACCGGGGATTTATGACAAAAGTATGAAGATTTTTTGCTAAGATTTTTAACAATCAAAAAATTGTTTGTGAATGCTCCCCTTCCGCTGAAACAGC
>CANDFO010000096.1 GCA_947384055.1 uncultured Flavonifractor sp.
GACCGGGAACGGGTGGAAGCCTTCAACGACTACATCCGCACCCTGCTGGCCTACCAAAAGGGAAAAACAGCCGGCATCACCCAGACCTTCGCCCCCCACGCCGGGGAGCTGAAAGCGGCCTGCGGTTCCTACGCCAGAGCGTTGAAGTTCCTCTGCGCGGCGGCGGACATCCCCTGCTTCACCGTCAGCAGCAAGACCCACACCTGGAACCTCGTGTATGTGGACGGCCGGTGGCTCCATGTGGACGTGTCCGCCAACGACCTGTCCGGCAGGAACGGTGTTCTGCTGGCGGAGAGCTATCAGACCGGGAAGGATCAGGCCCCGGAGGCCACGGCCTTCCTCAAGGAGTTGTTCATCCCCGGCTCCACCTCGTCAGAAGAAGCCTGCTCCACTCCGCTTCCGGCTTAGGCCGAAAGCTCCGTATCCACAGGCTCCTTCTTCCTCTTAAAATCGCAACCGCTTCGCTGGGTTGCGATTTTATACCCAGCACCGGCAGACCGCACCTGCGGCCTGCCGGTTTTTTATTTCAACGGAAGGAGAGAACCAATGTCCATCAAAAATACGCACCATCTTCACATTGAACTAACGCCGGAGCAGTACCAACTGCTCAACACGCAGGCAAAGCAGTGTGGCCTCACCAAGCGGGCATACATTGTCCGCCTTTTGGAAGGAAGTTCTGTTCGGCCTCGTCCGGCCTCAGAGATCAAGGCCTTGCGGACGGAAATCCATTACATTGGGAACAACATCAATCAAATTGCCCGCAGCGTCAACGCTGGGATAGCCAAAGCCGAGGATGCCAAACGGGGGCTGTGTCTGCTGGATCAGGTCTACGAATTGATGTATCAGATGACGAGGAAATAATGGCGGTCACGAAAATTTTGGCCCGGAACGCCCGACTGGACCAGGCCATCCAGTATGTGCTGAACGGCGATAAAACGGATCATCAAATCCTCACTGCCCATCAGAACTGCGACCCAGGCTGGGAGTACCGCCAGATGATGGATACCAAGCGGGATGTGGGAAAGCTGGATGGCCGTCAGTGTTACCATATCATTCAGTCCTTCAAGCCGGGGGAGGTCACCCCGGAGCTGGCGCTGGAGATTGCAAAGGAATTTGCCGCCGAGCATCTGACCGACTACGAGGTGGTCATCGGGACCCATGTGGATAAAGGACATATCCATTCGCACTTGGTGTTCAACTCGGTAAACGCCCAAACCGGGGGAAAATACCACATCACGACACAGGAATATTACCGCCAGATCCGGGCCATCTCAGACCGACTGTGCAGGGAGCGTGGGCTGTCCGTCATCATGGAGGGCCAGCCGACCCAGGCGGTCAGCTACATTGAATGGCTGCGGAAATCCAAGGGCCAGCCCACCTTCCACTCTATGCTGGCGGCGGATCTGCGAGCAGCTATCGAGGACGCCAACGACCTGGGCCACTTCTTCATGCTGATGGAACATAGCGGATATGAGATTCACCACGGCAATCGTTTGGGCTTCCGTCTGCGGGGCCAGGAGCGCTTTATGTACCCAGGCCGGAAGAATCTGCTATTCACTGAGGACGGCATCCGGGCCGCCATTCTTGGTAATCTGGAGGAAATCGAGGCCGGATGCCGTCCCGCAATTATCCCCCGGCCCCACTACCAACCTTACAAGAAACATCCGAAATATACCGGGTTAATGGCGCTCTATGTCCATTATCTCTATGTTTTAGGCAAAATCGAGAAGCGGCAGTATCCACCTCGAATGACGGCGCAGATGAGGAAGGAGGTCATGCGCTCGGAGCGTTACCGGGAGCAGTTTGTGTTTCTCCGGGAAAACGGGATCTCTACCCAGGAGGACATGGCCGCGTTTCAATTCCACACGGAGGCCGAGTTGGCCAATCTGACCAAACAGCGTACCATCCTCAATGTGAAAAAGAAGAAGCGGCGAAAGCTGTACACTGCCCTGACAGACGTGGCAGCGCTGGCCCAGGCCAAGGCGCTCTACGAGGAAGGGCTGTCCGGCATGGAAGCGGAGTTTTCCCGTTACATGGAGGCTGTTTCTGTTTTGGAGCAGTGTGATATCCCCGCAGAGCGGCTTGCGGCGGAAAAGGCCGAATTGTATGAACAGTTGGCCCAGGTCAACCGAGACATCCGGGCCGCGAGGAAGCGGCTGGAGCTGTGCAGGGAAATCCAAAGTCAGCAGTCTCAGATGGAGCGGACGATAGAGCGAATCGAGTCCAGAGAGCAGGAGAACCACATCGGCCACAGGGGGCGGTAAAACGCCGCGTGTGGCCCTCCGGTGCCTTCCTACGAGTCCCAGCACCACCCAAGGCCACACGCCCCGTAAAACGCGCCGTGTGGGCCACCATAGCAAAATAAGGAGGTTGAGCTATTATCAAAACAAACCGAAGTTTGACTGAGCAGGTTTTCGGATTTGGGCGCTACAGGTATTCAAAAGATGGGCAGTTATATTTTATTCATGGGAAAACACGCATTAAAGTTACAGAACATTTCTCAGCGGACGGAAAACCGCTGAACACGCTGCTGGAGGATGTGATCCAATTTTCCGCCCAGCGGCAGGATGGTGAAATCCCCACGGCCTGTTAGGGAAAAGCGCTGGATATCTGCCCACGCTTATGGTATTGTGGTGCCGTAAGCGTGGGTTGTTTCAACCAAAGGAGGGTCGTTTTTTGAAACAACCGATTTATAACACAGCGCTCTACCTCAGACTCAGCCGTGACGATGAGCAGCAAGGGGACAGCGGTAGCATCCAGACGCAGCGCATGATGCTTCGTGACTACGCCCAGACCCATGGCCTCAACGTGGTATCCGAGTATGTAGATGACGGCTGGTCAGGCACGAACTATGACCGCCCCGGCTTCCAGCGGATGATTGACGACATTGAGGATGGGAAAATCAACTGCGTGGTCACCAAGGATCTATCCCGCCTGGGCCGGAATTACATCATGACAGGCCAGTATACGGAAATCTATTTCCCCAGCAAAGGTGTTCGCTATATCGCCGTCAATGACAATGTGGACACTTTAAATGGCGAAAATGAGCTGGCCCCGTTCTTGAATATCCTCAACGAAATGCACGCGCGGCAGACCAGCAAGAAGGTAAAGGCCGCCCTGAAAGCCCGCCGGATGAACGGCGCTCACATCAGTTCGTTCGCACCGCTGGGCTATGTGTGGGATCCGGAGCAAAAGGGCCATCTGCTGGTAGACCCGGAAACGAAGTGGATCGTGGAAAAGATCTTCGACATGGCTGTCCACGGGATGGGCGCGGCGAAAATTATGAAGGCCCTGATTCGGGAAAAGGTTCCTACCCCCGGATATCTTCACTACACCAGGGAGGGCGCCTACGCGCACATCTATCAGAATGCGCCTGAGAAAGCGCGGTACGCATGGAATGAAACGAAAATCAGGCTTATTTTAACAGATGAGAACTATCTTGGCAACAGCATCCACAACAAGACATCTGTCAAGTCCTTCAAACTGAAGAAGCAGACTCGGAATCCTGTCTCTGAATGGGTTCGTGTGGAGGGGACCCATGAGGCCATTGTCAGCAGGGATGTGTTTGAGCAGGTGCAAAAGCAGATCATCAGCCGCCGCAGGCAGCGGAGGGATGGTACGACACAGATTTTCGCGGGGCTGGTCAAATGCGCGGACTGTGGTTGGACGATGCACTTCGCAAGGCAGAACAAGGGAAATCATCCTGGCTATTTTTCCTGCGGCACCTACAGTAAAAAAGTGGACGAGTGTACCATGCACTTTATCAGCTATAATACGCTGTACGCCTATGTGCTGGAACGGCTGCAATTCTGGGCGTCCATGGCGCAGAAGGATGAGCGGCAGCTCTTGGAACGACTGCTTCAAAATGGCGATAGGGGGCGGCAGGCTGAGAGGAAGAAGCGGGAGGCCGAACTCAGGAAAGCCGAAAAGCGCCGCAAGACTGTCAATGATCTTTTTGTAAAGATGTACGAGGACTGGTCGGCTGGCCGCATCACAGAGGGTAACTTCAATCTGCTGTCTGAGCGCTACCAGGCAGAGCAGGTGGAATTGGACGAGAAGATTGCCGCGCTGAAGTCGGTCATTGAAGATGACAAACAGTCTGTGGAGGACGCTGAAAAGTGGGTAAAACTCATCCGGCAGTACAGTGAGATCACCGAGTTGGACGCACCCTTGCTCAACACCCTGATCGAGAAAATCCTGGTTCATGAAGGGAAACGGGGGCCGGATGGCATTCGGGAGCAGGAAGTAGAGATTTTCTACCGCTTCGCTGGTAAGATCGACATCTGAAAATACTTTCGCGGTACATCCCTAACTATGATTAACGGATGCCGACCTGTCCCTCATCCCCAAAACTACCACGGACAGCGGTAAAACTCTGACCCTGGGGGCTGTGGAATGGAGCGGCGGTGAGAATGGATATTACACCGCCACCGCTACCTATACCGGCATCTCCAGCACCCGCTATGCCACCGGCTACACGGTCAAGGCCAACTATACGGGCCAAGTGGCAAAGACCGGCTGCGAGGTTGTCACCTACACCGCCATTTTCGGCAGCGAGGAGCTGCCCAAAGAGGGGCAGACGGCTGACCCTTCCGACCCGCCCGGTCAGACCGGGCCGGAGACCCCCGACACATCCCCCACTGAAACAGGCGGTATGAATTGGCCCTCTCTGCTAGGCTGTGCCGGTGGTGTGGCTGCACTGGCAGCGGCGGCATTTTGGACCATTCAGAAAGTGAAAGAAAGGAGGACTTGAACATGAAACGATTGCTGCACATTTTTCTTTTGACGGCGGTATTCGCCGCCATGCTGGTGGCCCCGGCGAACGCGCTGGAGTATACCATTGACGAACCGGAGGACTACCTGTTCGGCAGACCCACCAGCGAGGACACCCCCTATACAGCGGAGAATCCCAATGTGGACCGGAGCAAGAACACTGCCCTCATCCCGCCCGGTTTCGGGACCCCTACCAGCTATCTGCCCAATTCCGGGGAATACCTGACCCCCAATCTGGTCCCTGGCGCTCTCAGCGGCGGGCTGGTGAATCAGGTGGGCAGCGTGGGCGGCGGCACCGTCACGGACGGCGGCTATCCTACGGTGGATGTGGGCGGCGGTACAAGCCAGTTCAGCTACACCACCACGCAGACCACTGCCTACACGGAGGTTACGTCCGATCTCTATTACTCCGGGGGCTACCTGGGGACGCTGAAAATCCCTTCCCTGGGCGTAAACGTCAAAATCTACGAGGGGACGGGCAGCACCCAGCTTGCCAAGGGCGCAGGCCACTTCACCGACACCAGCATTTGGGCGGGCAACGTCTGTCTGGCTGGGCATAATCGCGGGGTGACAAACCATTTCGGCAAAATCCATACGCTGAACACGGGCGACACCATCACTCTTACTACCCAGCTCGGCACCAGGACCTACGCCGTGACCAGCGTTGCCAAGGTGAGCGAAACGGACAACAGCGGCACCGCCGCCACCTCCGGCAATCAGATCACGCTCTATACCTGTGTAATGAATGAGCGGGATTATCGCTGGTGTGTTGTGGCCCAGGAGGTCTAAAGCGGCGGTCCGGGCGGCATCCTCGACACTTTTTTTCTTCTGTGGTATCTTTTTCACAACGAAGCCACAAAATCACCACAAAGGAGATAAAGAGTTATGAAGATGAAGAATTTCGCAAGCCGTCTGACCTCTGGAATCGCCTGCGCCGCTCTGGTGTTCGGCCTGACCATCCCCGCAAGAGCGGCAGCTCCCGCCGAGACTGTCAGGATTGGAAGTTACAAAGGAAATTTGCTGGAGGTTGGTGAGCGCAGCGGCCTTATCATTGGCCCCGGCGGAGCAGAGTACAACGTTACTTCCAGCGCCCCGGACACGGTAGCTGTCGAGCAGATCACGGGATTTTGGGTAGCTGTTGCCAAGTCTGAAGGGAGTGCGGAAATCACCGCCGCCAGCAGCGCCGGAGAGAGCGGGACCCTGACGCTCACCGTTGGCTCACCCGCCGCCCCCGCCAGCCCGGACAGCGCAGACCAGTCGGAGAATTTGGATGTGCGGCAGGAATTGATTCGGCTTATCAATCAGACCCGCAAGGCCAACGGCGTGTCGGAGCTGCCTGTCAGCGAGGCCCTGATGAACGCCGCGCAAGCCTGCTCCGACCAGCAGTACACCTACCACCACAATCAGGAGGAATGTGAGGCTGTAATCGCTCATGGTTACGCTCATGGTTTCGGCTCCAATCTCACAGTGTTTACCGGCGTAGCAACTGAGAATACCGCCCAACACGCCCTCGACAACTGGATCGCATCCCCCGGTCACTTCCAGGCGATGATCGACCCGAAATGTGACAGTATCGGCGTAGGCGTGACGGAAAACGGCAGCGTGACCTATTGTTATATGTTTGTTGGCAGGCCGGTGTCAACGCCGATATGAAATTGTAAGAAAACGCCGAAGAAATTTTGTCATTT
>CANDFO010000097.1 GCA_947384055.1 uncultured Flavonifractor sp.
AGAATCAGGTGGCGGAGCAGGTCGCCCAGCCCGGAAAAGCTGCCGCCGCTGTACATACCCTGGGCGGGGAGCCACCCCAACACTACGGAAAAAAGGTAAATTCCCGCCAGACACAGGAAAAAGCCCGGTATGCCGAAGCTCACCAGGGAGAGGAGAGAGGCCACCCTGTCCCAGCGGGACCGGGGCTTCCAGGCGGCCATGGTCCCCAGCGGTAGGGCGATGGCCGCCGCCAGGAGCATCCCCGTGCCCGTCAGCAGCAGGGAGGGCCCCACCCGCTGGAGGAGCATCCGGGCCACCGGCTTCCCGCTGTGGGAGCGGCCCAGATTTCCCCTCAGAAGCTCCCCCAGCCAGCGGAGGTAACGGAGGGGCAGAGGACCCTCAAGTCCCAGGGCGGCCTCTACCTCCGCGCGCTCGGCGCCGGAGGCGCTGCCCTCTCCCCGGAGATCCGCGACGGTGCCGGGGGCCAGCTGAAGCATGACAAACACGGCCAGGGTAATGCCGAAAAAAACGGGAATGGCGGTAATCAGTCGGTTTCGGATATAACGGCTCATGAGGTTTCCTCCTGCACTTCCGGCCTCCCGGGGGAGGCACAGGCCGGGCAGCCGGCCCTACGGAGGGTGATTGGCATTACATAATTTATGGGGCCAGCGTCCAGTCCCACACGTTTTCGTTGCAGAAGCTGGAGGAGGGGTAGTCGATTCCCTCCACAGTGGGGGACTGGACATGGAGGGCCCGGCCGAACCAGAGAGGGACAAACGGGCGCTCCTGTGCCAGGAGGGTCTGGAGTCTGGACACCAGCTCCCGACGGACGGCGGGGTCCTCCTCGCCCTTGATTCGGGCGATCAGATCCTCATAGGGGGTCAGGTCCTCCACATGGAAGATATTATTTCCGGCGGACAGGCGGCTCTCGGTAAACCACAGGGGCAGCGCGCCGGGGGTGTGGCTGGCGATGCCCATGTCATAGACGCCGCCGGCCATGCCGGAGAACATGGCGGCGGAGTCTACCGTCTCAATAAGCACTGAGATGCCGGCCTCCGCCAGCTGCTGCTGCATCAAGGCGGCCAGCCCCGCCCGGTTTGCGGTGCAGGCAAGGCGGTAGGTCTGGCCATCGTATTCTCCCTCCGCCAGCAGCGCGCGGGCCCGGTCCAGGTCCCGGCTCCAACCGGACGTTCCGGCGTACGGGGTTCCGGGGGTGAGGTCAGAGGAGGCGGGTTCACCCAGGCCCCCGGTGGACTGGAGACAGAGTGCCTCTTTGTCTAAGGCCAGGTCGATGGCCAGGCGGACGGAGCGGGAGATCCGCTCGTTGTTGAGCATCAGCTCAAAGAAGGTATTGGGGACGGTCCCCTCCAGGACAGACAGGCCGGCGTCCCGGGCGGCGGGGGCCTCCTCCGCGGAGACACTGCCGCCGAAGGCGTAATAGTCCAGGTCCCCGGCAATCAGCGAGGTGAGCAGGTTGGACTTATCCACCACGGAGACGGTGAGCAGGTCAAAGCCGGGCTGACCCAGCTGGTAGCGGGGGTTGGCGGAGAGCACCAGCTGGCTCCCCGCGGTTTCTGAGACAAAGCGGCAGGGGCCTGAGCCCACCGGCGCGTCCCACAGCTCCAGGGTCAGGACGTCCGCCGGGTCCACTCCCTCCAGCAGGTGGGTGGGAAGTACGTAATATTCCCGGTTTTTGTCCAGCAGAAATTCTTCCGGCGTGGTGGGCGTTTTGAAAGTGAGCTGTAAGGTGTACTGGTCTACAGCCTGTGCGCCCAGGGAATCCCCGGCGGCGTTTCCCATGCCGTCGGTACCGCTGAGCACGGCGAACACCGATTTTCCAACGGCGGGGCAGTCCGGGTCTGTGATCAGGCGGATGGTTTCTACCCAGTGCTCCGCCGTGACGGGGGCGCCGTCGTGGAAAGCGGCCTCCGGATTGAGGTGAAAGACCACGCTGTACCCTTCGCCGGCGCTCTCCCAGGAGTCCGCGGCCCTGGGGTCCAGGGTTCCATCGGCGTGGACGTAGGCCAGGCGGTCGTACAGCTTATCGTAGATGATGCGGGAGTAGTTGCTCCCCGAGGGACTGTTGTAGGGCATCAGGGAGTCCCAGGGGTTGGAGAGGCCGCAGCGCACCACGCGGGCGGGCGTTTCTTCCGGGCCGCAGGCGGCCAGACCCGCCAGCAGAAGCAGGGACAGACACAGGGCGGTCAGTTTTTTCATGGGCGCCTCCTCCTACTCCACCGTCACTGATTTTGCTAGATTCCGGGGCTTGTCAATGTCGCAGCCCCGCATGAGGGCCACATAGTAGGCAAACAGCTGCATGGGTACCACCTCCAGGGTGGGCAGCAGCAGCGGATGGGTATCCGGAATGGCCAGGACATGGTCCGCTGTTTTGGCCAGGGCTTTTGCCCGGCTCTCTACCGTTACGCCCAGCACGTCGGCTCCGCGGCTTTTGACCTCCACCACATTGCTGACGGTTTTTTCAAACAGCGGGGTATACCCCGCCAGTGCCACCGCCAGCGTGCCCGGCTCAATCAGAGAGATGGTGCCGTGCTTCAGCTCTCCGGCGGCGTAGGCCTCTGAGTGGATATAGGAGATCTCCTTCAGCTTCAGGGAGCCCTCCAGCCCCACCGCGTAGTCAATGTTGCGGCCCAGGAAAAAGACTGAAGGGTGGTTGAAGTAGAGGGAGGCGAGATATTGAATCTCCGCCCGGTGCTCCAGAATGGCCTCCAGCTTTTCGGGCAGGCGGAGCAGCTCCTCGGAGATGGCCCGATGCTCTGCCGGGCTGATGGTTCCCAGAGCCTGGGCGCAGAAAAGGCCGAGCAGGTAAACCACAGCCATCTGGGTAGAATAGGCCTTGGTGGTGGCCACGGCGATCTCCGGTCCGGCCCAGGTGTAGAGGACGCCGTCGCTCTCCCGGGCGATGGTGGAGCCCACTACGTTGACAATGGACAGTACCCGGGCCCCCAGGCGCCTGGCCTCCCGGAGGGCGGCCAGGGTGTCGATGGTCTCTCCGGACTGGCTGATTACCAGGGCCAGGGTGCGGCTGGTGACAATGGGCTGGCAGTAGCGGAACTCGGAGGCCAGCGTCACCTCCACGCTCTTGCGCAGCAGCCGTTCCAGAATGTATTTGGCGGCCATGCCCACGTGATAGGAGGAGCCGCAGGCGATGATGCACAGGCGGTCCATGTTTTGCAGCTCATCCGCGGTCAGCTCCAGCCCGTCCAGGGCCGAACGCTCCGGCTGGAGCCGGGGAAAGACCGTGTCCCGGAAGGCTTTTGGCTGCTCCATAATCTCCTTGGCCATAAAATGCTCGTAGCCGCCCTTTTCGGCGGCGGAGATCTCCCAGTCCACCCGGCACCGGGGGCGTTCCACCGGGCGCAGTAGGGAGTCGTATATTTGAATCCGGTCCCTGGTCAGAACGGCTACGTCCCCATCCTCCAGGTAGGTCACGTCCCGGGTGTAGCGGATGAGGGCAGTCACATCGCTGGCCAGCATTTGAAAGCCGTCCCCATGGCCCAGAATCAGAGGGCTGTCTTTCCGGGCGGCAATGAGCCGGTCCGGCTGGCCGGCGCACAGGATTCCCAGGGCGTAGGCGCCCCGAATCCGGTGGAGGACCTTGCCTACCGCCTCCAGCAGGCTGTCCTCCCCGCCCCTGTAGTAGTATTCCAGCAGCTGGGCCGCCGCTTCGGTATCGGTGTCCGAGGCAAAATGCACCCCCCGGGCCTGGAGAAATTCCCTGATCTCGGCATAATTTTCGATGATGCCGTTGTGGACCACCGCGATCTGACCCCGCTCCCCCACGTGGGGATGGGAGTTCACGTCGGAAGGGGCCCCGTGGGTGGCCCAGCGGGTGTGTCCCAGACCAACCGTGCCGCAGAGGGCGGCGCCGCCCTCCACCCGGTCGGAAAGGACCTGGAGGCGGCCCTTGGTTTTGACCACCTGGAGGCCGGGCACCTGCCCGTATACCGCGACGCCCGCGGAGTCATAGCCCCGATATTCCAGCCGGGCCAGACCGTCCAATAAGATTGGAGCCGCCTGTTCCCGGCCGATAAATCCGACAATTCCGCACATGAAAAATACCACCTTCCCGGTCAGCAGGTCCTGTTTTCCCGTCCGCGCCGCGCCGGGCAGAGCTTCAGGCGCCGTCTGGATGAGATTGCTATAGTATAACATGCCTGGAGCCCGCCCGCAATGACAGATGTTCCAAAGATTGATTCAAAACAAACGTTCGATAAAACGATTGACTTCCGGCGGGGGATATACTACAATACCATAGGACCCTGCGCAGCGGCTGATATTGCTTTTGGGAAGAGGAGCCTGTTTATGGACATAGAAAAGACCTGCTGTTTTACCGGGCACCGCCCTGACAAGCTCCCCTGGCGGGACGACGAGGGGGACCCCCGGTGTATGGAGTTAAAGCTCCGCCTGGCCCGGGCGGTGGAGGATGCCTACGCGCAGGGAAAGCGGCATTTTATGTGCGGTATGGCCCTGGGCGCGGATTTTTATTTCTGCGACGCTGTGTTGGAGCTGCGGCAGCGCCGGAGGGAAGTTACGCTGGAGGCGTGCATCCCCTGCGAGGAGCAGGCTGCCCGCTGGCGGGAGCGGGACCGGCAGCGGTATTTTTCGCTCATTGAGCGATGCGACAGGGAGACCATGGTGCAGCAGCGCTATGACAAGGGCTGTATGCTCCGCCGGAACCGCTACATGGTGGACCGCTCCTCCCTGCTGATTGCGGTATATAATGGGATGCTGGGCGGGACCATGTATACCCTCCAGTACGCTATGAAGCGGCAGCTGGAGGTTGTCATTCTGGATGTGCCCCTAAAGGGCGGGGGCTGAGCGCGCTCCTCTGCTCAGGCGGACCGTATTTCTGCAAAAGCAGAAATTCTTCTTGACAGAGGAGTTCTGCAAATGTAGAATAGAGGTGCGGAATTGTTCCGCAGCAGAGAGGAAGTGGAGCAAACATGAAGGAGCGGAAGAGCCTGCCGGAGTCAGAGCTGGACATCATGCTGGTGGTATGGAACGCGCAGGGACCTGTCAGCGCCCCCAGGATTATGGAGGGGCTGGAGCGCAGGCTCACTGCCAGCGCCCTGCACAGTTATTTGAAGCGCATGGAGGAAAAAGGGGTTCTCGTTTGCGAGAAAGCGGGAAAGGTGAATTACTACCGTCCCCTGATCTCACGGGAGGAATACCAGAGGCAGGAGAGCCGGAGTATCCTCTCCAAGCTCTACGCGGGCTCTCTGAAGCACTTTGCCGCCGCCCTCTATGACGGCGGGGCCCTCACCGGGGCGGATGTGGAGGAGCTGCGGGCCTATCTGAACACATTAAAGGAGGAGTGAGGGATGCAGGCGCTGTTTTTGCGGGTAATCACCCTGTCTCTGGGGTGCTCGGCGGTGCTGCTGCCGCTGCTTCTGCTCTCCCGGCTCATCCGGCGCCGATATGCCGCCAGGACCTGTTATTTTCTCTGGCTGCTGGTGGCCTTCCGGCTGCTTCTCCCCGTGTCCCTCACTTTGCCGGAGCCGGTTGTGACTGTGGAGGCCCCCGGTTACGCGGTCTCCCTGAGGCGGCTTGAGGCGCCGATTCCGGAGTATGCCGCCCCGGGTTCGTCTGAGGGCGCGTCCGGCGCCGCGCCGTCAGACCCCGTTACCCTTCCGGCGGACGGCGTTCCGACTGCGGCTGAGCCTGTCTCCAAAGTGCCCCTTACGGAGCTTTTAGCGGTGCTCTGGCTGGCGGGAGGAGCGGCCTTTTTGCTGTGGCAGGGGGGAACCTACCTGATGGTCCGCCGCAGGCTGCTGAGCCGGGCGGTTTCAGCGGAGGAGACGGAGCTGGCTCTTTTGCGGAGACAGCAGTCGGAGCTGGGACTGCACCGCTCGGTGGAGCTGCGCCGGGTGGAGGGACTGCCTACGCCCATGATGCTGGGCCTGCTGCGTCCGGTGATTCTCCTGCCGGCGGCGTGGCTGGAGGAGGATGCCCTGTCCATTGGGAAGGAAGCGGGGGGTAAGGCCGGAAATATTGAGCTGAAGACTGTTTTCTGTGTTGATCAGTCCGCATCCGTTTGCCTGGCGGGTAAAGACATCCAGAGTGGCATAACTTGCCGCAGAAGTGTGGGCGATAACCACGGCATGATAGGTAGGCGGATAGATTAAGGGAACCGGGGCAAAGGTGGAATAAAAACAGGTAACCTGATCGCCGACATTCATTTGCCGGTTATTGAGAACGTAAGTGGAACCGTCAAGATGGATATGAATAAGTCCCTGATCCATGGAGTTTAATGTCAGGGTCAGTCCGCAGCCATTCTGGGCAGGATCACCAGTGGACTGCCATTCGATTTGCAGGATAATTCCTGTAGTTGGGGTGTACTGAGTCA
>CANDFO010000098.1 GCA_947384055.1 uncultured Flavonifractor sp.
CCGCAGGGAACCCCGCGCCTGCGTGTCCGCGTCCCGCCCGCGCCCAAGCCTGCCGCCTGCTGTGCCTGCCGCCTGCGTCAAAAATTCTCTGCTATCCCCCGTTTTCTCTTGCGGTTTTGCGGCTGTGGCAGGAATGACAGAGGCTCTGCAAATTAGCCGGGTCTGAAAACACAGCCCAGTCCCCCTTGTGAGCCCGAATGTGATCCACGTCGGTGGCGGGGGTACGCAGGCCGTACCGGGCGCACTCCCGGCAGAAGGGCTCCCGGATCAGCTGCTCCGGCCGCAGGACATCCCGCCACAGGCGGGTGAGATAGAATTTATGCCACTGACGGCTCTCCTCCTGTCGGGTATGCTTGGGCCGGTGCCTGCCGCACCATCCGTCCTGTGTCAGTTCCCGGCAGCCGGGATACCGGCAGGGCCGGGGCGGTTTCCGCGCCATGGGCTGCCACCTCCAGGCAAAATAAAAAACGCCAGGCCAATGCCGCACACTCTGGTGCAGTCACTGGCTCCGGCGTTCAACGCTCTGGCCTTTTGCGATATTCAAAATCAGTTCGGTCTTACAGTCCCGGCAGTAAACCGGCAGGTCTCGGGCCTCCGTCTCCGGCTCTACGCGGAGCAGGCGGTGATTCCGCCGACACACCGGGCAGATGACCCATCCATTCCTTACGACAAGTTTAGCAGTTTTCTCATTGAATTGCAACCCTATTTTCCCTCCCCGATGAGAAGTTATACATTGCCCCAAGCCTGATAAAAGACGCGCGGGCCGCTGTCAGTTGTCCGGTGGCGCCCATTCCTCAGCCTCCACCGCTGTGTCCGGCAGCCAATATTCCAAATAAAGGAATATGCCGAACGGATTCTTCTTCTCCTCCCTCTTTAATATAATTGCTCCGTAAGGTTCCTGAAGGGTTTCGCTGTCCTTTATGTATCCGGTTTCCGGCGGAGCCGGCCGTTTCAGCCCCAGCGACGGCACCCATGTTCGGGCACCCACTTTGGTTTTACCGCAGGTCCGGGGCTCCTTGGTCAGATACTGCGCCAGAGCCTCCAGTCCCAGTCCCCACTCCCGCAGATACTGTACCTCCACATCCGTTCCATAAAGCCATAGCTGTCGGATAATCTCAAAGTCTCCGCCAACGGCATTGATAACAAGATGATGATGCACGTGTCCACTCTTTGCGCTGAATTGTTCTGTGGTATAGATATAACGCAGTTCTTGCCCCGCGCGCTTTCGGTGTTCCCGCAGCCTTGACAAAAACCGCTGAAGTTTTTTTATCCCGTCCTGTTTTTGATTGGGGCGGTGGTCGTCATCGTAATTTAGTGTAATGTGCAGGTCCCGCGGACCAAAGTTACAGTTGAGCACTTGCTGCAATTTTCCCGCCGAGGTTCTCAGATTCATTCTCTGCCGGGCCAGACTGGACAGCTTCAGCCTGGCCCGGCGCACAGTCTCACTGCCGGTGCTGTTGGAAACTGTGTATGCCACCGCCCGGACCCAATGCCCCGCCCGTATAATTTTCTTGCGCTTTGCCATGTCAGCTCCTTTCACATTTTCTCAATCGAAAGCTGTACTTCCGGCTCGAAGTTCATCCACAGGACCTCCCGCCTCCTGGTGGAGGTTTGCGTAAGCGCGGATGCTTCATCCCTGAACCAGCCGCGCAGAGCATCATTATATAAATCACTTTCATACCCTGACACGATAGCGGGTCCTCTGTGGGCCTTCAGCGCATTCAGCAGCTCCCGGTGTTCCTCGTCTGTCATTTCGTGGCGGTATTGCTTTCCGTATCTGGTTCCCAAAAGGTAAGGCGGGTCGGCATAGATAAGCACATTGGGGAAGTTGAAACGGGCTATCAGTTCTGCCGCCGGCTTATGTTCAATCTGAACTCCGCGCAGCCGCTCTGCCGCCTCGATAATAACCCCCGGCGTCTTACACCAGTATGTAGCCGCGTACGCCTTTTCCCTGCCCTGCACATCATTTTTCCATCCAGATTTTCCACCTGCAGTGCGGAAGCCGTGGCCCATCATCATGCGGGCATAGAAATCCACCGCTTTCTGGAAGCTGTCCTTTTCGGTATATTGGGCGGCCCACGCCCGGTCATAGATTTCGCGGGCATATGGGGTCCAATAGATTGCCTGGGCCAGCTTTTCCGGGTCAGTGCGTATCCAATAGAACAGGTTTACCACGTCCCCATCCAAGTCGTTAACTGTTTCAATGGCGCTTCGGTTTTTGGTAAACAGTACGGCTCCAGAACCAAAAAACGGTTCCAAATAGCTGTGGTGTTCTGGAAAATGGCTGATAATCCAATCTGCCAAGGCCCATTTTGAACCAGGATATTTAATGACGGCATTCACAGGCTCCGACTCCTTCGTACCGTTCTTTTTCCGTTGGCTTTTTGTACCGTTCAAACTCGTTGGCCCAAAACCAACTATCTTCTGTGAAATCGGGGTACATTTTCAAAATTGCGGATATAAATTCGGACCTAGATTTGAATCCTTCCGCTCTTGTATCCGAATCGGACACATCTTTCAGCTTCTGCGGGTACACTTTTGTAACAAGCAAGAAAATCCGCGCGGCTTCGCGGGGCATGTGGATGGAGGGGCGCCAACCGTGCTGACCCACACCAACATCCACGGAATAATCCGGGCAATCGGCCTTGAAAATGTAACGATGGGAATAGGTTCCAGACGGCAGGTCCGGCTCTCCGGTAGTCCTGCCCTCCATGTGGCTCTCGTAATACCACGTCTCCCGCACATACAGGATATCTCCGGGGCTGTAGGGCGGCTTTATTTCATGTTTTTTCAGCAAATCAGACCAGAAATATTTTCCATCTTCTATGTAAGCCATAATCTCATCCTGCGGCTGCGGCTTCACCGCCCGCCGCGTCACCGTCTTGCGGTCCTCCAGAATGGCGCGGACCATTTCTGATTGAAAAAGGATTGGTTTCACGTAAGAACCTCCCATGTCAGTCTTTTCATTGGATACGCTTTCTCAGCTATGGGCAAACTGTTTCAGAGGTGATTTCAAATGAACGAAATGCCTGTTGGCCTGATGATGACACTGGCCGAAAATGAGCCGGCCATGCGCCGTTTTGCCGCACTGTCCGAGCAAGAGCGCAGCCAACTGGTAAACCGGTCCATGCAGGCCGATTCCCGGGACGAAATGCAGGCCATTGTCCGAAGCCTCACTTGAGGGAGGCGGGTACGATGGCGAAGAAAGGAATGGCTCGGCCGGACTGGACGCAGACACATCCGCGAAACAGCGTCCCGCCGGTGCCGGAGCTCCAAGGCAATACCAAGCATGCAAAGGGAAAAGCGCGCCCCATTATCGCTGGAACCTCTGGTCCAGAGCAGAAGGTGTATCACACCTAGCCCTATCCAATGATCAAGAAGGATTAGCCCTGACCTGCCGCCCCGGTTTCGGGGCGGCTTTTTGTGTTTCACTTGTTATGGCGTTCTATTCCTGGTTCCAGCGCTATTCTGAAGGGATTGGTTTCATTTATCCCTCTCCAGCAATTTCTTTTTTCTTTTCATGCAAGGGGAATCTGACAGAAAAGAAAAAGTCTCATCAGTGCTGCAGCGTTTGTAATACGAGCATTTGAAGCATTCGCCGGAAACAGCGGCCTGCGAAACAGCAACACCTTCCATCTCCTTGTCCTGTGAATAAGCGCCGTTTTCCTCAATTATCCGCTCTTCCGCTACAGGCTTCATGCCCTTTTTATCTAACAGCTCTTTCAAAAATCGACCGCACTCCACAGAGCACCCGCCATTACAAAACTTTTCTACAAACTTTTCAGACAAGCCGTATATCCGGACTACGTCCGATTCCAACATCGGACACTTATTATCCTCAAACATCGTCGTTTTCCTTTTTTAACTTTTGGGTTAATTCGCAAAAAAAGTCCCTGTTTTTTATGCTCAATCCTGCTGCCGTCCTTGCGTCCTCCAGCTTGAAGCGGGTTTCCAGATCAAACACGCTTTTTCCTTCCCCTTTCATGGGGCGGCAGGTTTTTCGCTGTAAGTCTTTCAGGCGTTCCCAGTATTCTGGAAGATAATGGTATATATTCCTCATATATGGCCTGGAACTCCATGCCGGTATCATACATGACCACTTCATCCAGCCGCAGCCCCCGCCGTATGTACTCATAAGGGATCACTATGCTGTCTTTTCCGCACGAAACGCTGGCAATTGTATATCTGCTCATACCGCCACCGTCTTTTCCAGCTGCTCCGTGGTGGTGCTCTCCTCCCCGCACCACTCCGGCAGGTTTGCCCGCACCAGGGCCTCTGCCATAGGCGGGCACACCGCGTTCCCGCAGCGAGCTACCTGCTTGATCTTCCCGTAGGCCCGTCCTGTATAGTCCCGGTCGATAATATAGTCAGGCGGAAAGCCCATGGCGTTGTAAAGCTCCCTCGGTGTCAGCATCCGCAGGCCGATGTCTGCAATGAAACAGGCGGTCCCGCCCACGTCCAGCATCAGCACCTCGTTTTCTTTCAGATCATATCCGCAGAAGCGATTCAGCAGTTCCCGCACCTCCGGCCAGTGTCCCATATCTGCGCCCGGCTCGTAGGTCCCTACCTCCGTGCGGATTTCCGTAAACTCCCCGGCGCCGGCCGTGACGGTTTGTAGCGGTTCCCGCTCGTCCTGGCCGATGTTCTGCCCCTTGAATTTGCAAATATGTGTCAGCGTCAGGGCTTCCCGGTCGTGGGAGGTCACGGTCCGCATCGGCTCCGCCACGTTCAGCGGGTTCCCGTTCCCGTAATACTCCACCAGGTTTGCCGCAATCAGGCCGTATCGGTTGGAGGCGTCCACGGTCCGCAAAGTCTCCGCGACGCTCTGCCCCCGCACGATCTCGTTCTGTTCCGTGTGATATTGAATCAACGCAGGGGTAACAACGCCATATCCATGCTTTGCGGTAATGGTACAGAGTGGTTTTTCCAATTCCTGCCCTCTGAACTCCCCCGAATGATTTACTGTTACCAGAAACGGCTGTCCGGACCGAATCATAAACTTGTCCACCCCGCGAATCACGCGGCGCATGGTGTTGTCCGCCAGCGGCCTAATCACTGTGACTCCGTACCGGCTTTTGATGTCCTCCTTTGTGGCAAAGATGGAGTAGCACGGCTGGGTCCAGTCGATCACCTCCGCCGCCGCTCTCCACTTCGGCAGGCCGTCAGCCCCGTCCTTGTCGTGGGTCCGCTCCGGCCAGACAACGGGCCTCCCGTCGCACCTCGCCACCAGTACAAAGCGTTTCCGGGTCGTGGGCGCTCCGTAGTCTGCCGCCACCAGCTCCCGGTATTCCACGGTGTAGCCCAGTCCCTCCAGTTGGTATATGAACCGCCGGAAAGTCTGGCCCGCCTTTTTCTTAATCGGCTTTCCCCGTCGGACCGGCCCCCAGGTCTGAAATTCCTCCACGTTTTCCAGGATAATCACGCGGGGGCGTACGGTTCCGGCCCAGCGCAGGACAATCCACGCCAGCCCCCGGATGTTCCGGTCCACCAGGGCCGCTCCCTTGGCCTTGGAGAAGTGCTTGCAGTCCGGGGAGAACCACGCCAGCCCCACCGGGCGGCCCCCGCACACCTCCACCGGGTCTACGTCCCACACGCTGGCCTGATAGTGCACGGTGCGGGGGTGGTTGGTCTTGTGCATCAAAATGGCGTCCGGGTCGTGGTTGACCGCTATGTCCACCGCCCGGCCCGCGGCCAGCTCAATCCCTGTGGAGGCTCCGCCACCGCCGCAGAAATTGTCTATGATCAGCTCATGTAAAGGCACAATATCATTCACCATTCCTTTCCCGCACAAGGCATTGCTTCACGCAGTCTGCCGTGTGCAAACAGAGCCTCTGCCACAAAAAATCGGCGCCGCGGGTGTATGTAGATAATTCGTCCTGTTACCTGTTTGTGCTTGTCCTCCGGCGTACGCCTGCTACCCTGACGGGCATCTTTATGCCCGTCGTCCGTGGAGGGACGCCAGGTATATTTATCTCCCAGTCTCATGTTATTTCCGTACCTTTCTCTTCAAAAGGGTCTCCTTCCGGCGGAGGACCTTCCAAGCCCTCCCAGAACCGGTCGGCAAAACTTACCTGATGATGCTGCCGGGGCGCAGGGGGCCGCGGGGCCGGGCGGTCTACAGCCGATTCCCGGAAGGTCTGCGTGCTGCCATCAAACGTCAGATAAATTTTGCCCTGTTCGCCCTCCTTGTTTTTGGCGATCAGAAGCACCCGCCGGCTGTTTGGGTCCTCGGAATCTTCTTTGTACAGCAACAGGATTACATCGGCGTCCTGCTCAATCTGCCCGGATTCCCGCAGGGAGGACATCGTGGGCGCTCTCTGTCCTTCACGGGTTTTTTCCG
>CANDFO010000099.1 GCA_947384055.1 uncultured Flavonifractor sp.
TGGCGCTGGGGGCCGGGGTGGCCTTCCTGTCCGCAGCCAAGACGCTGATGCAGGCGGTGCTGACCGTGGGCATCCCGGCGGCGCTCCTGGCGGCGGGGGCATCGGTGCTGCTGATGCGCTCTCTGCGCCACGAGGCCCAGGTCTACCTTCAGCCGGGCTACCAGGCGGTCAATGCCGCCGGGGTGGCCTCCCTGGCGCTGGCGGCGCTGGTGCTGGGGTCGGAGTGGGCCCTGCGGGCGGCGGTGTTTTTGCTCTCCTGCGCCTACAATTACGTTGTTCTCCCACTGCTGATGGGCCTGGCCATGATTTTCGGCGGCGTTATGTCCCTGCTCTATCCGGTTCTGGTGTGGCTGATGGAAATGCGGGCGCAGATGGCGGACAACACCAACATCATCACCTCTGACGACAGCGGCTTTCAGGAGCAGCTGGATAAGCTGGAGCTCCCCACCGCCTCCATGGAGCTGGTGCTGCGGATCGTTCTGGCGCTGGCGATCGTGGCGGCTGCGGCGGCGCTGATCCTGCTGTTTCGCTGGCTGTCCCGGGGCCATTCGGACAGCGCTGGCAGGTCCAGCCCCTTCCGCCGGGACCTGGACGCCGGTTTGGAGCGGGAGCGGGTCAGCCCCAGGTCCTATGCCGGGCGTATCCGGCGGCAGTACCGGGCATATCTGCGCATGTGCCGGGACAGGGGGCTGGAGTTTGAGCGCTCCGACACCAGCACGGACGTGGGGCGGAAATCCCTGCCGGAGTTCCCGGACGAGGAGGCGTTATGCGCCCTGCGGGACCTGTACCAGCAGGCCCGGTACTCCGGGGAGGTGTCCCGGGAGGACTACCAGAGGTTCCGGCGGCTGGTGGGGACGCTGAAAAAGCTGAAGACGCCCAGCGCGGCAGAATCTGTGTAGGGGCGGAGAGCATCCGCCCCTGCAAAGCATACAAGGCTGAAAAGCCAAATAGGAAAGCAGGTAATCTATATGAATGAAATGATCCTCCTGAAGCTGGGCGAGGTGGTGCTCAAGGGGCTGAACCGGCGGACCTTTGAGGACAAGCTGCTGGCCAATATCCGCCGCCGCCTCCAGCACTGCGGCGACTTTCACGTCTACTCCAAGCAGAGCACCATCTATGTGGAGCCCAAGGGGCCGGAGTGTGATCTGGACGGGGCCTTTGCGGCCTGCCGGCAGGTGTTCGGGGTCATCGCCGTCACCCGGGCCCTGCCCTGTCCCAAGGACAAGGACGCCATCTTCCACTGCGCCCGGAACTATCTGGACAAGGAGCTCCGGGAGGCGAAGACCTTCAAGGTGGAGACCCGGCGCTCGGATAAGCACTTTCCCATGAACAGTATGGAGATCAGTCAGTACGTGGGGGGGCTGCTCCACGACGCGTATCCCCATTTGAAGGTGGATGTTCACGACCCGGAGCTGTGCGTCCATGTGGAGGTCCGGGAGAAGGCGGCGTATGTCCACGCCCCCAGTCAGCCGGGGGCGGGGGGACTGCCTACGGGTATGGGAGGCACGGCGGTGAGTTTGCTCTCCGGGGGTATCGACAGTCCGGTGGCGTGTCATATGATCGCGAAGCGGGGGGTGAAGCTGGAGCTGGTCCACTTCTACAGCCCGCCGTATACGTCGGTGCAGGCGAAGGAAAAAGTCGTCGCGCTGGCGAAGCTCTTAGCCCCCTGGTGCGGGCGGATGAAGCTCCATGTGGTGCCGTTTACGGAGATTCAGGAAGCGATACGGGCCAACTGTCCGGAGGACCATTTTACTCTCATCATGCGGCGGTTCATGATGCGTCTTGCCCAGGGCGTGGCGGCGCGGACCGGGGCGAAGGCGCTGGTCACGGGGGAGAGTCTGGGACAGGTGGCGAGTCAGACCATGGACGCGCTGACGGTGTCGGACCAGGTGTGTACGATGCCGGTACTGCGGCCGGTGATCGGGATGGATAAGGCGGAGATCGTGCGCTTGGCGCGGCAGATCGGGACGTTTGAGACCTCGATTCTGCCCTATGAGGACTGCTGTACCGTCTTTACGCCCAGGCATCCAAGGACGCACCCGGTGTTGGCGGATGTGTTGGAATATGAGAAGGCTCTTGACATTGACGGACTGGTGGAACGGGCCTTGGCAGGAGTAGAGAGAATTACAATTTCTGTGTAATTTGGAGAAGCCTATGTTGAAAATTTTGCAAGCGGCTGAGTTTGACCGCTGTATTGAGCTTGCCTATGAGCTGGCGATGGACCCGGCGCGGTCGGGGTATCCGACTTACTGCGACGGGATGAAGACGAAGGGGGATTTTGTCGAGCGGACCAGGGAGTCGATGGAGCGCTCTGACGAGGATGTGCTGGTGTTTGAGGAAAATGGGACTGTGGAGGGTGTGATCGCTTTTCAGCATCAGGAGGGGGAGCGGTATCTCCATGTCCACTGCCTCAGTATCCGTAAGGATACCGGGAGGGCGCTGGAGGAGTTTGTGGAATACTGCCGGGAGCGGTGGCCCGGGGCGGTGCTGGATGTGGGGCTTCCGGCGGAGAATGTGGACGCAAGGTCCTGGCTGGAGGGGCAGGGCGAGCCCTGCATCGAACGGTCCTGGAATTATCTGTTTGACCTGAGCGGATATCAGCCTGCGGCGGAGGTTTCCGGCGTGAGGCCGGTGACGGAGGAGAATTTTGAGGAGTTTGCGGCCATTCACCGCAGGGTCCAGGGGGAAATGTACTGGAACTGTGAGCGTATCCGGAAGACGATGGAGGATTGGCATCTCTTCATTACCGGGACGGGGGATGAAGCGGGAGAAGTGATTTTGACGGGGTTTGGCGGCAACGAGCACCAGGAAATCTTCGCGCTGGAGTTTGCTGACGGGAAGTACCGGGCGGAGGCGTTTCAGGCACTGCTCACCGCCGCGCTGCATCTGTTGAAGGAGAAGGGGACGAGGTGGCTGACGTTCTTTGTGGATGTGGGCGGGCCGGAGAAAGAGGTGCTGGATAAAATGGGATTCCGGTGCGTCGGGGAGTTTCAGGCCTATCGGGTGAAGCTGTGACGCCTGAGGGCGGCGCGGATGATATCCAGCGGTGTGCCGTATAGCATGGCAGTATCGCCCGCACCGTGCCGGTGGCCCGGTAGTATCTCCATAGAATCGTGCGCCTAGGAGGCGAACCCAACGAAGGAGACCAAAGGGCTGGGGAGTGGTTCCAACGATTCGAGCGGCATCGGCCCAGGGAAGTGATTGAGGAAATGGAGGCTACCAGGTCGTAGCGTAACCAAAAAAACCCCCGTAATCAAGGAAGATTCTTAAGAAACTACGTTTCTTAAGCGGTTTTTTGGTGACTTTTTGTCCGCACAAAAAGTCACCCGGGGTCCGGGGCCGGGGAGGTCCCGGGGCTATCGAATAGAAGCATGTAACCACGAGGAGGAAATTTATGGTCGCAGAACTTATCGCCGTCGGCACAGAACTGCTTTTGGGCAACGTAGCGAACACCGACGCGCAGATCATCTCCCAGGGGCTGAGTGCGCTGGGAATCACGGTGCTTCACCACACGGTGGTGGGGGACAACCCGCAGCGGCTGGCGGAGGCGCTGGAGACCGCACGAAACCGGGCGGATATCATTATCACCACCGGCGGGCTTGGGCCCACCTACGACGATCTGACGAAGCAGACCATCTGCAAGACCTTCAACCGGGAGCTGGAGCTCCACGAGGACATTCTGGAGGAGCTAAAAACCTGGTTTCAGACGAAAATGGGCAAAAAGATGCCGGAGAACAATATCCAGCAGGCGATGCTGCCGGTGGACTGCACCATCTTCGACAACCCGGTGGGCACCGCGCCGGGGTGCGCGTTCGTGGAGGACGGGGTCCATGTGCTGATGCTCCCGGGACCGCCGTTCGAGTGCCGGTATATGTTCGAGCACCGGGCGGCGCCGTATCTGGAGAAGCTCACCGACGGGGTGATCGTCAGCCACGAGATCAGGGTCTTCGGCATGGGGGAGAGCGCGGTGGAGGAGGCCCTCCACGAGCCCATGACCACCCTCACGAACCCGACCCTGGCGCCCTACGCCAAGACCAACGAGTGCATGGTCCGGGCCACGGCCCGGGCGGAGAGCCGGGAGAAGGCCGAGGAGCTGCTCACCCCCCTGGTCCGAGAGGTCTGCGAGACCCTGGGAGACGTGGTCTACGGCGTGGACGTGGGGAGCCTGGAGGAGGTGGTCAGCGGCCTGCTGGCAGAGCGGGGATTGACCCTCGCCGCCGCGGAGAGCTGTACCGGAGGGCTCCTGTCCAAGCGTATGACCGACCTGCCTGGGGCGTCGAAGGTCTTCCGGGGGGGCGTGGTCAGCTATGTCAACGACGTGAAGGCCAACGTCCTGGGGGTCCCCCGGGAGGTGCTGGAGCAGTACGGCGCGGTCAGCGAAGAGACCGCCCGGGCCATGGCCGAGGGGTGCCGGAGGGTCTGCGGGAGCGATCTGGCGGTGTCCCTCACCGGCGTGGCCGGTCCCGAGAGGGACGACTGGGGCAACGAGGTGGGCACGGTCTACGCGGCCCTGGCTGGGCCGGAGGAAACGATCTGCAAGAAGCTCACCTGCGGCAGGGGGCGGGGCCGGGACCGGGTGCGTACCGCCGCGGCGAGCAATGCGCTGGACCTCATCCGGCGGTTTTTGCTGAAACTGCCCCTGTAGACCGGAGGAAATTTCTACGTTGTTTCCGCGAAAAACCGGTTGACAAAGCGCCCAAAACGCTATACTATGATACTAATTATCCGGATGAAATGCGAGGAAAAGGACCAGTACCCCGGTGGATGCCTGCACAGAGAACCGCCCGCTTCGGTGGAAGGGCGGAGAGGCGGCCGGGGGAATATCCCCTTGGAGCAGGCGGCTGAACGATCTCCCAGTAGGCCCGCCCGGCAGTGACCGTTATCTCACACGCGAGGGGGCCGGACTGCCGGCAACAAGAGTGGTACCGCAGAGGTTTTGACGCGCCTTTGTCTCTTATGGGGACAGGGGCGCGTTTTGTTGAAGGTTGAAAAGAATCAGAATATGAAGAATTACACCCAGGTCTATGTGAAAAACAGTATCGAGGCGGTCAGGATGTACTGCGAGGCATTTGGCGCGGAGGCGACCTTGGAGATGAAAAATACGGCCGGGGACGAGTATGAGCACTGCGAGCTGTCCGTCAACGGGGAGCCGTTCCTCGCCGTGTCCGAGGCGGCGGAGCCATGCGACATTGAAACCGTCCACCGGAACAGGTGGCAGACGATGACGTTCAATGTCTTTGAGATGGGGAGCGAGGAGGTTGTCCGGAAGGCGTTCCGGGTCTTGAGCGGGGGCGGCGTGGTCATCGACCCGATCCACGCGCTCCCCTGGAGCAGCTGCTGTGCGACGGTGATCGACAAGTACGGGGTGTGCTGGTGGATATCCATCTAGGAAGGAGTAACCTATGAAGTATTGGATCGACTTCGGGGCTTTGGCGCTCTTATATGTCCGCGTTTTATTCCGCAAGTGGAGAAGCAGGGGAAAAGATGTCCTGCTTGTCAACACCCTGATGTATGTTTATCTCTCTTTTGTGCTCTATTTCACCTTGATGCCGGTCATAACATCGCTTCCGTTTGTGCTGAACCACCCCTATGAACCCATGAATTTGGAGCCGTTTATCGACGTCTTGGCGGGGAGAGGCGATTTTTTAAGGCAGGTCGCATTGAATGTTATCATGACGATGCCATTTGGGTTCCTGTTCCCGCTGACCCGGAAGGGAGGCGGCAAATTCGGCAGGACGGTATTCTTCTGCTTTTTGATGAGCCTGGGAATTGAGCTGATACAGCCGCTTATCAACGGGACCCGGTCTTCGGATATCACGGATATCATAACAAATGTGACCGGCGGGGTCCTCGGATATGGCTTTTATGTGATTTTCAGGCCGGTCATATTTTGGATTTTGGACCGGCTGAAAACAAACTGAGGGTTTCAGAAATCTGAACGGATCATCCGGAGGGAGGAAATATGATGGTGCGAAAAGCAACCAAAAATGATGTGCGGATCATCGCCGGTCTGGCGGTCCTGCTGTGGGATCACCCCTCTGCTGACGAGCTGGCAGATGAATTTTCAGAGATCCTCTCCCAGGAAGATGCGCAGGTATTTCTGAAATACGCAGCGGATACCCCTGTTGGTTTTGCGCAGTGCCAATTAAGACATGATTACGTGGAAGGCACTGAAACGACCCCTGTCGGATATTTAGAAGGGATCTTCGTTATGGAGGGACACCGGCGCAGAGGCTATGCCAAAGAACTGCTGAATGCGTGCGAA
>CANDFO010000100.1 GCA_947384055.1 uncultured Flavonifractor sp.
TTCCTGCCCATGGTCTGCGCCCCCGCCGCCGTCACCATGGTGTGGCGCTGGATTTTCAACGGTGAGTACGGCATTCTCAACCAGCTGCTGGGCGCCCATATCGGCTGGATCACCGACCCCAACTTCGTCATGATCTCCTGCGCGATTGTGGCCATCTGGAGCAACATCGGCTACGACGCGGTGCTGCTGCTGGCCGGCCTGCAGAACATCTCCAAGTCCTACTATGAGGCCGCCTCCATCGACGGGGCGGGCAAGGTGACGCAGTTCTTCCACATCACGCTTCCCATGGTCTCCCCCACTCTGTTCGTGGTCATGATTATGCGCCTGATGTCCTCCATCAAGGTTTACGACCTGATCTACATGATGGTGGAGGATACCAACCCCGCCGTCACCAGCGTGCAGAGCCTGATGTACCTGTTCTACCGGGAGTCCTTTATCGCCGGCAGCCGCGGCTCCGGTTCGGCCATCGTAATCTGGACCGTGGCGCTCATCGGCATGGTAACGGTCATCCAGTTCGTGGGCCAGAAGAAGTGGGTCAATTACGACGTATAAGGAGGCGTACCGATGAAACACAGTTCTTTGGAGCGGTCGAAAAAAATTACGACCGTCCTCACCTATGCGGTGCTGATTCTGGGCGCCGTCATCATGATTTTCCCCTTTGTCTGGATGATTCTCACCAGCTCCAAGACGGTGCCGGAGAGCATGCAGATTCCTCCCACCATCTTCCCCGCCCAGTGGATTCTGGACAATTTTAAGGAGGCTGTGGCCAGCCTGCCCTTCGTGAACCTCTACCTAAATACGGCGCTGATGATCGTATTCCGGGTGCTGTGCGCGGTGGTGTTCAGCTCCATGGCCGGGTACGCCTTCGCCAAGCTCCAGTTCCGGGGCAAGAATATTCTGTTCGGCATTATCCTGGTGCAGATGTCCCTGCCCAGCCAGATCTTCATTATCCCCCAGTACCAGATGGTTGCCAAGATGGGCCTGGCCAACACCATTTTTGCCCTGGTGTTCCCCGGCATTGTCAGCGCCTTCGGCGTGTTCTTCCTGCGGCAGACCTATATGGGCATCCCAGTGGAGATCGGCGAGGCCGCCTACCTGGACGGCTGCAACCAGTGGCAGACCTTCGTAAAGGTCATGTTTCCCCTGACGGGGACCTCCGTGGCCGCCCTGACGATCTTCACCGCCGTATTTGCGTACAGCGACCTGATGTGGCCCCTGGTGGTCAATTCCGACCTGAACATGATGACGCTCTCCTCCGGCCTGGCCACTCTGCGGGGTCAGTTCACCACCAACTTCCCGGTGCTGATGGCCGGGTCCCTGCTGGCCATGCTCCCCATGGTCGTTCTCTACCTCATTTTCCAGCGCCAGTTTATCGAAGGCATCGCTTCCACTGGCGGGAAATAAGTCCTCCTCCCACGGGACAGCCCCGGCGCACAGACGGCCGGGGCTGTCACTTTAGGCCCTGTTTAAAAATTGTTGATACGTCCAAATGGCGGCCTTCCCCCGCCGGGACAGCGCGGTTTTTCCTTGCCGCGCGTCAGTATGCCCGCGAAAAAATCCCCCGCCGGACACAAAAATTCTTCCCTGCCGGTCAGATTTCCATTTTTCAAACAAGGTCTGACCTCATTCCGGCCGCCGTCAATCAAATCTCCCAATTTTCTCCGGCGAAAGGGCGCGGATTTGTCCCTTATTTTTTCAAATAGCCCTTGCCTTCCGGCAGAAAATCCCGTACAATCAGCCCGAGAAATTTTTTATCAGGGGGTATCCCTATGATCGTACTCGATAAGGAAAACAGGGTCTTTACCCTGCATACCCGACGCAGCACCTACCAGATGAAAGCGGATTCCTACGGTGTGCTGCTGCACACCTACTATGGCCCCAGAGTGGACTGCGGGGATCTGTCCTGCCTTCTGCAGTACACCGACCGCAGCTTCTCCCCCAATCCCAACGCGGCGGGGGACTGTCGCACCTACTCCCTGGACGTGCTTCCCCGGGAATATGCCGCCAGCGGCGGCGGGGATTTCCGCCTGCCCGCCCTGGAGGTGGAGGGCCCCAGCGGGAGCCACACCGCCAGCCTGCGCTACAGCGGGGCGGAGGTGTGCCGGGGAAAATATGGGCTGGAGGGCCTGCCGGCCTTTTTCGGCGGGGAGGATGACGCAGACACTCTGGTGGTCCGGCTGGAGGACAAGGCCCTGCGGCTGTGCGTCGAGCTGTATTACGGCGTGTTTGAGGAGCACGATCTCATCACCCGGGCGGTCCGGGTCGTCAACCGTGGCGGAGAGGCGGTGCGGCTGCACCAGGCGGCCTCCCTGTGCCTGGAGCTGCCGGGGGGTGGCTGGGATTTTATCACCTTTGACGGGCGGCATGTGATGGAGCGCTGCCCCAGCCGGGCCCCGTTGCGCCCCGGCGTGCAGAGCGTGGGCAGCGTCCGGGGAACCTCCAGCCACCAGCACAACCCCTTTGTGGTTCTCTGTGAGCAGGACGCAGGTGAGGAGCACGGCCTGTGCTACGGGGCCATGCTCCTGTACAGCGGCAACTTTGAGGCGGCCGCGGAGCGCAGTCAGTTTGAAACCACCCGCCTGGTGCTGGGGATTCACCCCTATCACTTCTGCTGGACTCTCATGCCGGGAGAGGCCTTCACCGCCCCGGAGACGGCGCTGGTCTGCTCTCCCGACGGTCTGGGCCCCATGAGCCGCCGGTTCCACCGGGCCATCCGCGCCCACCTGCTTCGGGACCCCTGGCAGGGCCGCTGCAAGCCGGTGCTGGTCAACAGCTGGGAGGCCGCCTATTTTGACTTTGACGCCGAACGGCTGGTGGAGCTGGCCAGGGCCGCCGCCCCGCTGGGCATCGGGCTCTTTGTGCTGGACGACGGCTGGTTTGGGGAGCGGGACAGCGACCTGGCCGGCCTGGGGGACTGGACGGTCAACCAGCGGAAGCTCCCCGGCGGCCTGGAGCGCCTGGTGCCCCGCATTCAGGCCCTGGGTATGGATTTCGGCCTGTGGGTGGAGCCGGAGATGGTCAACGAGGACAGCGCCCTCTACCGGGCTCACCCGGACTGGGTGCTGGCGGTGCCCGGGCGGGCTCCCGCCAGGGGACGCTGCCAGCTGGTGCTGGACTTTTCCCGCCAGGAGGTCCGGGACCACGTCTACGGCGCGCTGAAGGCGGTGCTGTCCAGCGCGGATATCTCCTATGTAAAGTGGGATATGAACCGCAGTCTCACTGACGTATGGTCCGCCGCTCTTCCGCCGGAACAGCAGGGAGAGGTCTACCACCGCTACGTGCTGGGCGTCTATTCCATGCTGGAGCAGCTGCGCCGGGATTTTCCCCATATCCTCATTGAGGGGTGCAGCGGCGGCGGCGGGCGGTTTGACGGGGGAATGCTCTACTACACCCCCCAGATCTGGTGCAGTGACAATACCGACGCCGTGGACCGCCTGCGCATTCAGTACGGCACCTCCTTCTGCTATCCACCGTGCACCATGGGAGCCCATGTGTCGGCTGTTCCCAACGAGCAGACCGGCCGCTGCGCCCCCCTGGAGACCCGGGGCGCGGTGGCTCTGGCTGGGACCTTCGGGTATGAGATGGACCTGGGGAAAATCACGCCGGAGGAGCGGGCGGTCATCGCAGAGCAGGTGGAGACCTATAAGGCGCACTGGGCCCTCCTCCGGGAGGGGGACTACTACCGCCTCACCGACCCCTTCCGGGAGGGGCCCTATACCGCCTGGGCCCACGTCTCCCCCGACCGGCGGGAGGCCCTGGTGGAGCTGGTGACGGGAAGCACCCATGCGGCCCTCCCCTTTACGAACCTGCGCCTTCGGGGTCTGGACCCGGAGCTGCGCTACCGGGTCAACGGCGGCGAAAGCTGGCCCGGCGGCGTTCTTATGGCGGCGGGATATCCCATCCCCCTGTTCAGCGGGGATTACCAGACCCTCCAGCTTTTCCTGGAGGCGGAATAAGAACGTCGGTCAGCCGTCCTGGACGGCGTTCTGGGTTCGCCATTCCCTGGGTGAGACGCCGAAGCGCTTTTTGAAGGCCCGGGAAAAATGCAGCTGGTTGGGGTATCCGCACAGGGCGGCGATGTCCCCAATGGAATTCCGGGTGGTCTTCATCTGCTCGGCGGCCTTGGACATGCGCAGGCGGATGAGAAACTCCTGGGGCGGGCAGCCCATCTTGTCCTTGAACAGCTTGCTGAAATAGCTCCGGTGCAGCTTGCAGGCGTCGGCCAGCTCCTCCATCGTCAGCTCCCGCTGATAGTTCCGCTCCATATAGGTGATGGCCTCCTGAATGTAGAAATCCTGGAGCTGGCTTCCCCCCAATCCCCGGCGGGTGGCGGAGGACTGAAGGAGCGCGTCCAGGAACAGACACAGATGGCCGATCAGATGGAGAGTGGAGGCATCCGAGTGCCCGGCGATATAGAGCATGGTGTCCCGCACCGGTTCCCCCAGGGCGGGGCTCTGGGGCCGGTAAATGGGCTGGCCGGGGAGCAGACCCGCGCTGTTGAGATATTCGGGCGCCCGGAGACCGTCGAATTCCAGCCAGACATATTTCCAGGGGTCCTTTTTGTCTGCGCAGTAGGTGTTCACCTGCCCCGGACAGATCAGGAACCCCTGGCCGGGCTCCAGGTCATACCGCCGGGTCACGCCGTCCGGATGGGTGGAGTCCAGATACCCCCGGCCGGAAATCACATAGTGAAACAAAAAGTGGTTGCGCACAAAGGGGCCGAAGGAGTGCAGCGGCGCGCACTGCTCCCACCCGTACTGGTATAGCCGCAGATCCAAAAAATTCTCGTTTGGAAAAACAGAAAAAGAAAATTCGCCCATACTGCCGCACCCTTTCTTTTTGACAACCTGGCGCTTCCAGTATATCACAGTTTTCCCAAAAAACCAACCCGAAAAGAGGAAACGACATGTATGACGTCATCGCCCTGGGCGAGCTTTTGATTGATTTTACCGCCAATGGGGAGACGGTTTTCACCGCCAACCCCGGTGGCGCCCCCTGCAACGTGCTGGCGATTCTGGCCAAGCTGGGCCGCTCCGCCTCCTTCGTCGGCAAGGTGGGGGACGATATGTTCGGCCGCATGCTGGCCGGGGCCCTGGAACAGGCGGGCATTGGCAGGGACGGGCTGCTGCTGGACCCCGACGCCCACACCACCCTGGCTTTTGTGCAGAACAGCCCCGACGGAGACCGGAGCTTCAGCTTTTACCGGGACCCCGGCGCGGACGAGCTTCTGCGGCCGGAGGAGCTGCCCGGGGAAGCGCTGGCCGCGGCGCGGATTTTCCATTTCGGCTCCCTGTCCCTGACCCGGGAGCCCGCCCGCTCTGCCACGCAGACCGCCGTCCGGCTGGCCCGGGCGGGCGGGGCCCTGGTGAGCTTTGACCCCAACCTGCGCGCCAGCCTGTGGAAAAGCCTGGAGGAGGCCCGGGAACAGATGCTCTGGGGCTGCTCCGTGTGCCAGGTGATGAAGGTGGCGGAAGAAGAGCTGGCGTTTCTCACCGGCTGCCAGGATATGGAGACGGGCGCGGCGGCCCTCCGCCGCACCTATCCCAACATCCGCCTGCTGGCGGTCACATGCGGCAGTGCGGGCAGTACCATCTACTGGGACGGACCTGCGGTGAGCCGTCCCGCCTTCCGGCAGGTCCATGCGGTGGACACCACCGGAGCGGGAGACACCTTCTGGGGCTGCTGCCTGCACGCCCTGCTGGACCGGGGGCCGGAAGAGCTGGACCAGGAGCGGCTGGGGGAAATGCTCACCTTCGCCAACGCCGCTGCCGGGCTGATCACCACCAAAAAGGGCGCGCTGCTGAGCATGCCGGAGCCCGAAGAGATCCGGCGGCTGGCGGGCCAGGCGAAAGGAGGCTGAGAATATGAACGCTTTTGAGCGCCGCTTTCTCCAGCGGCGGGATGAGCTGGAGTGGCTCTATATGGAGCTGTACAATGACCGGGACAGGCTGGAGGCGCTGGAGGAAATGATGCGGGCGGCCTATGACCGGCGGAGCATGACCTTAAGGCGGCTGGACGGACGGCGGGAGCGGGAACCGGGCTGGTTCCGCTCCGGCGCCATGCTGGGCATGACCATGTATACCAACCTGTTCGCGGGAAATCTGGCCGGTGTGGAGCAGCGCCTGGATTATCTCCAGGAGCAGGGGATCACCTATCTGCACCTGATGCCCCTGCTGAAAATGCCCCACCCGGACAACGACGGCGG
>CANDFO010000101.1 GCA_947384055.1 uncultured Flavonifractor sp.
CGGCCATCAATGGAAAAGAATTTCAGTGCGGTGGCGATATCAGGGAATTCCTGGAGCTCGTCAAAGAAGAGCAGAGTCTTTCCTGGCAGAAATCGCTTGCCCGGGTCCAGACGGGAAATATTCTTGATGATCTCGTCCGTCTTATAGCCGTCGGCTGTGATGAGCTTGTACTTGGGCTCCTCTACGAAATTGATATAGATCACATTTTCGTAGCTGCTTTGGGCAAAACGTTGGACAGACTCTGTCTTGCCCACCTGCCGGGGTCCCTTGACAATCAGCGGTTTGTGGTTAGGGGCGGCTTTCCACTCTGCCAGAAATAAGTCGATTTTCCGTTTCAAGTAGCGCATAGGCACTTCCCTCCATCCGCATTATTGGCTATAGTATACTCCGATAGGGGAAGAATTACAACTGTTCCGCAAAAAATAAGTGAATTTTTTCCTATTTCACCTAAAACATGAGCCAATTTCTGATTTGATTCACAAAAATAAGAGGGAATAAAAGCCGACTTGTCACATTTCTTTGCGACAGGCCAGCTTTTATGGGCCGATTCACCAATTTAAGTAATATTTCGTCATAGTTCGCTGTGATTCGCCTTTGCTTTTTTAAGATGGTGCAGCTACGGCAAGGTCGCTGGCGGCCTCCATCTTGAACTTGTCCATAGCCTTGCGGGCCTCGGGGACGTTGATGCGGTTGTTCTTCTTAGACATTTTCCTTTTCTCCTTCTCCATATTTGCGACCGCACGCCGCACCGTCAGCATCCTGCAATGGGTCTCAAGCTGAATAAAGGTCATGACCGTATTTTTATTCTGCCATAGGTCCCGGATGAAATAAAATGCTGATCTTATATCGTATAATACCTGATGTGTATAGGCGTTCCGGCTGACGGGCACGCAGTCTTTCCGTGATCAGGACAAACTGCCTCTTGACATCCCAGGCTCCCCGCCATATAATATGGGCGAGTTTCGGAAGCGAATATGGAGTGGTATACAGGTGCGCCTCCTCCCCGGAGGCGTTACAGGGAAGCGGGTGTGATTCCCGCGCAATGCCGTTGCTGTGTGAGCGAAGTGTTCTCCAAAGATGTCACTGGGAGGTCCCTCCCGGGAAGGCTGGAGGACGCGTTTGACGCTTGAGCCAGAATACCTGCCTGTATATGACGCACGAGAAGCCTCCCCGCGCATTGGGAGGGTGCCTTGCGGCCGTCAAGGCCGCTGTTTGCCTGCACCCATCCCCGGGTGCAGCTTTTCTTTGTGTTTCCGAGCCGGTCATTTATGAAAACAAAGGAGACAGGAACATGAAAAAGAACGGAAAACTGATCATCGCCGCTGTGGTGGTCCTGGTGCTGGCTGCCGTGTTCGCGGGGGTCTGGGCCGCTACCCGTCCCGCCGCCAGCCAGGGCGCCAAGACCATCACCGTGGAGGTGGTCCACAAGGACGAGAGCTCCAAGACCTTCACCTACCATACGGACGCCGAATATCTGGGTGAGGTGCTCCAGGCCGAGGGGCTGGTGAAGGGCGACCCGGGGGATTACGGCCTGTACATCACCGAGGTGGACGGCGAGGCCGCTGTCTACGAGACGGACGGCGCCTACTGGGCCTTCTACCAGGGCGGTGAGTACGCCAGCCAGAGCGTAGACCAGACGCCCATCAATGACGGGGACGCGTTCTCCCTGGTGTATACGGTTGGCTGAGAGGCGGCTGACGCTGCGGGAGACAGCGCTCTTCGGCATCCTGGGCGGCATGACCTTCCTGGCCAAGATGGTGATGGCGGGCCTGCCTAACATCGAGCCGGTCTCCCTGATGGTGATGCTCTTTGCGGTCACCTTCGGGAGAAAGGCGCTGTATCCCATTTACGCCTATGTCCTGCTGGAATTCGTGCTGTACGGCCTCAACCTCTGGTCGGTCAATTATCTCTATATCTGGCTGATTCTGGCCGCTGCGGCGTGGCTCCTGCGGGGGATGACCCACCCGCTGGGCTGGGCACTGCTCTCCGGCGTGTTCGGACTGCTGTTCGGGATGCTCTGCGCCCCGGTCTACGCCGTTACCGGAGGGTGGGCTTTTGCGGTCTCCTGGTGGATCAGCGGCATCCCCTACGATCTGGCCCACTGCGCGGGGAATTTTGTCCTGGCGCTGGTGCTGTTCGTGCCTCTGCGGGGTCTGGCGGACAGACTGTACCGTGGGATCGGGCGGGGATGACCTGTTCCTGGAGGTTTGAGCCTGGCTGCCGGAGCGCGGTTATAACGGGAAAGCTCTGCCCGCCGGGACGGCGGGCAGAGCCTGGGATGAGCACATTCTCTTTTCACCTTCGGCGAAACCTCCTGCGGAGGATTTTTTACCGCGGGGCTGTCCCTTATTCCGGCTCCAGCGCACTGTGGAGGCGGTCGGTGATCGCGCCCTGGAAGAGGGCGGTGGAGTGGCCGTGAAGGGTCTCCAGGCTTGCGGCGGCGAGGCGGGGGTCCATCTGACCGCCCACAAAGAGGTCCATGTCCAGAATAAACTTGACCTCCGGGTCAGCCTGGGCGTCGGGGGTATTGCGCTTGACCATGCCGGGTCCGGCGTGGATCTTGGCGCAGCAGGAGCTGTCCAGGCCCATCTCCACGTCCACAGAGCACTTGCGGGTACGCTTCTCGTCCACGTCCTCGGCGGCGAGGGCCCCCAGATAGGGTGAGGTGATGAGCTCCCTCCAGGGCTCCCCCTCCAGCCCCAGGGCCTGACGGGAGAAGATGTTCACATAGCGCAGGCCGATGCGCTCGAAAAAGGCGGGCTGGTAGATGCGGATGAACTGGGCCAGGGGCAGGTCGAAGTGCTGTCCGAACGCCTCCCAGCCGGGGTAGGACACGGTGGACAGGGAGATGAAATTGCTGGTCAGGTTCAGCTTCCACCGGCCGTCGGCGGAGATGAAGTGGTAGTTGATGATGCTCTTGGGCTGTTCCAGCCGGACCTTGGATGTGCCCAGGTCCGCGAGCCGGGGGGCGGGGGACTCCTCCTTGGCGGCATATTTGGGGAACATGCCCCGCACGGCCTCCTGGAATTCTGCGGGTTCGTTGGCGGAGATGGACAATATGGCGGGGAAACGGAGCTGACAGATCACCTCCGCAAGCTGGGCCCTCTGGTAGCGGACCCTTGGATGGTCAGAGTACAGCATGGACCGGACCTCCTTTTCGTTTCCCCTATTGTAGCGCCGATGGGACGAAAAGTCAAGGCGGGGGTTCCTGGAGGAGCGTCTGAAAGAAGAAATAAAAGAAAGCAAAAGGAAAAAGGATACTGAGCACCCCGGATGGCAGGAACGATAGAGGTCCCTGACACGATACTCGATCCCCTGACCGGAGGCTCCCCGCAGCCCATTGCTGCACAAGGGATCGCGGCCAAACGGTATCAAACGGGACTTCCCGTTCGCGGCGATATGGCCCCCTGTTTGCGAAGTGGTATCGGGATACGCAGAAAAGGTCCTGCCTGACGGCAGGACCTTTATTGCAGCAGCGTTTCAATGGCGCTCTCCCCGATGATCTGCACGCCGCTCCCCTCCAGCAGCTCTGCTGTCACGCCGCTTTCCGGGACCACGGTGCTGGTGAAGGTGCCGTCATAGATAGCGCCGTACCCGCAGGAGGGACTGCGCTCCTTGAGAAGGGCCCGGGTGACGCCGTTTTTCCGGGCAATCTCCAGCGCCCGGGCCGCGCCCAGGCGGAACTGCTCCGTCACATCGCCGCCGTCCCGGGTCACGACCCTGTCCCCCATGCGCTCGGAGGGCGCGCGGGGCGTAGGCAGGCCGCCCAGCTGTTCAGGACAGATGGGGACCAGCTCGAACCGCTCCTTCAGCCGCTCCGCCAGGGGGTGGCTGTTGTTCCCGCCGCTGTACTTGCAGTTTACCCCCAGGAGGCAGGCGGAGATGAGGAGCTTCTCCTTCACAGGGCCAGCTCCTTTCCGTCCAGCGCCGCCCGGACGAGCACGTTCTGGGCATTGTAGCTCAGCTTCAGGGAGAAGAAGGGCCGCTCCTCCTCCAGCAGGCGGAAGAAGATCTTGTCCCCCTCCCAGATGGGCAGGCTGTATACTTTCTCCTTGGGTACCCACTCCAGGTCCCCCTCATTGCACTCCGCCAGCTCCCCCGTCCATGCGGAGGCGGTGAACAGGTGCATATACTGGGTCTCCTCCGCGCCCGCCCAGTCGAAGGTGACGATGCCCCGGTAGCGGTAGTCCGTCAGGGTCAGGCCCGTCTCCTCCAGGGTCTCCCGGAGGGCGCACTCCTCGGGGCTCTCCCCGTACTCGAAGCCGCCGCCCACGCCGATCCACTTGTCATGGTTGATGTCGTTTTTCTTCTTCACCCGGTGGAGCATCAGGTACTCCCCGGCCTGGTTTTCCAGATAGATCAAAGTGCTGTTGATATGGATATGCAGCTCGTTCACCTCCAGATCAGATAGCAGATGCCGTACAGCACCGGCTGGTGCAGGACATAGATCAGCAGACTGTGCCGCCCCGGCCAGGTGAGGGCGGCGGGGAGCTCCAGGGTGAGCAGGCGGCTGTCCCGGTGCTCCAGGCACCAGCCCCCGAGGACGGTCCCCAGGAGGAACAGGAAGAACCAGGGCAGGAGCGGGAAGTAATCCGCGCTGAAAAACCCCGGGGCCATGAAGCCCAGCGGGTAGAGCCAGGGGACGGACACCGTCACGGCCTCCGTCCAAACTCTTGCGGCGAAAAACAGCACGAGACTCCCCAATCCCAAGGCGGCAGGCGGGAGCTTTTGCAGGTGCTTCCCCAGAATATGGTACAGCACCATGGACGCCCCCAGGAGCATCAGCACGCCCCAGCGGATGGTCTGCCCCGCCGCGGCCGCGCCCAGCTCCACCGCCAGCCCCGCTCCCAGGACGGTGAGCCCCCGGCGCAGGTTGTTCCGGGAGAACCGGGCGGAGGCCCCGGCCAAGAGGATAAAACTGCAACAGATGAACCGCTCCAGCACGTTCAGCGGCGTGCAGAACATGGTCTCAGCGCCGGTAACGCCGAAGATGTAGAGGTCAAAGAGGAAGTGGTACGCGGCCATCAACACGATGGCCAGGGTGCGCCAGGCGTCCAGGACCTGGAAGCGCCTCATCGCCACCACCCGTTAGCGCGCTCCTCCAGAAGCTCCAGAAGCCGGGCCAGACACAGCAGGATCGACGCGCAGGCAAAGGTGAGGATGACGGCAAGAAAATAGGACATATTCTGAGATAGGATCTCCGGGTCCATGGACAGCTCGTAGCCGTTCAGAGACATGATCCCTCCCACCAGCTCAAAAGCCAGCAGAAGATACAGGACCACAGAGGCGATATAGATGATCTTTGTAATATGACGCTTCATAAATCTCTCCTGTCCGCAGGTTTCGTTTTTATCGCGGCTGTCCTATTGTATCTCAATTTAAGGGCGGCGTCAAGGGCTGTGGGGCGGCATTTGCAATTCCGCACCGGGCCCCGGTTCCTGCCGGAACGGGCATTTTTGGGCTTGCATCCTCCCGGCGGGGTGTGTATAATGGAGAAAAAGACAGATCAGGAGGGCTTTGAGATGCTTGTGGTGGTGCAAAACGGGACGCTGTCCCCGGAGGAGCAGGCCTATTACGTCCGCCGCGTGACGGAGAAATTCCCTCGGGGCGTGGTGGAGAAGGTGGTGCTGGACGTGGGGGAGGAGTATGTGGACATCCGCTACACCCTCCACTGCTTCCGGGACCTGCGCAAAATGGGCGGGTACTGCATCGGCGACCCGGCGGACTGGAACCCCGCCAAGCAGGCCGAGCTGCGGGACACGGTCCCCAACTGGGTGGACCCGTGAGGGGCAGCCTTTTTCAAAACATGTAATAGGAGGTGCTGCAAAATGATGTACTTATTGCCTTTTTCCGCAGATGTTTCTGCTCCGTGCAAGGTCTAATATAGGACGATATCTGCACGGAGCGGTTTCTCCATCTGAATGGGAGGGTATCGTCCGCATTAGGCTTTGCGTTCCATGTAACGATAAAATGATTGTTTAAGGAGCAAAGCCATGAAAAATATAATAGACCTCTTGCGAAATTAAGCTAAGCGGTCAAAGTTGCAGATGCCAGC
>CANDFO010000102.1 GCA_947384055.1 uncultured Flavonifractor sp.
GCGGCTTGGCTGCATGATATTGCTTCTATTACGGATTATAGTCTCTATGAACTTCACCATATCCATGGGGCAGAAATGGCCTATCATATTCTAAATGAATATGGTTATGATGATAAAAAGATTGCTTTGGTGCAAAAGTGTATCAAAAATCACAGAGGGAGTATCCGTTTGGAGAAAACCAGCCTTGAAGAATTATGTGTTGCCGACGCCGATGCGATCTCACACTTTGACAGTGTGCCGAGTCTTTTATATTTGGCATACGTTCAAAAAAATATGGGAATGGAAGAAGGCAAGACATTTGTAAAAGACAAGTTGACGAGAAGTTTTCAAAAACTATCTGCTGCAAGCAAAGAACATTATCAAGATAAGTTTGAAAAAGTCATGGAAGTTTTAGGTTAACGACTTCAAGTTTATTGTTCTGTCCCGCAGACATTTTCCCCGAAAGTATCATAGTGGGTTACACGGTAAAAAGGACAAGGTAAACCATCATGGTCGGCCTTGCCCTTAATTTCCTTATGAGGGCTTGACCTTCCGCGCCGTTCCAGTGCCCTGCGGTTTAAACAGGTGCGGAAGAAGGGCGCGGAACCCGCTAAAATACAAAGGGGCCAGGGAAGCAATTCCTCGGCCCCTTTACTGTCGAAAAACTTCCCCCACGGGAAAGCCTCGCAGAGTTTTGCCGCCCGGGGGCGGCAAAATAAAGTCAAAACCGGTCATTTTCGGGGACATGTGCCTCGAAAATGACACTTCTCGGCCTGCAAGTGTGCCCAAAGGGTGCGCGCGGCAGGCCGTATCTCTTTTGTCGAAAAAGGCCAGAGGCCTTTTTCGACAGGCTCAGGGGCCGGGGAAGAAATTCCCCGGCCCTTTTATCTGCGTAAGCCTCCTGACAGTTGTCTCCCATGCTTTTTAGGCCACAACTGCCCGGAGCGTTTTTTACGGTATTTTTTACGGCGGGAGCGTTCTTGCAGCCATTACAACAGAATCAGACCGTACTTCCTGCTCATCTCCGTCAGAAACTCCGGCTCCAGGTCCCCGGTGCCATCCCAGAAAGCCCGGCCCTGGTAGAGGCGCAGAGCCCGTTCCAGCAGTTCGGGCACGTCGGAAAACAGGCACAGGGCATCCTGCACCGCATATTGATTTTCTGAGAAAATGTCCAGGTCGTCCTCTTCCAGCACCGCGATTTTCAGCGCCCCCTGCGGGGCGTTTTCCTCCGCCTCCAGAATGTCCTCCAGCAGGTTGGGACCGCACGCGATGGTCTCCCCCACGTCCACGTCGGGGGTAATAAACCGGGCCTCCCGCTCGCTGGCGCAGGGAATGACATCCGGGTCCTGCCTGGGGGCGGACAGGTTGGAAAACAGCACCTGGGACAGGGCCCGTTTCAGCGCCGCAATATATTCCGGACCGGCGCCGCAGCAGCCGCCGAACATGCGCACTCCGGCGTAGGCGAAAGCGGGCACAAAAGAGGCGAATTCCCCCGGCAGATAGGGATGGGCGGATTTTCCCTCTGCGCCCGGCAGTCCCGCGCTGGGCTTGGCAATCAGAGGGATCTGGGCATAGGGGGCCATCCGCCGGAACTGCTCCAGCATCCCGGCGGGCCCTTCGCAGCAGTTGAGCCCGAACGCGGATACGCCCATTCCCTGCATGACGATCAGCGCGGCCAGCACGTCGGTTCCGGCGGGCGTCCGGCCGTTTGCGTCGCATGTAAACGTGACCCATATGGGTTTCTCCGAAACGGCTTTGCAGGCCAGTACCGCGGCGCGGGCCTCGTACATAGCCGTCATTGTCTCCACGACGAACAGGTCCACCCCCGCGCCCTCCAGAGCGGCGGCCTGCTGGGTATAGATCTCCACCAGCTCCTCAAAGCTGCTCTTTCCAAAGGGGGCTATGGACAATCCTGTGGGGGCCAGGTCTCCGGCCACCCGCGCGCGGCCCTGAGCGGCCTGCCGGGAGAGCTCCGTCAGGCGGCGGTTCAGCTCCGCTGTCCGCGCCTCCAGGCCGTGCCTGCGCAGAGAAGCCCGGTTTGCCCCAAAGGTTGGGGCCAGCAGCACCTGGCTGCCGGCGGACACATAGTCCCGCTGGAGCTCCAGCAGAGCATCCGGGTGCTCCAGCACCCAGGCCTCGGTACAGGCCCCGCGGGGCATTCCCCGCCGGTACAGCTCCGTACCCGAAGCGCCGTCCAGCAGGATGGGGGGTAAGGGAATGGTATCCATTCTTATTCCGTGCCTCCAAATCATCAAACTTGATAAAATTCCGGGAGCCTGTTCCGCACCTCAAATATACGCAAAGAGACGCTGAGCAGGCGCTGAGAGCCGCCAATTCAGGAACCCGGCTCCTGCTCCAGTATCCACCGGCTGTCGGTTCCCGGCGCCGGCCCCGTTCCCGCATCGATCCGCCAGACCTCCGAGGCATCCGCCTCCAGGGGTAGGGTGCGGAAGAGCTCCGCTGTCACAGCCTCGTACTGGCCGGGGTCCCGTGCCTTCCGCAGGGCTTTGGCCAGCCGTTCTCCGCCCCGGAAGAGCCCTATATGATAGGACCAGAGCTCTTTCATCCGCAGCATGGCGTTGCGGCGGCTGTCAAAGTCCCGGCAGTAGCCCTCATACAGCCTGTCGTGAAATTCCCGCAGCTCTGCCCGTTCCGCCGCCGGTCCGCCCTTGAGCTTGCGGAACAAGGCCGGGTCCGCCGCCGCGCCGCGCCCTGCCATAACCGCGTTTATCTTTGGGAAGCGTGCCGCGAGCGCCGCCGCGTCTCCGGTGGTGACGATATCGCCATTGTAGCAGACGGGAAAGGGGCAGCCCTCCACTGCGGGAGCGGCCGCGTTCAGGCGGGGGCGTCCCTTATAAAAATCCGTTCGCACCCGGGGGTGAATGATCAGCTCCGCTATGGGATAGCGTCTGTACAGCTCCAGCAGAGGGCCAAACTCCTCCGGCTCCGTCAGGCCCAGGCGGGTTTTCACGCTCACCGACACCGGGGCGGCGGCAAACACTTTGTCCAGAAACCGCTCCAGCTCCTGGGGGCGCCCCAGAAGCCCCGCCCCCTTCCCTTTGGCCACGACCGTCCCCGAGGGACACCCCAGGTTCAGATTGACCTCCCGATAGCCCATGGATGCCAGCTCTCCCGCCGCCCAGAGGAAATCCTCCGGATTCCGGGCGAGCAGCTGGGGCACCGCGGGTACGCCGCGGTTGTGCTCCGGCAGCAGTCCGGTCAGCTCCCGGCGGGTGAAGGTGTGGTCCTGCCGGGGGGAGACAAAGGGCATAAAGTATTTGTCCGCTCCGGGGAAGCACGCCCAATGGGTGCGGCGGTAGCGGCAGCCTGTAATCCCCTCCATGGGGGCAAAATAGCAAACCAAGGGCTTCCTCCTCTCCTGACGGCGGCGTGCCCGGCCCCGTTAGCCGGCCGTGAACACCATCACGCTCCGACTGTGGATCCGGAAGGCGGCTTCTGTCTGGGGGCGGGGCCGCTGCTCCGCCTGCCAGGTGTCCGCCGCCAGCTCCCAGCACATGGAGGCGGGCAGCGCAGGCAGCGTGACCGTCAAATCCTCCCACCAGGCGTTGGAGGCCACATAGATCAGCTGGGAGCCCTGGTCCCGCTCCCATCCGGCGAAAAGGACCCCCACATAGTGCTCGTGACTGGCAAAGGACTCCGTGTGCCCGGGCGTTACACCGTGGAAGCTCACGTCGGGGAAACCGCAGGCTCCGCCGCTCAGGTTGGCCCGCAGCAGACGGTGTCTCTTGCGCAGGGCGATCATATACCGGAAAAATTCAAACATATCCCGGTTGCGCTCCAGCAGGGACCAGTCCAGCCAGGAGATGATATTGTCCTGACAATAGGCGTTGTTGTTGCCAAACTGGGTGTTGCAGAATTCGTCCCCGGCCAGAAACATGGGGATACCCCGGCTGCACATCAGCAGGGCGAAGGCGTTGCGCACCATCCGCCGCCGCAGCTCCAGAACAGCCGGGTCGCCGGTCTCTCCCTCCGCGCCGCAGTTCCAGCTGTTGTTGTCGTTGGCCCCGTCGGTGTTGTTCCAGCCGTTTTTCTCGTTGTGTTTGCAGTTATAGCTGAACAGGTCCCACATGGTAAATCCGTCGTGACAGGTGATGAAATTCACCGAGGCGTTCTTGCGGCGGCTGGCCTCGTACAGGTCCAGGGAGCCTGCGATTCGCTGGACCGCCGCCTGCGCCATGCCGCTGTCCCCTTTCAGGTAGCGGCGCAGGTCGTCCCGGTAGCGGCCGTTCCACTCCGCCCAGCGGTTCCAGGCGGGGAATGTGCCCACCTGATAGAGCCCCCCCGCGTCCCAGGCCTCGGCAATGAGCTTTACATCCCCCAGAATGGGGTCGAAGGCCAGCGCCTGGAGCAGGGGAGGCTCCCGCATGGGGGTGCCGTCTTCATTGCGCCCCAGAATGGAGGCCAGGTCGAAGCGGAACCCGTCCACCCGGTAGGCCGTGACCCAGTAGCGCAGACAGTCCACAATCATCTGGTGGACGATGGGGTGGTTGCAGTTGAGGGTATTGCCGCAGCCGCTGAAGTTGTAATAGTGCCCGTCGGGGGTAAGCAGGTAATAGATATTGTTGTCAAACCCCTTGAAGGAGAAAAAGGGCCCCCGCTCGTCCCCCTCCGCCGTATGGTTGAACACCACGTCCAGGTAGACCTCAATGCCGTTCTGCTTGCAGGCGCAGATCAGGTCCTTGAGCTCGTTGCCCTCCCGGTTGTACTCCACGCTGGCGGAATAGCTGGTATTGGGGGCAAAAAAGCTCACGGTGCTGTAGCCCCAGTAATTGCAGAGAGTCTGCCCGTCCACTTCCCGGCGGTCCTGGAGCTCGTCGAACTCAAAAATGGGCATCAGCTCGATGGCGTTGACCCCCAGCTCCAGCAGATAGGGCAGCTTTTCCTTCAGACCTGCGAAAGTGCCGGGGTGGGTCACTCCGGAGGAGCTGTGCTTGGTGAACCCCCGCACATGGAGCTCATAGATGATCAGGTCCTCCATGGGAATAAGCGGCTGAGGCATATCCTTCCAGTCAAAGTCGTCCTTGACCACCCGGGCCTTGTAATGCTGTCCGCCGGAGGCGCTCTCTCCCCAGCGGCTCTGGCCTGTAACCGCCTTGGCGTAGGGGTCCAGCAGATACCGCCTGCGGTCGAACACCAGTCCCCGGCTGGGGTCGTAGGGGCCGTCCACACGGTAGGCGTATTCGAACTCCTCAATGTTCAGCTTGAACACAATCATGGAGTACACGTTGCCGATGCGGTAGTGCTCCGGGAAAGGGATTACCGCAAAAGGCTCTGCCTCGGTCCGGTGGAACAGGAGCAGCTCAATGGCGGTGGCCCCGCGGGAGTGGACGGTAAAGTTCACTCCGCCGGGGATAGCGGTGGCCCCGTTGATTTCATAGAAGCCCGGGCGGATATCAAACCCGCACACGTGATTCAGGGGAACCAGGTGGATGGTTCTGGGGAGGCTCACCTTTGCGGCCTCCACTTCCCCGGTCCGGCCGGGGGCGGGGGTGGTTCCTTCGTTCATAACGGCCTCCTCACAGGATGGTCCGGCGGCAGGTGTCTCCGAAAAAGGCGGAGAGATGCGCCAGGCGCGGCGGAAGGCGGGCGCAACCCACCCGTCTAGGCCGCGGCATCCTGCCTCCGGACCGTCTATTCGCAGTAATAAAGATGTAAGAAAACAGCGGGCGGGCCTACCGGCATCCGGCGACAATCTGACGCAGCTGCTGCCAGCTGGCCTCCATATCGGACACCAGCTTGCACTGAGTGCGGCAGCGGTCCAGGTTCTGTCCTTCCCGGTCAATGTGGAAATAGACGTCCCCCAACAGATGGTCGGTCAGAAAGCGGATGCCGCACTCCAGGGTCATCAGCTTGGCCCCCCAAGGGAGAAATTCCACCTCCGCCGGAGTGAGCGCCCCCTCGGTCCCCTCCAGAAAAGCGGCGGTATAGACCGCGAACAGGTCCAGATCCAGATTGACCTTGCTCAGGTCGGTCTCGTCCTCGGCGCAGTGGTTGGC
>CANDFO010000103.1 GCA_947384055.1 uncultured Flavonifractor sp.
CGTTTTTGGGTACTTTTGCCGCGCGGCAAAAGTACCCGAGGGGTCCGGGGGCGAGAAGCCCCCGGGCCGAAGGGCAGCAGCGCGCTGCCATGCCGCCCCGCCGGGCTTTTTTTAAAGCGGGACGGAAAAATGTTGCAAATCCGTCCCGTTTCGGCTATACTGGACATACTACTGGAGAGAGCGGAGGGGCGGATAATATGATCCTTTCTGATAAGGCGATCCTGGAGCGGCTGGAAAACGGAACGCTGTCCATTTCCCCCTTGGAGAGGGAACAGGTCCAGCCTGCCAGCGTGGACATCCGCCTGGGCAATACCTTCTCCGTAATTGAGGACTCGCCCTCCGGCGTCATCACCATGCGCCAGGAGATCGCCTACAAGACCCTGCAAAGCGACGCCTACGTGCTCCTGCCGGGGCAGTTCATCCTGGCCTCCACCATGGAGTACTTCGTCCTGCCCGGCGACCTCACCGCCTTTGTGGAGGGGCGGAGCTCCCTGGGGCGGATGGGGCTGTTTATCCAGAACGCGGGATGGGTGGACCCCGGCTTTGAGGGGGAAATCACCCTGGAGCTGTTCAACGCCAACCGCTGCGCCATCGAGCTGCGGGCGGGGCGGCGGGTGGGACAGCTGGTTTTCGCCCGGATGGAGGGCGCGGCCACGCGGCCCTATCGCGGCAAGTACCAGGGGCAGAGGGGCGCCACGGGGTCCAGGGTGTACCTGGACCAGGAAAAATTCGATATGTGAAGGGAACCTATGACAGAACAAGCTGAAATCAAAAAACCAAGAGACATCGTCATCCTGGCCGGGCTCTCCAGCCCCCGGCTGGACGCCAAGGACAACGCCGACGAGGAGTCCATGGAGGAGCTGGAGGCCCTGGTGGAGACCGCCGGGGGCGAAGCGGCGGCTTCCGTGCTGCAAAACCGGGCGTCTCCGGACCCCAGGACCTTCATCGGCGAGGGAAAAGCGGCGGAAATCAAAGAGCTGGTTAAGAACGAGGAGGCTACCGCCGTCATCTTTGATAACGACCTGAGCCCCTCGCAGATGCGGGCGCTGACGGAGGAATTGGGGGTGCAGGTGCTGGACAGGAGCGCGCTGATCCTGGATATTTTCGCCCAGCGGGCCAGGACCCGGGAGGGGCGGCTGCAAGTGGAGCTGGCCCAGTACCAATACCTGCTGCCCCGCCTGACCGGCATGTGGACCCATCTGGAGCGGCAGGCCGGCACCAGCGGCAAAGGCCCCATCGGCTCCAAGGGCCCCGGCGAGACCCAATTGGAGACGGACCGGCGGCATATCCACCGGAAGATCGACAAATTGAAGGAGGAATTGGAGGACGTCCGGCGCGTCCGGGGCACCCAGCGCCAGCGGCGGATGAAGAACGAGATACCGGTGGCGGCTATCGTAGGCTACACCAACGCCGGAAAATCCACCCTCCTCAACGCCCTCACCGGGGCGGACATCCCCGCCAACGACCGGCTGTTTGACACTCTGGACACCACCAGCCACCTCCTGACCGTCAGCGACACCCTGGACGTGGTCATCAGCGATACGGTGGGCTTTATCCGCAAGCTGCCCCATCAGCTGGTGGACGCCTTCAAGGCTACGCTGGAGGAATTGGAGTACGCCGACCTGCTGCTCCACGTCATCGACATCTCCAACCCCCACTGGCAGGAGCAGGCCCAGATCGTAGACAGTCTGATTGCGGAGCTGGGGGCGCAGCAGACGCCCTGCCTGCGGGTTTATAACAAATCCGACCTGTTCTGGGGGGATATCCGGCCCCACGGGGAGGATGCCGTAAACATTTCCGCCAAGACCGGGGAGGGCCTGGACGAGCTTCTCCGGGCGGTGGACAGGATATTGGACAAGGGGACCCGCCGGGTGGTGGTCCATCTGCCCTACGACAAGGGCGGGCTGCTGGACCTGCTGTACCGGGAGGCCAAGGTGGAGAGCGTGGAATACGCGGAGACCATCGACGTCGCCGCCGTGTGCAATCCCAGGGCCATTGGAGCCGTGAAACCCTATATCGAGGGCTGGGCGGAGCCGAGGGAACCCTGGGAGGACTGACAGAGCCCCGCGCCTGTTTTTCGATCTGTGGACGTATGCAGCTGGCATACAGCCACCGCATAAAATCAGTTATGCTGCGTCTCCTTTCCGATTTGTGACTTATTAGTTATAAATCGATTATGCTACGAACGATTAGTCATGTAAAGAGGTAGTTTCATGGAATATTACGAGCGAATAAAAGCTCTGCGGCTCGAAGCGGGACAGACCCAAACGCAGACCTCGGAGGCTATTGGGGTAACTCTGCGCCAATACCAGCGCTATGAAGCCGGAGAACAAAAGCCGGGATTTGATTATTTCTGCGCTCTGGCAGACCATTTTGGTGTCACGCTGGACTATCTTGCGTGCCGCACGGACCAGCGGTAGGGATGGAAACACTGGCGTGTCAAAGGGCAGTTATGGAATTTAAACAACGCTTGCGCCAGCTGCGCAAACAAAAAAAGGAAACGCAGGCCCAGGCGGCTGCCGCAATCGGCTTGCAGCAGAGGCATTACCAGCGGTTTGAGCTGGGAGAAAATCTCCCGGGTTACGCCAATCTGATCGCCCTGGCAGACCATTTCGAGGTTACGCTGGATTATTTGATGTGCCGCACGGACGAGAACGTCCGGCCATAAGCAAGGAGGACCGCCATGCCGGTATTAGAGACAAAGCGAACCATCCTCCGCCCCTTCACCGAGGCGGACGCGCCGGACCTCTACGCCTACTGCAAAGATCCCCGCGTCGGCCCCATCGCGGGCTGGAAGCCCCATGAGAGCGTGGAGGAGAGCCGGGAGATCATCCGCACCGTCTTCTCCTCCCCCGACACCTTCGCTGTGGTGGACCGGGAGACCGGGCGGGCCATCGGCTCCGCCGGATTTGTCCATCATGGCAAGGCGTGGGACGGCGAAAAAAGTCTGGCTATCGGCTACGCCCTGTCCCCCGCATACTGGGGCCGGGGCATCATGCCGGAGGTGGTGGCGGAGCTGCTGCGGTACGGGTTCAAGGATATGGGCCTGGAGGAGGTCTGGTGCACCCACTACCGGGAGAACGCCCGGTCCCGGCGGGTGATCGAGAAGTCCGGGTTCCTGTACGCCTTTACGGAAAACATTACCGACGAGTTCTACCCGGACCGGCCCACCTGCTTTTATTTCATGACCCGCTCTCAGTGGGAACAGAGGGGAGGCGCCCATGGATAGCTATTTGGTCCCCGCCGGTTACGGCATGGCGGAATATGTGGAGAAGCGTTCCCGGTTCATCGGCCAGGTCTTCCGGGTGGAGACGGAGGAGGCCGCCCGGGAACAGCTCGAAAAAGTCCGCAAATGCTACCACGACGCCCGGCACAACTGCTGGTGCTATGTGCTGCGGGAGGGGAACGTCCTTCGCTACGGCGACGACGGCGAGCCCCAGGGAACTGCCGGACAGCCGATGCTGAACGTCTTCCTCAAAGAGGAGGTGACCAACGTCCTGTGCGTCGTGACCCGCTATTTCGGCGGCATCCTGCTGGGGGCGGGGGGGCTGACGCGGGCCTACGGCGGGACGGCCAAGCTGGCCCTGGACAATGCGGGCGTCAGCCGGATGCGCCTGTGGGCGGTGCTGGCGGCGCCGTGCCCCTATCCGCTCTATGAGCGGATGCGGCTCCTGGTGGAAAAATCCGGCGGGACGGTGCAGAACGCGGATTTCGCGGCGGACGTGCTGCTGACGGTGCTGATGCCATCGGAGAATGTGGCGGCGTTTCAGGAGAAGGTGACGGAGCTTTCCGCCGGCGGGATCGAAGTCTTGGTGGAAGAGGAACAATTTCAGCCCGGTCCCGTCTGAAAGAATGAAAATGTGAGGATGTCTATATGAAAATGCTTTTCAAGCAGCGCTTTTTTTCCTGGTTCGACAGCTATGATATCTATAATGAGGACGGAGAGACCCTTTTTACGGTGGAGGGCAAGCTCAGCTGGGGCCACTGCCTCCACATTCTGGACGCCTCCGGGCGGCAGATCGGCTCCGTTGAGGAAAAGGTCTTCACCCTGCTGCCGGAGTTCGAGCTATACGCCTATGGCGAGTATCTGGGGAAAATCCGGAAGGAATTTACCTTTCTGAGGCCCCGTTTCACCTTCGATTGCAGCGACTGGGAGGTGGAAGGGGAGTGGATGGAGTGGGATTACTCCATCACCAGTCCGTCCCAGGGCCTGGTGGCGGCTATCAGCAAGGAGCTGTGGCAGTGGACGGATACCTATGTCATCGACGTGCCGGACCCGGACAACGCCCTGTGCGCGCTGATGGTGGTGCTGGCCATTGACGCGGAAAAATGCAGGGGGTAGCGGTTTTCCGCCGCCCCAGGAAACTTGAGAGGAGTGACCGCCCATGGACCGGCCTTTAGCGGACCGCGTCCGCCCCGCGAGCCTGGAGGAGGTGGTGGGGCAGAAGCACTTGCTGGGGAAAAACGCCCTGCTCAGACGGTTTATTGAAAAGGGCACGGACGCGAACATGGTTTTCTACGGACCTTCCGGCACCGGGAAGACCACCATTGCCAACATCATCGCCAAGCGGACACACCGGACGCTGTACCGTTTGAACGCCACCACCGCGTCCTTGCAGGACGTGCGGGATATTATAGGGGACGTGGGGACGCTGATGGCCCCGGGGGGCGTGCTGTTGTATCTGGATGAGATCCAATATTTCAATAAGAAGCAGCAGCAGTCGCTGCTGGAGTTTATGGAAAACGGTTCGATTACATTGATCGCGTCCACTACGGAGAACCCCTATTTTTACGTCTATGCCGCTCTGCTGAGCCGGAGCACGGTGTTCGAATTCAAGCCGGTGACCGCGAGCGAGGTGCGCCCGGCGGTGGAGCGGGCGTTTGCGCTGGTGCAGGGGGAGAGCCAATTGCCGCTGGTTTTGGAGGAGGGCGTGATAGATCACATTGCCCATGCCTGCGGCGGGGACGTGCGGAAGGCGATGAACGCGGTGGAGCTGCTCTATGAGGCCGCGCCGGTAGAGGGCGGCAGACTGCGTCTGACCCTGGCGGACGCGGAGCAGGTGTCCCAACGCAGCGCCATGCGCTATGACCGCGGGGGCGACGCCATGTACGACTTGGCGTCGGCGCTGATGAAGTCCCTGCGGGGCAGCGACCCGGACGCGGCGCTGCATTATCTGGCCCGTTTTTTGGAGGCGGGGGATTTAATCACGCCCTGCCGGCGGCTGCTCTGCTCAGCCAGCGAGGATATTGGCATGGCCTATCCCCAGGCGGTTTCGATTGTAAAGGCATGTGTAGATACGGCGATGCAGCTTGGCCTGCCGGAGGCGCAGCTGCCGCTGGCCCAGGCGGCGGTCCTGCTGGCCACCGCGCCCAAGTCCAATTCCGTAGTCAACGCCATTGGAGCGGCGTGGAGCGACGTAAAGAGGGGGAAGACCGGCTCTGTTCCCAGGGAGCTGCAAAACGTCCATGCGGACACCACGGGCCAGGAGCGGGAGCAGGGGTATATGTATCCCCACGAGTTCCCGGGGCATTGGGTCAGGCAGCAGTATTTGCCTGACGAGCTGTCGGGGGTTGTCTATTATCAGTATGGCGACAACAAAAATGAACAGGCCGCCCGAGCCTATTGGGAAAAAATAAAAAACTAAAATTTTATTCCCCCGCGGGGGGACGGGGGCGTACTTTTTCCGCAAGGAAAAAGTACCAAAAA
>CANDFO010000104.1 GCA_947384055.1 uncultured Flavonifractor sp.
ATGGACTGCTGGCCTGTCTGAAGGGCTTAAAGGAGCAGGGCTGCAACGGCCCGGTTACGGAAGCCATGAACCGGCTCGAAGAGCATCTCAATCAGGCTGCGCACGACGAAGAGGGCTGAAGGCAAATCCTGTTCACAGGCTTTCCCGCGCCTGCCGGAGAAGCGGAGGCGCTTAAAACATGCGCGAATCTTACGATATGAGGAACGGTACATTATGAATCAGATTGATTGGAAACGAAAGCTGAGCTCCCGCAAGTTCTGGGCGGCAATGGCAGGTATCGTCACGGGCCTGGCCATGGTGTTCGGACTGGATGAAAGTACCATCAGCTCCGTAGCGGGCGCTGTGGTATCGGTGGCTTCCGTGGTGTCCTACATCATTGCCGAGGGCAAGGTGGACGCGGCAGGAGTCAGAAAGGCTGCGGATGATAAGCCGTGAAGCCAAACCGCGTGTTGGCCTTTGCCGAAAAGCGCGCGCCAAAGGGCTCCCGCCGGTCAAACCGGCGGGAGCCCTTTTTTGACAAACGCTCGTTCCTCAAGGCGCCGCTCTCCGCTCCACCTGGTCATTCCACCGCTTCAGCATGGCGCAGAACTGCTCCCGCGTCAGCCCCTGGCGGAGCATCAGATCCCCCTCCTCATTCCCGAGGAGGATTCCTTCCTTCAGAGCCCACTCCACGCCCTCCTTATAGGCGGGACTCGGGTCGTTATCCATCACTTTCCACACCTCCAGTCTCCTCTTAAACTCCGCCCATTTCTGCGGGTCCACATAATAGGCCGGGCAGTGCTTCCCGGTCACATCAAAGTGCCGGTAAACGTTCTCCATCGGGATGTGATACTTCTCCATCAGCGCCCGGCACAGGGCAAACGCGTTTTTCAGCGTGGCCTCCGTGGCCTGGTAGGTCCCGTCCCGCACCGTGTCGCACAGCTCCACGCTGATGGAATTTGCGTTGCGGACGATTTCATACATGGTCCCGCCGCCGGTCTCTTCGGCGTCGGCATACTTTTTTCCGCCTACGGCCCAGGCCGTGCAGAGCTCCGGCACGGAACGGTAAATGGTGGTATCGTCCACAAAGTAGTGGGCGCTGGCCTGCACCACGGTCCTCTGATAGTAGGCCGCATTATTCGCTGCCGTATCTCCGTCGTTGCCGGTGTAGTGGATGACCAGATACCGGATCTGGTCCGCTGTTCTCTTCTCTCCATAGTTTTGCGGGTTTGCCAGCTGTTCTTTTATGGTCAATCCCTGTTCAGTATTCACAGTGGAACCACCTCCTTCGGACTCCGCCGGCTGATCTGCGGGCCCGCCCATGGCAGCTCTACAATATCCATGACGGCGCCCTCCACGCATAAGGCGCTTTTGGCGTCCAGCACCAGGGTCAGGCATGTCTCGGATCCGCAGTCTGAACAGGGATGCAGCACGGCGGACATGCGCAGAGACTGGGGGCCGCGGGTCAGGTCCTCCATCGGGAAGCACAGCGGCAGCGCGTCTGTAAACATGCCGCAGGGCGACTGTTTAAGAAAAATGGTTCCCGTCCCCTTCGCCGGAGCCGCGGCGCGGACATTCAGCGCGTACTGGACTGTGTAGGCCTTCCCCGGGCTCAGATAGATCTGGTCGGGAGCGCACTCATCCCATCGAATGGCTTTTCCCGACCGGCTCCGCTTTCTCCAGGTCAGGCGGCTGCTCGGATTCCACAGCGTCCCCCCCCGCCGGGCGGCCAGCTGGAGGGCGCCGCCCTCACAGGCCTGCTCCCTATGGGGAGCAGGATGGGGCGGTGGGCAGGGGGACGGACAAACCGGCGGACAGGGCGGAGGCCCAGGCGGACAGGGCGGGGGCCCAGGCGGACAGGGCGGAGGCCCGGGCGGACAGGGCGGAGGCCCGGGCGGACAGGGCGGAGGCCCGGGCGGACAGGGCGGGGGCCCAGGCGGACAGGGCGGGGGCTCAGGCGGACAGGGTGGGGGCCCAGGCGGACAGGGCGGGGGCCCAGGCGGACAGGGCGGAGGCCCAGGTGGGCTGGGTGGAGGCGGAGGAAGCGGACAGAACTCCAGCACCTGGCTCAGCTTGTTTTTCAGCAGCATCTGGTTCTGGGTGACCGCCTCGACAAGAGCGGTCACGCTTTTGTTGACGGCCAGCACATCCTGCGGACAGGCACAGGGACTTGTACCCGGCAAGGTTCCTAGGATATATTGCAGCTTCTCACCCTCAGCATTGAGGATATGGCTCAGGGCAAGCTCCTCCATGGCGATGGACGCGATAATCATGGTCAGAGCCTCTTCCCGTGTCATATCTCCCCCATTGGGGGGAAAAGAAGGCATCGACATATTCAAAACTCCAGTATGCGTTCCGAGCAATGCCGGAACGAGAATACGCGGCAGGGTATCCATGCCGCTGTTCCACTCTATGACAGCCGGGGCGGCTCTGTTCCAGGGAAGAACGCTCCGGCCGGCAGGCGCATAGACTATCCCGGGCGCGGCTTTGCGGAGAGCCCCTCTTCCCCCGTGCCGCACCGGCGCGCCTCTTATCTGAAAGGAGATTCTCTCTTATGTCTCTGCCCAGTTTTCCCGTATCCGACCCGCCCATTGAGCGGGAGGACGCGGTCAATCAAATCCTCTCCTCCATCGCCATGGAGGAGCTTGGACTGAGCCATATCCTCAATGCCGAGGGTGAAAAGCTGCAATATATTCTGGGTACGCTGCCCGGCCTCAGCGGCCCTCCCGCCACGGTCGGCGATGTGCTGGCCGCCAATGAGAGCGTCCGCAGCATGCTGGAGACCGCCGCGCAGAACCAACTCTTCCTGAAAGCGAAGATGCAGGGGGCGCTGGACGCCTCTCCCATGCAGGGCCCCGCCGGCCCCGCCGGTCCTACCGGACCCACCGGGCCCGCAGGCGGACCGGCCGGACCCGCCGGAGCCACCGGCGCGACGGGGGCCACAGGGGCCACCGGGCCCACAGGCCCTACCGGACCTACCGGCGCGGACGGCGCGGCGGGCGCGGCGGGCGCGATCGGACCCACCGGCGCGACGGGCGCTGTGGGTGTACCTGGGCCCGCCGGGCCCACAGGCGCCACCGGAGCCACGGGGGCCACCGGGCCCACAGGCCCTACGGGAGCGGCGGGGGCCGCCGGAGCCACCGGGGCCACCGGACCCGCAGGAGCGGCGGGAGCTACAGGAGCCACGGGACCCACCGGAGCGGCCGGAGCGGCCGGCCCCACTGGAGCCACGGGACCTACCGGACCCGCCGGGCCCAACGTCACCGCCACCTCCGCCTTTGCCGCCAATACCAGCGGCGCCGCGCTGGCCGCGATTGCGGGGGACGCCCCGATTCCCCTGCCGGACGGCCAGCTGCTGTCCCCGGACATCACGGTCAACGGGACAAACACGGTATTCACGGTGAACACCGCCGGACGCTATCAGCTCTCCTACAACGTCAATACCACCACGGCCCTGCCCAGCGGCATCCGCCTGCTCATCAACGGCGCGCCCAACACGGCCTCCACCGTGGTGCCAGCGGTGCCTCTGAGCCACTTCTCCAATGAGACCCTGCTGGATCTGAACGCCGGGGCTACGGTATCCCTGCAGATGTTCGGCATCGTTTCCGCGGCCACGCTGCTGCCCGGCTCCGCCGGCGCGACCCTATCCATCACCCGTCTGAGCTGAGGAGGGATGTTTCATGTCAATGCCGTCTTTCCCTCAAATCGATCCCCCGCTGACCCGCGTGGGGAGCCTCAATGAGATCATCGCCTCCATTGCCGCCGAGGAGCTCAGCCTGAGCCATATCCTCAACGCCGAGGGCGAGAAGCTGCAATATGTCCTGGGCACACTTCCGGGCCTGGATGAGGCGGCGGCCTTCGAGGAAGTCATGCGGGTCAACCAGAGCGTGCAAAATACCTTGGCTGATATTATGGAGCAGCAGATGCTGCTGACCGAAAAGCTGAGCGCCGCCTTGCGCGCCCCGGTCCTGCCCGGTCCCACCGGTCCTGCGGGCCCCGCGGGCGCGGCCGGTCCTGCCGAAGGTCCCACAGGGCCTACCGGGTCCACCGGCCCCACCGGAGCAGATGGCCCCATTGGTGCGGCGGGAGCGGCGGGCCCCGCCGGAGCCGCCGGGGCTGCCGGAGCCCAGGGCCCCACCGGCCCCACCGGAGCGGACGGAGCGGCTGGTCCTGCCGGAGCCCAGGGCCCCGCCGGGGCCGCTGGAGCCACAGGGGCAACGGGTCCCACCGGCCCGGACGGAGCGGCCGGGCCTGCCGGAGCCACCGGCCCCACGGGGCCGGACGGAGCGGCGGGAGCAGCAGGGATCGCGGGCGCGGCCGGCCCAGTCGGCCCCGCCGGAGCCACCGGGCCCACCGGACCGGCAGGAGCTCCGGGACCAGGTCTCACCTCCGCCTTTGCCGCCAACACCCAGGGAAGCAGCATCCCGGTGTCGCCGAATGGGACTCTCGTCGCCCTGCCCAACGCCCAGGCTCTGTCCCCCGGTTTTACGGCCAACTCTTGGAACACCGTATTCACCGTGCCTGAGTCCGGCGTCTATCAGATCTCTTACCATGTGAATACCACGACGGCCCTTCCGTTAAAGACCCAGCTGGTGATCAATGGGGCGGGCAGTGCCCTCTCTACCATTGATCCGGTGATACCCACATCCAGTTACGAAAATAAAATCAAGATGATTCTTCCCGCGAACTCCAAAATTTCACTTAAGCTCTTTTCCAAGATTGCCGGAACTGCTGTTCTGACAGGCGGCGGCGCGGGGGCTTCCCTTTCCATCATCCGGCTGGATGAAGCCAGCGGGGCGGGTGAAATACCGCCTGACCCCGGGGAACACGACAGCGATGTCGAGATAGGGGATGAGTAGGCGGAGCACCGCTGAAAGATTGCTCCCGCTGGCCTTTGCCAGCGGGAGCAATCTCCTGACCAGATAAAAGGAGGTTTTGCAATGGTAAGCGTCAGCCTGTGTATGATCGTGAAAAACGAGGAGGACGTATTGGCACGCTGTCTGGAGAGCGTGGGTGATCTGGTGGACGAGATCATCATCGTGGACACCGGCTCCACCGACAGCACCCGGGAGATTGCCGCCCGCTTTACTGACAAGGTCTATGATTTTCCTTGGCGGGACGATTTTTCTGCCGCCCGAAACGAGTCCTTTTCCCAGGCCTCCATGGATTACTGTATGTGGCTGGACGCGGACGACGTGCTGCTGGAAGAGGACCGGGAGGCGTTCCTTACCTTAAAGAAAACGCTGGACCCCGCCGTTTCGGTAGTCATGGCGCCTTACCACACCGGATTTGACGAGAGCGGCCGCGTAACGTTCTCCTACTATCGGGAGCGCCTGATTAAAAACCGCGCCGGAATGCGCTGGGCGGGGGCCGTCCATGAAGCGATTACGCCGTTTGGAAAAATCCTGTACGCGGATTTCGCCGTCACCCATCGCAAGACCCGCCCCTCGGACCCGGACCGGAACCTGCGGATCTATGAGGCGCAGCTGGCGGCCGGGAAAACCCTGGACCCCCGCCAGCAGTTTTACTATGGAAGGGAGCTGTACTACCACCGCCGCTGGGCGGAGGCGCTGGATGTCTTTGAGCAGTTCCTGGCAGAGGGCCGGGGGTGGGTGGAAAACGAGATCGACGCCTGCTGCCACTGCGCCTATTGTCATAGGGAGC
>CANDFO010000105.1 GCA_947384055.1 uncultured Flavonifractor sp.
GCCAGGTCGGAGGTGCCGGAGATGTTGCCGCCCAGCACCTTGTCCTCGGTGGAGTCCAGGTTCAGAGCCACGCCGTAGTTGGTGATGGCGGTGCCCAGCACGGGAATTGTATCGGTGGCGGAGGCGGCCGCAGTCAGGGATGCGGTGGCGTTGGCCAGAATCAGGTCCACATTTTCGGCGATGAAACCGTCAATAATCGTAGTGCAATTGGGCGCTTCGCCGCCGGCATTGCCTTCCCGGAACGTAACGGCATCGCCCAGCGCGTCAGACAGGGCATCCTTAAATCCCTGCGTGGCGGCGTCCAGGGCAGGGTGGGGCGCCAGCTGGCAGATGCCCACCACATAGCTGGCACCGGATGTGCCGCTCTGCGCATCTCCGGGGTTGGGGGCCGGGGTAGCGGCGCTTCCGCCTCCCCCGCTGCCGCCGTTTCCACAGGCGGCCAGGGATACCACCATAGCAGCGGACAAGAGCAGTGCGGTCAGTTTTGACAATCTTTTCATCTTTGCTTCCTCCATTTTGTGCAGGGTATACACTTTAGCGCTTTTAAGGGATAAAGTGTACCGGCGCAAAAAAAGCGCCCTCAGGCTTGGCTGGATTTCATTATACCGGCGCCCGCCCTGTCTGTCAACTGTAAATTTTGCAAAAATTTATGGCATTCCCAGGGACATGAAAACTCTGCATCGCCTTAATCACGGTTTTTCCATAAAACTTCACAGAATCTTTACCCTTTCATGCCTATGTTCCGCCCCTTTCCACATGGACTTTTCGTCCGAACTATGGTAGAATAGCCGCGAAGCGGCAATTTTCCAAAACCAGCAGCAGGAGGCGCAGCACAGTGAGGACGGATATTCTGGGAATCGGCTTTGACGATGTCACCCTGCCGGAGGCGGTAGAGCGGGGACAGGCCCTGGTAGAGGCGGGCGGCTTCCACTATGTTGTCACCCCCAACCCGGAATTTCTTCTGACGGCCCAGAAAGACACCCCTTTCCGGGAGGCCTTGCTGGGCGCTGACCTGGTGCTGCCCGACGGGGTGGGAGTCTCCTACGCCGCCAAAATCCTGGGCCGCCCCCTGCGGGGACGGGTACCCGGCATCGACTTCGCCCAGGGGCTCCTCAGCTGGATGGCAGGGCACGGAAAGCGGCTCTACCTGCTGGGGGCCAAGCCCGGCGTGGCGGAGCTGGCCGCGGCCAACCTCAAAAGCCAATACCCCGGCATCATCATATGCGGCGTTCATGACGGCTATTTCCAGGAGGACGGCCCGGTGGCGGCGGATATCCGGGACCACGCCGCCGACGTAGTCTTTGTCTGCCTGGGCGCGCCAAAGCAGGAGCTGTGGATGGTCCGCTGCGGTCCCGGGACCGGTGCAAAGCTCATGGTCGGTCTGGGCGGAGCGCTGGATGTGTTTGCCGGTATCGTGGAACGGGCCCCCGCGGGCTTTCAAAAACTGGGACTGGAGTGGCTCTACCGGCTGGTGAACGAACCTGCCCGCATCGGGCGCATGTCCAGGCTGCCCCTGGTGCTGTGGGAGGCGCTGGGTGTCCGGCTGAAAGGGGGCCGGTCATGAGCGGGAAACTGATTGTGCTGGAGGGTACCGACGGTTCGGGCAAGTCCACCCAGTTTGGCCTGCTGTGCCAATGGCTGGAGCAGCTGGGGACCTCTTTCCGGCGGCTGGTGTTCCCCCAGTATCAGGAGCCCTCTTCGGCACTGATCCGCATGTATCTGGGGGGTGAATTCGGCTCTCATCCCGCCGACGTCAACCCCTATGCAGCCTCCGCTTTTTACGCGGTGGACCGCTACGCCTCCTGGAAAAAGGTGTGGGGGGACTGGCACCGGCAGGGCGGGCTGGTGCTCTCCGACCGATACACCACTTCCAATGCCGTCCACCAGGCCTGCAAGCTGCCGGAGGAGGCGTGGGAGGATTTTTTCCACTGGCTTTTCGACTTTGAGTGTGACCGGCTGGGACTGCCCCGCCCGGACCTGGTGCTCTACCTGGATATGCCCACGGAACAGGCCGCGGCTCTTCTGCGGTCCCGGGAGCAGGCCACCCACACCCGGGGAGATATCCATGAGGTGGACACCGCTTATCTGGCTCTCTGCCGCCGGACGGCGCTCCGGGCGGCGGACTGTCTGGGCTGGCGGAAGGTGCCCTGCACCGATGGGTCCGGACATCTGCGGGAACCTCCCGCTATTCATAAAGAAATCAGGGCGCTGGTCTCCGGCATCCTGTGAAATATCAAGAATCTGCATTTGTAACGGATGGATGCCGTATTGGAGCGGGCTTCTGTTGTCAATCAAAGCAAATTTTTGCAGGCATGCCGGCGCATGACAAAAAACTGTCAAGGCGGCACTCCGCTGCTGCAAATGCGGGTTCTAAAAATCAACTACATAAAATTGAAGGAGGACACAGCATTATGGTTATGATCTTGTTGGGTGAAGGATTTGAGGAGTCTGAGGCCATCGTTCCGGCCAATCTTCTGCGCCGGGCCGGGGTAGAGGTATCCCTGGTGGGTCTGGGCGGACGGCAGATCGCCGGCGGGCACGGCATCACCGTCACCGCTGACCAGTCCCTGGAGGAGGCAGAGCAGAATCTGGACCTCAACAATCTGGAAATGCTGGTGCTCCCCGGCGGACTGAAGGGCGTGGACTCCATTCAGCGGGACCCCCTGGCGCTGGGGCTGATTCAGCGGGCCTGGGAACACGGCTGCTGGCTGGCCGCTATCTGCGCCGCTCCCACCATTCTGGCCGGACTGGGCATTCTGGACCGCCGCAAGGCGGTGTGCTATCCCGGCATGGAGGACCGGCTGGGCTCCGCCGTATACACCGGGGGCAGGCCCATCGTGGTGGATGGACATCTGATTACCGGCCGGGCCGCCGGAGCCTGTTTTGACTTTGGCCTGAAGCTGGTGGAAGCCCTTCGCGGCGCGGAGGCCGCCCGCCGGGTCCGCTATGCAGTGTACTACCGCGGCGAGCAGTTTTAAACTTTGTACACAGCGGCGCTGTATGCGGATTCCAAAGCGCACATGCGCGCCTGGGCCGGAAAGCGCCTGGCGGCGCTGACACCTCAGGCGCGGCGGCGCAGTGACGAAGCGCTGTTCACCCGGTTTCTCGCCCTGCCCCAGGCTGCGGAGGCCCCGGTGATTCTGCTGTACTGCGGCATGGGGAGCGAACCGGACACCGCCCGGCTCATTCCCCTTCTGCTGGGGCGCGGCCATCGGGTGGCGCTTCCCCGGTGTCTGCCGGAAGGCCGGATGGAGGCCCGGCTGGTCGGCGCGGATACTCCGCTGTTCCGGCATCCTATGGGGATGCTGGAGCCCGGCCCCCTCTGCCTGCCGGTGGAGCCGTCCGAAATTTCCCTGACGCTGACCCCCGGCCTGGCCTTTGACCCCGCCGGCGGACGACTGGGGCGTGGCGGCGGTTTTTATGACCGCTGGCTGTCGGACTTTGGCGGCATTACCGCTGCCCTGTGCCGCGCCTGCGTCCTGGTGGAGGCCGTCCCCCGGGCGCCCCACGACCTGGGGGTAGACCTGGTGGTCACGGAGGACGGCGTCTGCCGTTCCGAAGGCCTGTCCCCTCTCAAATACGCCGGGGGGCGGGACCCCAAGGCCCCGCCCTCTGGCTTTAGAACCTGTATTCACAACGGTTGAACGCTGCTCGGCAGGAAAATCTCCTGTCCATCCGGCCTCCTCCGGTTATGAATACGGGTTCTTAGGTAGCGGACTCAGCAGCAGCCTTCGTTGCAGCCGCAGTTACAGCCGCAATTGCAGTTGTTGTTGCAGCCGCAGTTGCAATTGCAGTTACAGCCGCAGCCGCAGCCGCTGCCGCCCCAGCTGCCGCCGCAGCAGCAGCACAGCACAATGATGATCAGGACGATCCAGATACAGCTGCCGCCGCCCCAGCCATTGTTACCACAGCACATGTTTCTCACCTCACCTTGCTTAATCTGGCCTATACTATGCCCGGAGCTGCCAGGTGGTGCCGGTGGGCGGCGAGTTTTTTCGATTAGGAGTTGAAGCGACTTGGCACAGGATGCGTATCGCGGCCCCTCTGACGACCAGGAGGTCCCCAGACCCCGGAACGGTCTTCCCCGTGAGGGTCCCCCCCGGCGGGAGGAACCGCCCCGCCGCCGGAAGCGCCGCCGCCGGGGGCTGGGCATTTTGGGCGCCCTGCTCTATGTGGTGTTCGTGCTGGGGGCCTCCGCTCTGCTGGCAGGTCTAGGCTGGACCTGGGCCTGCGACGTGCTGGCCCTGAATAAGGCAGAGCACTCTGCCGTCATCACCCTGCCCGGCGATATTTTCGCCGATGAGGAGCGGGAGCGAAAGGAAACCGACGAGGATGGCGATACCACTGTCATCACCGAGACGGTGTCGGCAGCGGACATGGACTATGTGGCCGACCAGCTGGAGGCCCAGGGGCTTATTGAATATAAATTTGTTTTTAAGCTCTTTGCCGCCTTTACCCACGCCAAGTATAAGCTCTCTCCCGGCACCTATGAGCTCAATACCGACATGGACTACCGGGCGCTGCTGGCCAGCATGGGCAAGTCCTCCTCCAACCGCCTGGTAACGCAGGTGACGATCCCGGAGGGAATGCGACTGGAACAGATCTTCACCTTGCTGGAGGAGAAGGGTGTGGCCCCCGCAGAGGATCTGCGGGAGACCGCCGCCAATTATGATTTCAAATTCTCTTTCCTGAAAGGGGTTCTTCCCCTGGGACAGGCTACCCGGCTGGAGGGCTATCTTTTCCCCGACACCTATGAGTTCTACATGGGTGAGGACCCGGTCAGCGCCCTGAACAAGATGATTCTCCGTTTTGATCAGATTTTTACCGATGAGATGCGACGCCAAGCCGCCGATATGGGCATGAGCGTCCATGACATTGTCACCATTGCCTCCATGATCGAGAAGGAGACTGACGGCGGAGACCAGCAAAATATCGCCTCCGTCATCTATAACCGCCTCCTGCGGCCCAACAATGAGACGGCAGGCTACTTGAATATCGACGCCACCATCGCCTATGTCACCGGCCGGGTGGTCACGCAGGCGGACTACCAGGGCGTGGACAGCCCCTATAACACTTACACCCATCAGGGCCTTCCTCCCGGCCCCATCGCCAGCCCCGGCAGCGTAGCTCTGCGCGCCGCCCTGGACCCGGCCAGCACCAAATACTATTTCTACGTGCTGGGTCCCGACGGGAAGCACCAGTTTACCGCTACCTTGGCGGAGCATGACCGCCTGGTCAATGAATACCAGAGCGGCGGCTGACTCTTTTTCCTGAAACAGGCCCAAAAAGGGGCCGGTCCGGGTTCTCGCACCCGGGCCGGCCCCTTTGCCGTCACTCTGCGTTAAATCTCCTGCCATCCGCAAATCATTCATATAGTCGCCGCAGGGTTCAAAAGGAGCGATTTGCTCCTTTTGAACCGCTTTGACTATAAATGCCGGTTCTTATTTTGCCTCGTAAATCGCCTTCATGCCCCGGTAGGTCATATAGCAGTCCAGCTTGGAAACCGTCTCAAAGGGAGCGTGCATGCTCAGTACGGGAACGCCCGCATCCAGCGTGTCGATGTCCCGCTCAGCCATAAAGCCAGCCACGGTGCCGCCGCCGCCGGCGTCCACCTTGCCCAGCTCGGCCATCTGCCAGG
>CANDFO010000106.1 GCA_947384055.1 uncultured Flavonifractor sp.
CGGGCGGCAAAACTCTGCGAGGCTTTCCCGTAGGGGAAGTTTTTCGACAGTCTGAGGAACCCCCCGGCATAGCCGGGGGGTTCTGTGTTATGAATGAAGCTCCCGGTACAAGGCCGGAGCATCCGCTTTTCCGGCGTGCTCATTGATGCCCAGCACTTCCACCTTCACCGTGCGTTCTCCAAAGCGCAGCTCCAGCAGGTCGCCTACCTTGACCTCATAGCTGGCCTTAACCGGGCGTCCGTTGGCGGAAATACGCTGATTGTCGCAGGCGTCGTTAGCTACGGTGCGGCGTTTGATGAGCCGGGAGACCTTGAGCCATTTGTCCAGGCGCATGATATGGCACATCCTTTCCCCGTGCCTGCCGTTTATTTGGCTACGATATCTTTCAGCGCCTTGCCGGGCTTGAAAACCGGCACCCGGGAGGCGGGAATCTCGATGCTCTCCTTAGTCTTGGGGTTCCGGCCCATCCGCTGGGCGCGCTCACGCACCTCAAAAGCACCAAAACCAACCAGCTGCACCTTGTCGCCCTGGCACAGGCTGTCGGTGATGACGTCGATGACGGCGCTGACTGCCTGCTCGCTGTCCCGCTTGGACAGGCCGGACTTCTCAGCGACCGCGTTGATGAGTTCTGCTTTGTTCATGCTATATCCTCCTCTGTATTTACCGCGGCACAGTCTGCCGCATCTATACTTAAAAGCGTCTCCGCTGTTAAGTACCCTTGGCCTCTTCCCAAAGAGTGTCCAGCTCCGCCAGGGTCATATCCTCCAGACTGCGCCCCGACTGGGCGGCCCGGACTTCCACCTGACGGAAACGGGCGATAAATTTGTCTGTGGCCCGGTTCAGGGCCTCCTCCGGGTCCACATCCGCAAAGCGGGCCGCATTCACTGCGGAAAAGAGCAGATCGCCCAGCTCCTCTTCCACATTGGTCCCCTGGCGGACGGCCTGACGCAGCTCCTCCAGCTCCTCGGACAGCTTGTCCAGGGCGCCGGAGATCTCCGGCCAGTCGAAGCCCGCCTTTTTTGCCTTTTTCTGGACCTTCTCCGCCCGCCACAGGGCGGGCAGAGCGCGGGCTACCGCCTCCAGCGCGTCGGTGTGAGTGGCCTGTCCCTTTTCCTGGCGCTTGAGGACCTCCCAGTTGGACAGCACCTCACCGGTGCCCGACACCGCCACGTCCCCAAATACATGAGGGTGGCGGAAAATCAGCTTTTTGCAGATGCCGTCGGCCACGCCGTCCAGGTCAAAACGTCCGCATTCCCGCTCCATCTCCGTATGGAGGGCCACCTGGAGCAGCACGTCTCCCAGCTCCTCCCGGAGATGCTCGCTGCTGCCCTCGTCGATGGCCTCCACCGCCTCGTAGGTCTCCTCCAGAAAATTGCGGCGGATGGACTGGTGGGTCTGCTCCGCGTCCCAGGGGCATCCCCCCGGGGCTCGGAGGATTCTTACAATTTCCTCCAAATCCTTGACTCCGTAAGAATCCTTATACTGAAAATCTACCATATTTCAAGGCCTCCTGCAACCCATAATTCCAAAAAACTCAGTGAATATGCAAAATCTCCGCAATTTTATCTCCCTTGGGCATGAGCTCCAGGTCCTCCCTGGACAGTACCCGCAGCGCCACCACCAGAACCGCGTAGATCGCTACCGCAATCAGGATCGCTCCGGCGGTGGCGATGGAGTCCAGCAAAAAGCTCCCTTTGAGCCCCATGGACAGCAGTCCATGGGCGGCCCAGGCCGCCCCGCCCATGATGACGGAGGCGGTGAGAGGCTTGCCGAACACCACCCCGTATCGGGGCGGGCGGGGGACCATCCGCTTGATGATGCCCAGATTCAGTATGGAGACAATAGCAAAGCAGGTCGTAGTGCCGATGGGCGCGCCGAAGATCATAATCTTTGGATTGCCCACCAGGGTATAGCTCATAAGGATTTTGACAATTCCCCCGATGGCCATGGTGACGATAGGCAGGTTGACAATGCCGTTGGCCTGGAGGATGGAGGAGGCCACCACCTGAATACAGACGAAGATGGAGGCAATTCCCAGAATGGACAGCAGGGGACCGGCCAGCTCCGCGTCCACGTTGCCGAAGGACAGCATGCGGATGATGGGCTCCCCCAGAGCGAACAGTCCGAAACCGCAGGGCAGGGCGATGAGCGCGGAGATACGCATAGCGGACTCGGTGGTCCGCTGGGCGCCGATCCGGTCCCGCCGGGCGATGCAGGCGGAGAGGCCGGGGACAATGCAGGCGGTCAGGGGCACCATAAGGCTGAAGGGCAGATTGTAAATGCTCATGGTCTTCTGATACGCGCCGTGGAGGGAGCGGGCGGAATCCAGCACCGGGTCGATGCCGGAGGCGGCCCCCTGCTGGGCCAGGGCCGTGAGATTGGCCTGGAGGATACCCTCCGCCTTGGGGAAGATGTCCAGCACGCTGTTGCCGATACCGGTCAGGCCTTCCTCCATGGCGGTAAAGACCGTCTGGAGCTGCTCCAGGACCATGCCGGCGTCAATGGTGTTGACGATGGACAGCGTGCAGGAGCTCAGGGTGATGGGGATGGCCAGCTTCAGCAGGTGGGAAAGGATCTCCCCGTCGGAGTCGGGCCGGTCATTGGCACGGGCCCTGCGGCGGCGCTGGGTGCGCAGGTGATTCCAGGCCAGGTAGACGACCGACATAATGCTGCCGATGGATACGCCTACCAGCGCTCCGGCGGCGGAGAGCCGGTCCCGCAGCTCCGCCGGCTCAATGGATGAGCGGAGAATGAGCATCGCCAGAGCCAGCCCCAGGAGCATTTTGCTTAGAGCCTCAATTACCTGGGAGATGCCGGTGGGCACCATATTCATGTGTCCCTGGGCATAGCCCCGGAAGGCGGAGCAGCAGCAGGCGCACAGCACCGACGGCGACAGGGCCATCACCGCGTACACCGCCTTCTCATTGCGGAGGAGGTAGGTAGCCACAAACTGACCGAACACCGACAGGCACAGGAAGCTCACAATGCCCATAAACAGGAAGGCGCAGAAGGCCACCCGGAAAACCTGATGCTTCTGGTTTTCCCGGCCCAGGGTTTTGCATTCCGACACGGTTTTGGACAGGGCCACCGGCAAGCCAGCCGTGGACAGGGTGAGAAACAGGCTGTAAATGGTGTAGGCCTGGTTAAAATCCGCAAAAGCCTCATCGGACAGAACAGCCATCAGGGGAACCTTGTAGATAAACCCGATGACCTTGACTAGGATAGTGGTGGCCGCCAGCAGAGCGGCGGCTCCGTAAAAGGTGTTTTTTCTCGGTTGGCTTGACAAGCTCAGTCCCCCTTATCAGGCTCCAAAGAGCAGGGGCACGGCGTATTCCGCCACCTCCCGTTTCACCCGCGCGATATCGATGGTGAGGAAGTCCCCATCCTTGTATATGACCTTGCCCCGGGCCATATTCATCCGTACATCGCTGCCGTGGGCGGCATAGGCCACATTGGACACCGGGTCATGACAGGGAATCAGGTTCAGCCGCCGGGAATCCAGAAGAATCAGGTCGGCGTCATAGTCCGCAGCGATGCGCCCGCTCTTCCGGCCCAGGGCTCTGGCGCCGTTGGCGGTGGCCATGGCCAGGGCGTCCCCGGACAGCAGAGCCAGGGGGTCGTGGCCGGCCCCATTGTGGAGCACGGCGGCAAATTTCAGCTCCTCCACCATGTCCAGATTGTTGTTGGAGGATACCCCGTCAGTGCCCAGGGCCACGTTGACTCCCGCCTTCCGCATGGCGGGCACCGGGGCGATGCCGCTGCCCAGCTTCAGATTGGAGACCGGGTTGTGGACTGGGGAGATCCCCTTTTCCGCCATCAGCGCCCAGTCCTCGGGGGTGGTCCATACGCAGTGGGCGGCAATGGCCCGCACATCCCACACCCCGTACTGGTCCAGGGTCTGCAAGGGGGTTTTGCCGTACTTGGCGATGCACGCCTCATGCTCCTTCCGGGTTTCGGACACGTGGACATGCATGCCCAGGCCGTTGGCTCTGGCAAAGTCGGCGGTCCACTTCCACAGCTCCGGACGGGAGGTGTACTCGGCGTGGATGGAGGCGTCAAAGAGAATCTGACCGCCGTTGTAGCCGTGCCAGCGCCGGGTCATCTCCTCCTGCTCGACGCAGTCATGGTGGGTTTTGGGGTCAAACACCGGGTCAAAGAGCACACCGCCGCAGCACAGGTTGGCGTTGATGCCGGCGGCGGCAATCTCCTGGGCCACCGCGTCCATGTGCATATACATGTCCGCAATGCAGGTGGTGCCCGAGGCGATCATCTCCGCCAGGCCCAGGGCGGTGCAGGCCCGGATTGCCCGGTCGTCCCATCTGGCCTCCACGGGAAAGATGTAGTTGTGCAGCCAGTCCTGGAGGTCGTGGCCGTCGCCGTAGCCCCGCATGGCGGTCATGGCGGTGTGGGTGTGGCAGTTCACCAGGCCGGGGAGGAGAAGCCCCCCCTCGCCGTCGATCATTTCGTCAAAAAAACCCACCGGACGGCGGTCTCCCACCCAGGTGATCTTCCCGCCCTCTACCGCTACAAAAGCGTTGGGCAGGACGGTGTTGGCGCCGTCCATGAGAAGTGCGGTACAGTTGTGAATGAGGGTAGCCATAGCGGTCTCCTTTTTCAAAAAATTTCAGGGTTGGCGCGCGGCGGGCTCACAGCCGCCGCAGACAGGCCAGCACCAGCTTTGAGAATTTGCCTTTGCAGGCCTCGGCCGCGTCCAGAACCTCCTGCTCGCTGAGGGGCTGGTTCAGGATGCCGGCGGCCATATTGCTCAGCAGGGTAAAGCCCAGCACCTGCATGCCGCAGTGACCGGCGGCGATGACCTCCGGAGCGGTGGACATGCCTACGGCGTCGGCTCCCAGAATCCGGGCGGCGCGGATCTCCGCAGGCGTCTCATACTGCGGTCCGGGGAAGTACATATATACCCCCTCCTTCAGCTCCACCTCCAGGTCCCTGGCGCAGGCGCGGGCCAGCTCCTGAAGGGCGGGGGTGTACAGGTGAGAGGAATCGGGGAAGCGCACCCCGAATTCGGGGATGTTCTCCCCACGCAGGGGGGACTCCATGAAGAACTTCATCTGGTCGGTAATGAGCATCAGGTCCCCGGCCTTCCAGCCGGTATTGACGCATCCGGCGGCGTTGGTGACGATCAGGGTGTCGCACCCCAGCAGGCGCAGCACCCGCACGCCATAGGAGACCTCCTCATAGGAGTACCCCTCATAGTGGTGCATCCGCCCCTGCATGACGGCCACCTTCTGCCCCTCCAGGGTGCCGAATACCAGCTGCCCCTTGTGGCCGGGAGCGGTGGAAGCCTTAAAGTGGATGATATCCCGGTAGGGGACCACGATGGGATTTTCCACGATATCCCCCAGAAAGCCCAGGCCGGAGCCCAGGACCATGGCCACTTTGGGGGCGAAAGCCCCGATTCGGGCGCGGATGTCCTCCGCGCTCTGCTGGTACTGTGCAAAGGTGTGGTTC
>CANDFO010000107.1 GCA_947384055.1 uncultured Flavonifractor sp.
TGAGCAAGTCCTTCGGCCGAAACCGGGTGCTTGACCATATCAACCTGGATCTGAAACGCGGAACGGTCATGGGGCTTATGGGTGAAAACGGCGCCGGCAAATCCACCATGATGAAGTGCCTGTTCGGAACCTACCAGAAGGACGAGGGAAAAATCTATTTAAACGGAAAAGAGATCAGCTTTTCCGGACCCAAGGACGCCCTGGAAAACGGGATTGCCATGGTCCACCAGGAGCTGAACCAGTGCCTGGAGCGCAACGTCATAGACAACCTGTTCCTGGGGCGCTATCCCACCAGCTCTATGGGGCTCATAGACGAGGGCAGCATGAAGCGAAAGGCGGCCGAGCTCTTCCGCAAGCTGGGCATGACCGTAAACCTGAGCCAGCCCATGCGGAATATGTCGGTCTCCCAACGGCAGATGTGTGAAATCGCCAAAGCGATTTCCTACAATTCCCAGGTAATCGTCCTGGACGAGCCCACCTCCTCCCTGACCGTCCAGGAGGTGGCCAAGCTCTTTGAGATGATGCGGATGCTGAAGGAGCAGGGGATTTCGCTGATCTATATCTCCCATAAGATGGACGAAATTTTTGAGATCTGCGACGAAATCTCGGTGCTGCGGGACGGCAATCTGGTTATGACCAAGCGCGCTAAAGACACCAATATGAACGAGCTGATTACCGCCATGGTGGGCCGCTCCCTGGAGAGCCGCTTCCCGCCGGTGGATAATACGCCGGGGGACACCGTCCTGTCCGTTCAGCACCTGTCCACCAAATTTGCCCCCCATTTGCAGGACGTCTCCTTTGACGTGCGGGAGGGTGAGATTTTCGGTCTGTACGGACTGGTGGGCGCCGGGCGCACCGAGCTGCTGGAGACCATCTTCGGGGTGCGCACCCGGGCGGCCGGCCGGGTCTATTTCAAAAACCGGCTGATGAATTTCAACAGCGCCAAGGAAGCCATTGAGCACGGCTTCGCCATGATCACCGAGGAGCGCAAGGCCAACGGCCTGTTTCTGAAGTGCGATTTGACCTTCAACACCACCATCGCCAGCCTGGAGCAGTACAAGTCCGGTCCCGCCCTGTCCTACCCCAAGATGGTCAAGGCCACCAACAAGGAGATCAAGACCATGCACACCAAGTGCATGGGGCCGGACGATATGATCTCCAGTCTGTCCGGCGGCAATCAGCAGAAAGTCATTTTTGGAAAATGGCTGGAGCGGGAACCCCAGATTTTTATGATGGACGAACCCACCCGCGGCATCGACGTGGGCGCGAAATATGAAATTTATGAGCTCATCATCAGCATGGCCAAGCAGGGTAAGACGATTATTGTGGTTTCCTCGGAAATGCCCGAGATTCTGGGCATTACCAACCGGATCGGCGTTATGTCAAACGGCTATCTCTCCGGCATCGTCAATACGGCCGAGACCGATCAGGAAGAGCTTTTGCGCCTCAGCGCCAAATATCTGTAAGGAGGGAACTTACGTATGGCGGACAATACAAAAATTCTGACTGCGGAACAGGAGAGCCAGCTCCGCAAGCCCATTGACGACTATGTCGGCGGCATTCAGGAAAAAATTGACGCGCTGCGGAAGGACGGTACAGACCGGGTGATTGACATCCAGAGCAGTCTGGACAGTCTGAAACGCGACCGCATCTATACGGCCCAGGAGAAGGCCGACAGACAGGCCAAGCTGAGCGCAGAGCTGAAGCAGGCCAGAGAGGTGGAGGCCCGGCACAAGGACGAGACCGCCAAGCTCATTGCCGACGCCGAGGCGTACCTCAAGGCGCACTTTGACCAGGATTACTACCAGAAGGTAAAGCTCAGCTGCGGCGAGGAAAAGCTCCTGGCCCAGGAAAAGTATCAGGCAGAGGTAGAGCAGCTCAACAAGGCCCATCAGGAGACCATGGCGAAGCTGAGCGACCCTAAAGAGCTCAAGGACGAGAAATACGTCCACAAAAACCGCCTGTTTGACGCAAAAATGAAGCTGGACAAGGACTTGCAGGATGTGAAGGACCGCCGGCACGCCGCCTTCGACCATCAGTACCACCTGATTGACATGCTGCGGATGTCCAAGTTCACCTTTTCCGAGTCCATGGCCCAGCGGTGGGAGAATTACTGCTACACCTTCAACTGGCGGACCTTCCTGCTGCGCAACGGCCTCTATCTGGCCATTGCCGCAGTCTTTATTGCCCTGTGTGTCATTGCCCCCGTGGTCAAGAATGTCCACCTGCTGACCATGAACAACGTGCTGAATATCCTCCAGCAGGCCTCTCCGCGGATGTTCCTGGCCCTGGGCGTGGCGGGCCTGATCATGCTGGCCGGCACCGACCTGTCCATCGGCCGTATGGTGGGCATGGGCATGACCGCCGCCACCATCGTCATGCACAAGGGAGTCAATACCGGTGGCGTTTTCGGGCACATCTTCGACTTTACCGGCCTGCCGGTTATCGTCCGGGTGTTCCTGGCCCTGATCGTCTGCATCGTCCTGTGTACCATTTTTACCACCATCGCGGGTTTCTTCACCGCCAAGTTCAAAATGCACCCCTTCATTTCCACCATGTCCACCATGCTGATTATCTTCGGTCTGGCCACCTACTCCACCAAGGGCGTGTCCTTCGGCGGCATTGAGTCTGAGATCGTGGGCATGATTATCCCCAAGCTCAACGGCTTCCCCACCATCATTCTCTGGGCGGTGGCGGCGGTGGCCATCGTATGGTTCATCTGGAACAAAACCACCTTTGGAAAGAACCTGTACGCCGTGGGCGGCAACCCGGAGGCGGCGTCGGTGTCCGGCATCTCGGTGTTTAAGGTTACGGTGGGCGCGTTTATCCTGGCCGGCATTTTATACGGCTTCGGCTCCTGGCTGGAGTGCATCCGGATGTCCGGCTCCGGCTCGGCGTCCTACGGCCAGGGCTGGGAGATGGACGCCATCGCGGCCTGCGTGGTGGGCGGCATCTCCTTTACCGGCGGCATCGGCAAAATTTCCGGCGTAGTGACGGGCGTGTTTATCTTCACCGCCCTGACCTACTCCCTGACCACACTGGGTATTGACGCCAACCTGCAATTCGTCATCTCCGGCATCATCATCCTTGTGGCCGTCATGCTGGACTGCCTGAAATACGTCCAGAAAAAGTAAGAACCCGTATTCATAACCGGGGAATGCTGGATGGGCGAGGATTTTTCCCGCCAGATAAAAAGATGTTCCGCAGCCATCCTGACAGATGACAAGGGAAAGCCACGCAGTATGGCGGGAAAAAGACCGCTCAGTCGGCGTTCAACCGCTGTGAATACAAGGTTCTAAGCGTATCATACACAATGACCCCGCCCAGCCTGGCAAGCCTTTGTGTCTCGCCAAGCCGGGCAGGGTCATTATCACGGTCCCGGACCTGACGCGTCCGGGGCTGACGGGAGGACTGACGGCATGGATATGCAAAACCGCACAGGATTCGGTCATATGCCCGACGGGACGCTGGTGGAAGAGCTTGCCCTGCGGGACGGGGACCTCTCCTGCCGGATCCTGACCTACGGGGGAGCCGTGCGGGAACTCATTGTCCCGGACCGGGCGGGCCGCCCGGTGGACGTGGTCCTGGGCTTTGACACCCTGGAGGACTACCGGAACCAGGACAAATACATTGGAGCTCTGATCGGGCGGTATGCCAACCGCATCGGCGGAAGCCGCTTTACGCTGGGGGGGCGGGAATACCTCCTGCGGGCCAACGACGGCCCCAACCATCTCCACGGAGGTCCGGCGGGCTTTGACAAGCAGGTCTGGACGGTAGAGGACCAGACAGACCATTCCCTTACGCTGGGGCTGTTCAGCCCGGACGGGCAGGAGGGCTATCCCGGCAGTCTGACCGTCCACGTGACTTATACGCTTCAGGCTGGCGCTCTGCGGCTGGACTACCAGGCCCGCGCCAGCCGTCCGACCCTCTGCAACCTAACCAGCCACACTTATTTTAACCTGTCCGGGCATAACAGCGGCCCCACCGGGGAGCAGTGCGTCCAGCTTCTGGCGGGGCGCTACACCCCCGCGGCGGCGGGCTCCATCCCTACCGGGGCGGTGGAGCGGGTAGACGGTACGCCTATGGATCTGCACATACCCCAGCCCATGGGCGCCCGCTGGGATGCCCCCTTTCCACAGCTCACACAGGCCGGGGGCTACGACCACAACTGGGTTATCGACGGCTGGGACGGCACACTTCGGCGCGCTGCCCGGGCCTGGTCTCCCGCCAGCGGCATTCGTATGGAAGTCCTCACCACCATGCCTGGCGTTCAGTTCTACTCGGGCAACTATCTGGACGGGTGTCCCGCGGGAAAGGGCGGTGCGCCCTATGGCAAACGCTGGGGGTTCTGCTTGGAGACCCAGTATTTCCCTGATTCGCCTCATCAGCCGGATTTTCCCTCCGCCGTTCTGGAGGCGGATGTGCTTTACCACAGCACAACCGAGTTCCGGTTTGCCGTGGAAAACGGACAAGCGCCGCTTTAACCGCCAAACCTTATTTGATATTCTAGGGGGCAACCGCCGGTTGCCCCCTATGACTACCAAAATAGGTGGCGTACGGGAACAAAATCTGCTATAATGAATCCACTATACCAGAAAGAGGGGGAAGTGCGTCTATGGACCAGGCCATTGCAAACCGGCTGCTGGAGCTGCGGCGGGAGCACGGCTACTCACAGGAGGAGCTGGCAGTCCGGCTGGGGGTAAGCCGCCAGGCGGTCTCCAAATGGGAGCGGGCGGAGTCGTCGCCGGATACGGATAATCTTGTCGCCCTGGCCAGGCTGTACGGCATCTCCCTGGACGACCTGCTGCTCCTCCACACAGAGGCCCAGGGCGGGACAGCGGCACAGGCGGCCCCCGCTCCGGAGGAAGCCGAGCAGGACGAGGAGCAGGAGGTCTTTGCCGCCGCCCGGGAGTGGGACAGGGCGGAGCTGTCCTGGAAAGAGGAAAAACGGAAGCGCTTTGAGAAGGTCAAAGAAAAGCTGCTGCTTCTGCTGACCCTGGCCCTGATGGTGATTCTGCCCCTGGTCTGCAATCTGCTCCATCTGGGGGAAATCTACGCCGTTGTGGTGGTGATTGCCTATGTGGTACTGGGCTTCCTGCTGGACAATTGGCACCCCGGCTGGCTTCTGTTTTTGAGTATCCCGCTTTACTATTATATTTTGAGTGGAGCATATCGTTTATATGCGAATTTTTTCTGAACACTCACGGCGCCCTACAGCCTTTTTACCTCTCTGCACGCAGCGGGACCCGGCCTGACGGCCGGGTCTCGTCAGCTTGTCGAAAAAAGCCAAAGGCCTTTTTCGACAAAAGGGATACGGCCTGCCGCGCGCACCCTTTGGGCACACTTGCAGGCCGAGCAGTGTCATTTTCGAGGCACATGTCCTCGAAAATGACCGATTTTGACTTTATTTTGCCGCCCTCAGGCGGCAAAACTCTGCGAGGCTTTCCCGC
>CANDFO010000108.1 GCA_947384055.1 uncultured Flavonifractor sp.
CGGCGCTCTGCTGAAAGAGCCAGGGATTCCCAAAGCATCCCCGGCCGGCCATGGCCATATCCGCCCCGGTGTACCTGAGGATGCGGACCGCGTCACGGGCGGAAAAAATGTCCCCGTTGGCAATGACCGGAATGGAGACCGCCTCCTTCACCGCACGGATATAGTCCCAGTCGGCGCGGCCGGCGTACATCTGGGTCCGGGTGCGCCCGTGGACCGCCACGGCGGACACCCCCGCGGACTCCATAGCCTGGGCGAACTCCACGCAGTTGATGGAGCCCTTGTCCCACCCCAGGCGGCATTTGACGGTGACGGGCCGGCCCCCGGCTCCCCGTATGACGGCTTCCGCCACCCGGACCGCCAGGTCCACGTCCCGCATCAGGCCGGAGCCGTCTCCGTGCTGGGCCACCTTGGGCACGGGACAGCCCATGTTGATGTCGATGATATCCGCTCCGGAGCGCGCGGCCGCAATGCCCGCCGCCTGTTCCATGCAGGCGGGGTCGCTGCCGAAAAGCTGAACCGCCGCCGGATGCTCTCCCTCCCCCAGCTCCAGCAGGGGGAGGGACTTTTTGTCCTGATAGCACAGGGCCTTGGCGCTCACCATCTCTGTCACCGTATAGCCCGCCCCCAGCTCCCGGCAGACGGTGCGGAAAGCCAGGTCGGTAACGCCAGCCATGGGTGCCAGGGCGATGGGAACACCGATTGTTACACTGCCGATATTCACAGGACACCTCGCTGAACTTAGTCTACGGTATCATACCATAAACCCGGAGCCGCCGCAAGGTATCTTTCTCCCCCGGACGGGGAATACTGAGAACAGATTCTGGAAGGGAGCCGGTTTTATGGACCAATATATCTGCGATGTGTGCGGCTACATTTATGACCCAGCCGACGGGGACCCAGCCAACGGCATCGCCCCGGGCACCCCCTGGGAATCTGTGCCGGACAACTGGGTGTGCCCGCTGTGCTACGTGGGAAAGGACCAGTTTTCCAAGGTGCAGTGACCGCGGAAGGGGGCGCCCCGCAGGAGCCCCACGGCAAAACCCGCCGGCCTCTGAATATCAGAGGCCGGCGGGTTTCTTAGAGCCTGTTTCACATCTCGCCGCGTGATGAGGTTCTCACTCCACGTCAATGGGGTCTACCTCAATCGGCATCCGTTTGCGCAGCTGGCGGGTGAGGCGGCCCACCATAAAAATGGTCCAGATGTCGCTGAGCCCCTCGTAGATAAAGACGCCGCCGATGACCATCACCAGGGCCTCGGCCGCCAGGTAGGGGTGGAACAGCACCACCAGGCCCAGTATCAGAGAGATGAGCGAGAGGACCAGGCTCACGTACCACCGGGAATACTCCAGCCGGCGCAGGTCAGCGGCCCGCTTCAAATTCAGCAGGCCGTCCACCAGAATGAACAGGCCCAGGGCCACCGGCAGGATGGAAATGATCACCTGCGGCCGAACCAGGAAAAAGATTCCCAGCGCCCCGGCCACAATGCCCAGAAAAAGTTCCAGAACAAAGCCCCCGGCCCGGCTGAGAAAGAACCCCAGGATAGTGGCGGCGCCGTAGAATACCAGAATTCCGCCGAACGCATAACAGATTACCGCCGCTGTGGTTCCCGGCCAGACCAGCAGCACCACGCCCAGGAGAATATACAGCACAGCGGCCAGAAGAAAACTGATTTTCATGCTCTTGAAATATTCCCTCACAGGAAATCCCTCCGTTTCCCCTCTGGTACTCCATTAAGTTAGAAATTACAGATTGAATTTGGAGCAGGATTTTTGCAGGGCAAGACGGAGGATGCCGGTGGGCTGACGCCCGCCAAGGACAACAACGAAGCCATGCGGAAATCCTGTCCGAAGGCAAATGCAGTTTTCTAGCTTGATGGAGTACTAGTACTTCACCAAGTTAAAAATCGCAGGTTGAATTCGAAGCAGGATTTTTGCAGGGCGGCAACGAAGCTACGCGGAAATCCTGCCCGAAGGCAAATGCAGTTTTCTGACTTGGTTGAGTACCAGTATAACCGATTCCCCGGAAAAAGTCACTAGACAGAAGGGCCGGGGCGTCAAAGTCCGCCGGTTTTTTTCAGGCCGGCGCAAGGGCTCCGCGGGGAAAACAGGCGTTCAGCTCCAGTTTTTGCACACGTCAATCCAACCGGCGCCGTTGGAGAGGGCATAGAGCTCCTCACAGCTCAGCGCCACGGCGGAGGCGGCGTTGCCCGCGGCGGGATAGACTGTTTCAAACCGCTGGAGGGATATGTCCAGATAGGTGGTCACATCGTCGCGCGCAATGCCGAAGGGACATACGCCTCCCACAGCGTGTCCGGTAAAGGCCAGCACCTGTTCCGGAGTAAGCATAGTAGCTTTACAGTGAAACATCTGCTTAAATTTGGAGTTGTCAATTTTGGCGTCTCCGGCGCAGACAATCAGAACGCAGCCCTCACCCACGGCAAAGGAGAGGGTTTTGGCAATATGGGCGGGCGCGCAGCCCACCGCCTGGGCCGCCAGCTCCACCGTGGCGCTGGACACGTCAAATTCCCGGATGCGGCTGCCATAGCCCCGCTGGGTCAGGTAACTGCGGGCCTTCTCAAGAGACATGCTCACACCGCCCCTTTCCTGGCCTCAGCCTTGGCCAAAAAGCGGTCTGTCACAATCACAAACCGCTCATGGACGCCGCCGCCGATGGGACCGGCCTCATCCCAGGCCTTTACGGACAGGGTGAGCTTCTTCCCCTCCACCGCGGTGACTTCGGCCTCGGCCCATACGCGCATGCCCACAGGGGTGGCGGCGTCATGGGTCACGCTCAGGCGGGTGCCCACGGTCCCCTGTCCCTCCTCCAGCGCCGGCTGAACGGCATGGACGGCGGCATTTTCCATCAGGGCGGCCATATAAGGAGTGGCGAACACCGGCACCAGCCCGCTGCCCACGGCGGCGGCGGTGTTTTCCGGGGTAACGGTGGCTTCGGCCCGGCCCCGCAGTCCAACAGTAATTGACATCGTTTCTTACGCTCCTTTCAGGTGTTGTTCTGTATTTTACACCCGATTTCCCCAGGAGGCAAGTGCGCCCGGCGGAAAATGCCCGCGGCTGCCGGCTCCGGCGGCCTGGCCCGGTCTATCCGGGGGCGCTGAGGGAAAAGCCCCGGCTGTGACCGCTACATGCCGGAAAAAAAGGTATACTGAGAAGTCAGGGACAGGTCGGCAAAGAGCGCGCCCCGGGGCGGCAGGAAGGTAAAGAGCAGCAGGGCGCCCCCCAGCGCCGCCGCCAGCAGAACCGGCAGCTCCCACTGCTTTGCGCACCATGTCCGGGGCAGCAGAGGAGGGAGCAGGAAAATTCCGGCCATCAGCAGGACATACAGGACGATATCAAAAGCCATGTTTCCCGCGTCCAGCAGGATATAGCAGACATAGCCCGCCGCCAGCATTACGCCGCATCCCAGCAGCAAGGCCAGGGCCCGGGGCCCCAGAGACTGCCGGCCCTCCCGCCGGGCCAGCAACAGGAAGGCCGCCGCGCTGGGCCAGTAGAGGAGCTTCAGGTGTTCCCAGAGGCTCTCGTTGACCGGGGACAGGCAGGCGGTCAGCGGATTGGGCAGAAATTCGTAGAGGAAGTGCAGGCAGGCTCCGGCCACAGTAGCCAGTACAAAAGCCCAAAGCGTCGGTTTGGATGGACGGGACATAGACGATACCCCCTTTTTTCTTCTCACTGGGAAAGTATGCCCTGTTTTCCGGCAATAGACCCACCGTAAAAATTTCATCCCCCGGCCGATAAAATCCGCCTGCCCCGGTAAGACTAAGCCCCAAAGAGCTGCGGTTTTTGCGGCCGGGCACGGCAGGGCAGGAGCCGGACGGAGGGATTGGGATGAAACAGCTTTGGACAGGCCGACGGGGACAGGTGCGGGCGGCCAGCTTTCTGGCGGCGTTTCTGCTGGTGTCGGCGGGCTTCGCCCTGCAAAGCCGGGCACAGGCGGCGCAGTATGCCCGCCTGATGGAAAACCAGCGCCGCCACGCCTTCGCGGAGCTGTCCACGGCGGCGGGAGAGCTGGATGTGGCGCTCCGGAAGGCCAGCTATGCCAGCACCCCGGCGCTCTTTGCCAGCCAGTGCGCCCAGGCCTACGCCAAGGCTCTGGCCGCGCAGATGGCCCTGGGGGAGCTCCCCTTTGGCAATGTGGAGCTGGAGCAGACGGCGGCGTTCCTGGCCAAGGCCGGGGACTATGCCATGGCCCTCTCCCGGGGGGCCTATGGGGACAGTGTGTGCACCCCGGAAGAGCGCAAGACCCTCACCGCCCTGGCACACACCGCCGCGGCGTTGGCGGAGACGCTGGGAGAGCTCCAGCTCCGGCTGGGTACGGGAGAGGCGTCCCTGGAGGACCTGGAGGCCGCCCAGGAGCGGTTGTCCGCTGCCGCCGGGGAGGGGGGCGGCCTGACGGGGGGCTCGGTGTTCCAGACGGTGGAGGCCGACTTCCCCGAGGTGCCCGCCCTGGTGTATGATGGTCCTTTCTCCGAGCATCTGTCCAACCGCGTCCCCAAAATGCTGGAGGGAATGCCGCAAAAGGACCAGGGGGCGGCCCGGGAAGCGGCGGCTCATTTTCTGGGTCTGCGTCCGGAGATCTTCACCTGCACCGACCAGGGGGAGGGGCCGCTGCCCACCTGGGGCTTCACTGCGGCGGTGGACGGCGGCGAGCTCTATGTGGAAGTGACCCGCCAGGGGGCTCAGGTGCTCCAGGTGCTCTCCTCCCGGCCTATCGCCGGGGCCTCCCTGAGCCGGGAAGAAGGACTCCAGGCGGCGGCGGCGTTTTTGGAGGAGAAGGGCTATCCCAACATGAAGCCCAGCTACTCCATTCATCAGGGGGATGCCCTGACAGTTCACTTTGCCGCCGTCCAGGACGGGGTGTACTGCTACCCGGACCTGGTCAAGGTGACGGTGGCGCTGGACAACGGAGGCGTGATCGGCTTTGAGGCCCACGGCTATCTGATGAACCACCGTACCCGCTCCCTCCCGGCCCTGGCGGTGGACGAGGCGGCGGCCCGGGCCTGCGTGGAGGACGAGGACACGCTGCGCATATTGTCTCACCAGACAGCTCTGATTCCCACCGGCGGCGAATATGAGGTGCTCTGCCACGAGTTCAAGTGCGAGGCGGAGAACGGCAGTCATGTGCTGGTCTATGTCAATGTGGAGACCGGCCAGGAGGAACGGATTCTGCTGCTCCTGGAGGACGAGAGCGGGACGCTGACTATTTAAGGACCTCCGCAATTAAAGCCCCGGCAATCCCAAACGGATTGCCGGGGCTTGCAGTTTGTCAAAAAACTTCCCCCACGGGAAAGCCTCGCAGAGTTTTGCCGCCCG
>CANDFO010000109.1 GCA_947384055.1 uncultured Flavonifractor sp.
TTGACTTTATTTTGCCGCCCTCAGGCGGCAAAACTCTGCGAGGCTTTCCCGCGGGAGAGTCTTTTCGACAGGCTCACGGGGCCCGGCCTGATGGCCGGGCCCCGTTTTTTGCGGAACGGCAGGGAGAGGACGGGCTGGGGAGCGGAACCGGCATCCGAGCTGTCCTGTATGGAGATCAGATCTCCATATCCAGCAGGTAGGAGCTCAGTCCCTTGCCGTGCATGTCAATGGACAGGGAGCGGGTGACGCCGCCGCCCAGCGCGGCATACATGACGAAGTTCAGGGCGTGAATATTGGGCAGCTCATAGCGGACCACCTCGCCGTGGACCATGCCCTTAAAGTGCTCCTTCACCTTCTCGGCGGTGACTTTTTCCTTGAGCATCTCATAATCCTTGGGGTCATAGGCGATGAGGGACACATTGGAGATGTTGCCCTTGTCGCCGGTGCGGGAGTGCGCGATATCCCAGAGTTTCATGGCTGAACCTTCCTTTCTGTCCCAATCAGACTTCAAACAGTTCCACTTCGGGGTGCACATCGCGGCGGCTCACCAGAATGGAGGCCACGGAGACGATATCCCGGGTGTGCTTCACCGCGCCGCAGCCTCCGGCGGGGCCGTTGGTATAGAGGGCCTCCACCTCGTTGGCGATGATATCCGCCTCGGCGCGGGTCTTGGCCCGGCCCGCCACGCGGACCCGGACCTCGCTGGGCTCCTCGTTGTACTTGTAATCGGGGTTCCAGTACAGGCTGTTGCAGCCCAGAATGTCAAACTTCAGCTCGTCGAACACGCCGGGAGCCACCAGCTCCAGCCGCTCCTTGAGAATCTCCAGGGCCAGCTTCGCCCGGGCCACGCAGCCGGGGCCGCCGTAGCTGATTTCGCCGTCGCCGATGAAGCAATCCCGGTAGCCGATGGAGCACTTGAAGGTCTCGGTCTTGGGCTTGCCGGTGGCGCCCTCCACCTTTACCACGTCCTTCTCCACCTGGGTAAACTTCACCTGCTTGAAATCGGCCACCACGTCGGGGGTAAAGTAGTTCTCAGGGTCGTGGATCTCATAGACAATCTGCTCGGAGCAGGTCTCCACCGTCACCATACCGCCGGCCTCAGGAACCTTAGTGACGAAGAAAGAGCCGTCCTCAGCGATTTCCACAATGGGGAAGCCCAGGTGTCCCACACCGGGCACGTCCTTCTTGCCGGGCTCGGCGAAATAGCCACCGGTGGCCTGGCCGCCGCACTCCAGCAGATGGCCCACCATGGTGCCCTTGCCCAGCTTATCCCAGTCCTCCAGGGACCAGCCGAACTCATGGATGATGGGGGCCATAAAGATGGCCGGGTCGGATACGCGGCCGGTGACGACCACGTCGGCTCCCTGCTCCAGGGCCTTCAATATGCCCTCCACACCCATGTAGGCGTTGGCGGAGACGATTTCACCGGGGAGCTTGGACAGGGGCTCGTGGGTCTCCCAGACCTCGGTATCCATGTACTTGTCAATGACGGGCAGCAGGTCGTCTCCGGTGACGCAGGCGATCTTCATACCGGTCAGGCCGTGCTTGCGGGCGATCTCCACACACTTCCGGGCCGCGGCCTGGGGGTTGGCGGAGCCCATGTTGGTGATGAGCTTCACCTTATGCTCCCAGCACAGGGGGAGGGCCTTCTCCATACGGTGCTCCAGCAGCCCGTTGTAGCCCTTGGAGGGGTCCTTCAGCTTGGCCTGCTGGCCGATGGCGATGGTGCGCTCTGCCAGACACTCGTAGCTGATGTAGTCCAGGTTGCCCTTCTCGATGAGCTCCAGGGAGGGCTCCAGGCGGTCGCCGGCATAACCCGCGCCGCTGCCGATGCGGATGGTTTTCATGGCATTACTTCCTTTCTCACAGTCTTATCATCAAATTCACGTTCCGCTGTGGTTTGACAGAAGCGGGAGCGCTTTTTCTCCCGAGAGACGCGTCAAATGCTGATGCCGCCGGTAATTACGGCCACGGCCAGCATAACGATGGTGACGAGCCAGGCCAGGGGAATGGTCTTCTTCTGATGCTCGCCCAGGTCCACGCCGGCCAGACCCACCAGCAGGAAGGTGGAGGCAGTCAGAGGGGAGATGGGGAAGCCGGTGGTCATCTGGCCCAGGATAGCGGCCTGACCCACGTTGACGCCGGCCACGCCGAAGCCCTCGGCGGTCTGCGCCAGCACAGGCAGCACGCCGTAATAGAAGGAGTCGGGGTCAAAGAGCAGGGAGGCGGGCATAGCGATAATACCCACAATGATGGGGAAGAAGCGGCCCAGAGCGGAGGGAATAATAGAGGTCAGCGCGGTGGCCATCTCGGTGATCATGCCGGTGCCCTTCATGATGCCGGTGAAGCAGCCGGCGGCGAAGAGTACGGAGCACATCATCAGGCACTCCTTGGCATGGGCGTCCACCCGGGCCTTGGAATCCTTGACGCTGGGATAGTTGATGACGGTGGCCAGCACATAAAATACCATGAATACCACCGCGGGAGCAAAGCCGGAGAACAGCAGAGACAGGATAGCGGCAACAATCAGCACGATATTCACCCAGAACAGCTGGGGCCGCAGGAGGGCCTTCTGCTCGTCGGTGAGCTCGGCCTGGGTGACGCTGGCGCCGCTGAGGGCCACGGTGCCGATGCGGTCTTTCTCCTTCTTACCCAGGAAGGCCGCCAGTGCCACGACACAGACCAGACCCACAATGACGGCGGGGAGCACGGGCATAAACAGCTCCTTGACCACGTCCACACTCAGAGCGGTGGCGGCGCGGATGGTGGGGCCGCCCCAGGGCAGGATGTTCATGGTGCCTGCCGCCAGCGCCACGATGGTGGCCAGAGTGGTGCGCTTCATGCCCACGGCGTCATACAGGGGGACCAGCGGGGGCACACAGATCAGGAAGGTGACGGCGCCGGAGCCATCCAGATGGACCGCCATGGCCAAAATCGCAGTGCCGATGGCAATTTTGATGGGGTCGGTGCCCATAAATCTGGTAATGCCCCCGATGATGGGCCGGAAGGTGCCCGCGTCGGTAAGGATGCCGAAAAACAGGATGGAGAAGATGAACATGACGCCGGTGGCGGCCACCGAGCCAATGCCGGCGGAGCCGGTAATCATCTTGCCCAGACTTTTAAAATTGGCCACAAAGTCCACCACGCCGGGAGTGCCCTCAGCGGCGCCCTCGGGAACCACCGCGATAAACGCGCAGGCGATGATGCCGGTGATAACGGGGACCGCAATCAGCGCCACCAGAGGGGAGACCTTCTTGGTCATAATCAGGACCAGCATGACGATGACTGTTACAAAGCCGAGAATTGCCAGTGGTGTTGACATAAGACTTACCTCCTCTTTTTCTGATGCAGAGTCACACACTTGCTCTCTGCACCCCTGACATATTGCAAGTCCCATGCCAAAATCCCATCCCCGGTATCAAAAGCCGGAAACCCCTGCGCGCCAACAGGTTCCGGTCCTCCGGCAGGAACGGTTCCCGACCGTTGATTTCTAAAATTCTGGAATTACCATTTTTTTCTTCCTGCCCGGGATTCTGTCAAACTGCTGTCCCACAGGCTTTCCAGAAATTTAGAATAATTTTCTAAAATTTTGGAATTGATGTGAGGCGTCCCGCCGCTGCGGTCATTCCCCGCTGAGCTTATTGTACAGGCTGGCCAGGGAGATACCCAGCTCCGCGGCGGCGGCCCGCTTTCCCTGGGTGGTGGAGCCGTGGCGCTCGACGGCCTTCATAACCTCCCGCCGCTCAAACTCTTTCACCCGCTGGACCAGAGTCAGAGGCTCCCCCTCCCGGCGGCGGAGCAGGTCGCCGGGCAGCGATTCCCGGCGGATGGTTCCGTCAGGAGAGAGATAGGCGGCAAATTCCAGCACATTGCGCAGCTCCCGCACATTGCCCGGCCAACTGTGACAGAGCAGGGCATCCTGGGCCTCGTCTGTCATACGCAGCGGACGGCGGAGCTTGTGGGCCAGCTGGGACAGCAGGACCTCTGTCAAAGCGGGGATATCCCCCGGCCTCTCCCGCAGGGGCGGAATGTGGATAGGAAAGGTGTTCAGACGGTAATACAGGTCCCGGCGGAACTTTCCCTGGGCCACATAGCTGTTCAGGTCGGCGTTGCACGCGGCAATGACCCGCACATCCACGTCGGCCTCCTTGACCGCCCCCACCGGGCGCACCCGCCGCTCCTGGAGGGCCCGCAGCAGCTTGGACTGAAGGCTGATATCCATTTCGGATACCTCGTCCAAAAAGAGCGTGCCCCCGTCGGCGGCCTCAAAGAGGCCGATCTTCCCCCCTTTTTTTGCCCCGGTAAAGGCACCCTCCGCATAGCCGAAGAGCTCCGATTCCAGGATATTGGCGTTGAAGTTGGAACAGTTGATGGCCACAAAGACCCCCTCCTGCCGGGGGCTGGCGTTGTGGATCGCCTGGGCGTAGAGCTCTTTGCCGGTGCCGCTCTCCGATTCCAGCAGCACGGTGGCATCGGTGCCGGCAATCCGGCGGGCCAGCTCCTTCACCTGGAGCGAGGCGGGCGCGGAGGCCACAATGTCCTCAAAAGTATACCGCGCACCGTTGGCCCGGTTGATGCTGCGCAAGACTTGACGGCTCCGGGCCTCCATCGCCTCCAGCTCCTCCCGGGCCTGGTACGCGTCCTCCAGAAATGTCACCACCGATATCCCGCCCGCCAGCACACCGTCCTCATAGATAGGGTACATGTTGACAAAGTAGAAGTCCTCAATCTCCTTGCGGGTGATATGGAGAATGGGTTTTCCCGCCTCCAGCACGTCGGGGAGCCGCGCCCCCGGACGGAGGTCCCGGAGTACATAACCCTCAATAGGCCCGATATCGCCGCCGGCCTCCTTATTGAGAAACTCTCGATACGCCTTGTTGCCAAAGACAATGCGGCCCTGCGTATCAATAATGGTAATGCCCTCTCCCATGGCGTCAAAGGCCAGCTTCGCGTCTCTGTTGAGCTCCACGGCGCATCCCCCTCCGGTCATTCCGGCGGCCGTCTGTCCCGCCGGGTCAGGCGATTATATCACACGGAGCAGAGGAAAAGCAAGGCGCACCAGAAGAGGGCGTGTCTAAGAACCTGTATTCATAACCGGGGCATGCTGGATGGGCGGGAAAAAGACCGCTCAGTCGGCGTTCAACGGTTGTGAATACAGGTTCTTATAGTCAAAGCGGTTCAAAAGGAACAAATCGCTCCTCAGTCTGTCGAAAATCTTCCCCGCGGGAAAGCCTCGCAGAGTTTTGCCGCCCAAGGGCGGCAAAATAAAGTTAGAATTGGTCATTTTCG
>CANDFO010000110.1 GCA_947384055.1 uncultured Flavonifractor sp.
TCGGCAAACCGGGTATAGTGGCCGATGAGCTGAAACACAATCTCGTCTTCACTCCGGCTCACCAGCTCATAGGAGTCGGGGGTATCGCACCAGCCATAGTCAAAATCGCTGCCCCGGGCGGCATCCAGATAGGCCAGCAGGCCGTCCTCTGTGGAGCGGAAGAGCGCCCGCGAAGTGCCGTCCTCCAATTCCGTGCTCAGCAGCTCCCGCTGATACTCCCGTGTAAACAGACTGTCCATCATAGCCTGAAAATCCGACCACCGACGGTAGCGGCCGATGGAGACCAGATAGGTCCAGCCGTCATACTCCACGGTCTCCGCCCAGTCCGGCACAGACAGGTCCGGAACAGTTCCGTCAAGGCGGGGATATTCCTCCAGAGCCGTTGTGCTGCACCCCATCAGAAAACTGGCGGCGCTGTAGGCGTAGAGAAACAGCGCCCGCTGGTCCTCATCCAGAAATTCCGGCGCCGGCTGCTCCTCCATCCAATCCAGAACAGGGGGCTCATTGAGGGCGGGAGCCGGTGCCGGCTCCTGCTGAGTGGATGGGGACTCCGTCAAAAGGGGCGCCGCGGCGGAGGGCGGCACAGGAGGAGAGACCGCACAGGCGCACAGGGCCGCAAGCAGCCCCGCCGCCAAAAGCTCTCTGCGGAAACGTGCGCTCGTTCTCACAGATTTTCCCTCACTCCTCTTCAAAATATTGGTCAATGGCCTGGAGCAAGCGGCGGGTGACGTCCTCTACGCTCTTGCTGGGCACCTGAGCCCCGGCGGTTGCGCCGTTGCCGCCGCCGCCCAGCTTTTCCAGAATCACCTGCACATTGGTGTCCCCCATGCTTCGGGCGGAGATAATGACCCGCTCCCCGTCGGGGAAAAGGACAAAGGAGGTGTCGATTCCTGAGATGTTCAAAAGCTCGTCGGCAGCCTGGGCGGCCGTGACCCGGCCCACCGTGTGGTCCACGCGGGCCACGGCGATGTCCTGCCGATACATCCGGGCATTCTGAATGATATCGTATCGGGCAATGGTCCCTTCCAGGTCATTCTGGAACAGCTTTTTGACGTCCCCGGTGTCCGCCCCGGAGCGGCGGAGGAAGGCCGCCGCCTCAAAGGTGCGGCTTCCGGTGCGCATGGTAAAGTGCTTGGTGTCCAGCACAATGCCCGCCAGCAGCGCCTCCGCCTCGGTTTTCAGCAGGTCGGCGGGCTCCAGCAGGTATTGCAGCAGCTCCGTCACCAGCTCACTGGCAGAGGAGGCGTAGGGCTCGTGGAAGTTCAGGGCGGCGTTGGCGATATAGGAGGAGGCCCGGCGGTGGTGGTCGATCACCGCCACCTTGTGGCAGGCCTCCAGCAGGTCCTGGCTGACCACCTGCTCCGGCCGGTTGGTGTCCACCACCACCAGCAGCGCGTTGGCGTCCGCCGTCAAAATCGCGTCCTGCACGGAGATAAACACGTGTTCATATTCCGGCAGGCGCGCCAGCCGTTCGGCCATATCGCTGCCGGGGTTCTGTCCCGCCTCCTGGACGATGCGCACGGGAGCCCCTTTTTTGCGGGCAATGGCGCAGATGCCGGCCGCCGCCCCCACACAGTCCATATCCGGATAGCGGTGGCCCATAATCAGTACCTGAGAGGCCGACGCCGCCAGCTCCCCCAGCGCGTTGGCCATAACCCGGCTTTTGACCTTGGTGCGCTTTTCCAGCTCCTTGGTTCGGCCGCCATAGAATTCAAAGTTGAACTTGTTTTTGATTACCGCCTGATCACCGCCCCGGGAGAGGGCCATCTCCACCGACAGGGAGGCGTACTGGAAGAGTTCTTCCAGCGTGTCGGCGTCCTTGCCGATGCCGATGGACAGGGATGCGGGAATCCCATTGGGACTTTGTACCTCATGGACGGCATCCAGCACCGGGAACTTGCCCTCCTGAAGCTGGGACAGGCGGCCCTCCTCAAAGAGGAAGAGGTAGCGGTCCCGGTCATAGCGGCAGAAGAGTCCCCGGGCCGGGGCCGCCCACTGGTCCAGCCGCTGGTCAATCTCACTGCGGATGGCAGACCGGGCATTATCAGAGACCCCCTTCATGAGCTCCTCATAGTTGTCCACCATCAGAATGGCCGCCACCGGGCGGCTTGTGCGGTAGGCGTCCCGCAGGTTGGCCAGCTCGGTGATATCAACCCAGTAAGTGGTGGCCAGATACCCCCGGCCGCCGGAATCGTCCGTGCGCACCAGATGTCCGAAAACCAGGAAGCGCCGGTCTCCGATGGGCACCTCTGCGGGACACTGGGTCTTGCCCTCCATCAGCCAGCGGGAGGAGAACTCCGGCACTGCGGCGGAGATTTTCGTGTCGAAGAGATGGTCCCGCTCCCCGGTGATCTGGAGAAAACGGTCATTGGACCAGATGACCTCGTCATTTTCCGGTCGGAAGATCACCATGGGCAGGGGCGCGTTGACCATGGTGTCCTTGGTGGCGGTATCCATATTGCAGGTGACATTTTCAATATATTGTATGATCTCCCGCTGCCGCAGGGCGTTGCTGCGCCGGAAATAGAAATACAGCAGCACCACCACCGCCAGCTCCCCCGCCGCCAAGGGCAGGCTGAACAGGGCGGACAGGGCCGCAAACGCCACTAAACACAGAAAATACAGCCGCAGGCTGGGCTCCAGCAATCGGGACAGCTTATTTTTGCGCATGTGACACCTCCCACAAGGCAGAAAAATTGCAAGGATATTTTATTATAACAAATCGTCTCCGTAAAAACAAGTTCCCTTTCAAATTGTGCAGGGCAACAATGCTTTCAGATTTTTTCGCTCTGCTCTCCCGGACGCTGGAGGTTTTCCGGCTGGAGTTTACCATCCATTTCCCTCTGACAGGTCTTTGTATTCAGCGCCGCGGCCGCCATTACCGGCCGTATTTTATGGGAGGTGTTCTTTGGTGACTGAGGAAGAAGTATATGCCTCCGCGAAGGAAACAGAAGATTCCGCCCCTGTACCGGAACCCGAATCTGAACCGCTCCCGGCACCGGACCCGGGCCCAATGCCGGTACAGCCCGAAACGCCCCCCTGGAGGTCATTTCCGTTGGTGAGCGGCTGGACCGTCTGGCCGCGCTGCGGGAGTCCGATGCCATTTTGCGGGAGGAATTTGAAAAGGCGGGGCTTGCCCGGCAGGTCTGGCAGTTTTTTACCGTGGTTCCTGATTTTCGCTCCACCAGTGTCAGGGCTGGCAGGCGGGCCTTTGATTGGCCGGTCATTATCCGCGCGGTTAATACTGTAGACGCTATGACGGCCTCTGTACCTGAACTCCCCTGGCCTGTGCTACAGACAATTACCGGCCGTATCTTGGCTGAGGTCCCTGGTGTCTGCCGCGTCCTCTATGACCTCACGCCTAAGCCTGTCGGAACCATTGAGGGCATATGTAATATTTATTCGGTCATGGATATTGACATTTTTTCAGAGATACGTATAATGTGTAACAGACAGTAAATTTTTCTACTGTCCAAGAGCCGGTATTTATAATTGAATATTCGATTATTGTTACAAGGGGCGTCTGTCCTGCGTATCTGGGTGAGTGGAGGCAGTACCCACTCTTTTTTTGCGCTTTTTTGAAAGGAAGGAACGTTATGCAAACACCCAGAACGAACAAAATGGACACCACTCCTACCGGAAAACTCCTGCTGAGTTTATCCCTGCCCATCATGTTTTCCATGCTGATGCAGGCGCTCTACAACATTGTAGATTCCATTTTTATTGCTCATTTCAGCGAAAACGCATTAAGCGCCGTTTCTCTCACTTACCCGATGCAGACACTGATGATCGCCATCAGCATTGGCTCCTATATTGGTGTAAACGCTTATTTGGGCCGAACGCTTGGGCAAAGAAACATGGAAGCCGCCCGGTCGATTGTCCAGCACAGCGCCTTGCTGTCTGTCTTTTCATACTTACCGTTTCTTTTCGTAGGCCTGTTTTTTACCCGGAATTACTTTATGCTGCAAACAGCGGATGCGGAAATCATACGTTACGGAGTCGATTATATGTCGGTCTGTCTTGTGTTTTCTGTCTCCATGTTTGGACAACAGCTTTTCGAGAAGCTATTAGAGGCCAGTGGACACTCTATCTTCTCAATGGCATCACAGCTCATTGGAGCGGCAGTCAATCTCCTTCTTGACCCGCTGCTCATATTCGGCTTTATGGATTTTCCCGCCTTGGGTGCAAGGGGGGCCGCTATCGCTACAGTGATGGGACAGTTTGCCGCTATGGTCTGCGGCTTTACCTTTCATCAGCTTTTTAACAAGGATTTGCGGCTCTCTTTTGCCCGTTTCCATCTTGACAAAGCGATTTTGTCCGAGATATACAAAATCGGTCTGCCGGCAATTCTCATGCAGTCCATCGGTTCTGTGTCGAACTTTATGATGAATGGGGTTCTGTTGACTTTTTCTACGACTGCCGCAGCGGTGCTGGGTGTTTACTACCGCTTGCAAAACTTTATTTTCATGCCCATTTGGGGATTGACAAGCGGGCTGTTACCCATTCTGTCCTACAATGTCGGAGCCAAACACAAAGAACGGGTCATCAGCACATTGCGCTATGCAATGCTCTACATGGCAGTTATCATGCTGGCTGGAACAGCATTGTTCCAGTTGATACCCTGCCAGCTTATCAGGCTGTTTGACGCCTCAGACGAAATGTTGTCCATTGGTGTGAACACCTTGCGTATCATAAGCACCTATTTTATTTTGGAGGGCTTCTGCCAGATCAGCCAAACCAGCTTTCAGGCGGTTGGGCGTGGCATTGCCAGTTTGATATGCTGCCTGACACGCCAGATCATTGTTTTGCTGCCTGCCGCCTATGTCCTGTCTTTGAGCAGAAATCTGAATTATGTGTGGGTCGCATATCCAATAGCCGGGGTCGTAAGCGTAGGACTGTGCCTGTTCCAGTGGAAAGGTGTTTTGAAAGCTCTGCACACATGAACGATTTGGGCAAAGGCGGGGGAATGTGGTTGCATTTCCCCGTCTTTTGTGCTATGATTAAAGTCGCAAACCAGCAGAGAATAACAATAACCTCTGCCTCCTGTTATCACCGCTGATAACAAATTGATAACAGCCCATCGTATAGGCTGGATAATATGGATATATCAAATAATCAAAAGAACAGGGTATCATATTTCTAAAGCAAAATCCGTTAGAATATGATACCCAGCAACGAGTGGGAATGACCGTCAAAACGGCGCAAACCCGCATGAATACAGGGTTTT
>CANDFO010000111.1 GCA_947384055.1 uncultured Flavonifractor sp.
ATGACAAGTCGGTACCCTCTGCCGAGGCAGTGACCTTGCTGGACGATTTCCTGGTACGGCTGTCCCGGCGGAAGGTCCAGGTTTTTGTCATCAGCGGCAATCACGACTCCCCGGAGCGTATGGCCTTTGGCGGGCGGCTGATGGAGGAGAGCGGGGTCCACATGGCCCCTGTCTACAACGGGAAGGCGGTTCTCTTCACTTTGGAGGATGAATACGGCCCGGTAAATCTCTACCTGCTCCCCTTTTTAAAGCCCGCCCACATCCGGCGCTTTTTCCCGGAGCGGGAGATTTCCTCCTACACCGGCGCACTATCCGCGGCAGTTGAGGAAATGGCCGTGGACACCGCCCTCCGGAATGTGCTGGTGACCCATCAGTTTGTCACTGGAGCTGAGCGGTGCGAGTCGGAGGAGCTTTCGGTGGGCGGGACCGACAACGTAGATGTATCGGCCTTTGACCCCTTTGACTATGTGGCTCTGGGGCACCTCCACGGTCCCCAGCAGGTGGGGCGGGAGACGGTGCGTTACTGCGGGACCCCCTTGAAATATTCCTTTTCCGAGGCAAGCCATCACAAGTCGGTCACTGTTGTGGAGCTGGGTCCAAAAGGAGACGTAGCGGTACGCACGATCCCCCTGATGCCGATGCGGGATATGGTGGAACTGCGGGGGACCTACAAGGAGTTGACCCTCCTGGAGTTTTATCAAGGGACCACCTACCAGCAGGACTACGTCCACATCACGCTTACGGACGAAGAGGATGTGCCCAACGCGGTGGGTAAGCTGCGTACCATCTACCACAACCTGATGAAGCTGGACTATGACAACCAGCGCACTCGGGCGGGAGGTGTCGCCGGCAGGGTGGAGGACCTGGAGCGGAAATCGCCTATGGAGCTGTTGGAGGAATTTTACGAGCAGCAGAACGGGCGCCCCATGGACCAGATCCAGCGGGACTTTGCCCGGGAGCTGATGGAGCAGATATGGGAGGGAGAGGCATGAGACCGCTGAAATTGACTATGTCCGCCTTTGGGCCCTATGCCGGCCAGGTGGAGCTGGAGCTGGAGAAGCTGGGGTCCCAGGGCCTGTACCTGATTACCGGGGACACAGGGGCGGGGAAGACCACCATCTTCGATGCCATCACCTATGCTCTCTACGGCGAGCCCAGCGGAGACACCCGAAGCGCCGCCATGTTCCGCTCCAAATACGCCCTGCCAGATACCCCTACCCAGGTGGAGCTGGTCTTTGCCTACAGGGGCAAGACCTACACCGTCCGGCGCAATCCCGAGTATGAGCGCCCCGCCAAGCGGGGCGGGGGCACCACCACCCAGAAGGCGGACGCAGAGCTGGAGCTTCCTGACGGACACCTAGTGACCCGGATGAAGGACGTGAACAGCGAGATCGTCAAAATCATCGGCTTGGACCGAAAACAGTTCACCCAAATCGCCATGATTGCCCAAGGAGACTTTCTCAAGCTCCTCCTGGCGGACACCAAAGCCCGACAGGAGATTTTTCGGGAGATTTTCCAAACCCGGTACTACATGGTTTTTCAGGAACGGCTCAAGGGAAAGGCCGGCGAGTTGCAGCGAGACTGCGATACCCTCCGGGCCAGCGTGCAGCAGTACATCGCCGGGGTAGCCTGTCCCGAGGATCACCCCTTGCGGGATGTCCTGGAGGGGGCACGGACGGGAGCTGGGTCTTTTCAGGAGACACTGGAGCTGATCCAGACCCTGATCTGCAGGGACCAAACAGCCTATGAGGAGTCCCAGGCCGTTTTGGACCGGCTGGACAAAGAGCAGGAGACGGTAACAGCCAAGCTGGCCAAGGCGGAGGAGGCAGAAAAAACCCGAAGACAGCTCTCTCAGGCCGTGGAACGGAGGGGGGCGGAGCAGGCCGCCATGGAGGAGGCCCGATCTCGACTGGAGGAGGAGCAGGGCAAGGCCCCACAGCAGGAAATGTTGGCCCGGGAGATGGCCGCGCTGGAGGAGGATGCCCCGCAGTATCAAAGCCTGGCCACCCGACAGGAGGAGCTCCAGGCCCTGACGGAACAGATCGCGCAGATACGGGAGGACCAGTCCGCTAAAGACCGGCAGCGTGAGGAGCAGGCAGTCCGGCTGGACGCCCTGAAGAGGGAATACGCCGCCCTGTCGGAGGTGGGGACGGAGCGGGAACGGCTGGAGGGAGAGCGGAAACGCACCCAAGACAGTCAGGCCGTCCTGACCACCCTGGCGCGGGACCTCCAGACATGGCAGGACCAGAATAGGCAGCTCCGGGAGGGGCAGGCGGCCTGCGAGGCCCTCTACGCCCGGCGGGACGCCATGGCCGCCGGTCTGGAGGAGCGGAACGGGCTCCTGAAAGAGAAGCGGGACCTTTGGCTTGCCTCCGGGGGGCTGGCCTCCGAGAAGGAAAAGCTGCTCAGCCGGCAGACGGAGGTCCAGAAGCGGCTGGAGCTTATCCTGGAGCTGATCGCCCTCTCCCGGGACTGTCAGGAGGCCGGCCAGTCCCTGGAAAAGGCGCAGGGAGATTACCAGGCGGCCCGGCGCGAGGAGGAGCGGGCGGGGGCGGACTACCGGCAGAAGAACCGGGCTTTCCTGGACGAGCAGGCGGGCATCCTGGCCCAGTCCCTCGCCGAGGGGGAGCCCTGCCCCGTGTGCGGAGCCACCCATCACCCCGCCCCTGCCCAGGTGTCCGACCAGGCCCCCACAGAGGCGAAGCTTAACGAGGCAAAGGCGGCCTTCGAGGCCGCCCAGCAGAAGACCAGCGAAAAGAGCCTCCAGGCGGGACAGCGCAGGACCGCCCTGGAGGAACGGGAGGGCCAGCTGCTGAGCCGGATGGCGGTCTGCGTGGAGACGCCCTCCCTCTCCGAAGCGGACGCACAGCTTGCCGCCTGCCAGGCGGAGGCGGAACAGGCCCGGGACCGGGTCCACAGAGAACTGCTGGACACGGAGGCCCTGTTGATCCGCCGGGAGGAACTGGGCCGGGAGATCGAAGACCTGGAACAGGCTATCATCCAGCTGACCGCGCAACAGGAAGAACTGCGGGGGCAAATCGGTCAGGCGGAACGGGACCAGAGTATGTTACAGGGCAGTCAGAAGCAGCTGGAGGGAAAGCTTCAGCCCCAGCTGGAGGAGCGGGGCTGTTCCATGGAGGATGCCCCGGCCCATATTGAGGCGGAGCTGCGGCAGGCAGAGAAAACCCTGACTTGGCTGACAGAGCAGTTGACGGCGGCAGAGGACCGTCTGGCCCGGAAAAACGAGTTGGCGGATATTCTCCCCCAGCGGGAACAGGCCAACCGGGAGCTGGAGGAGGCCCTTTCTGCCCTCCGGCTAAGGCTGGCCGGGGCCGGAAGCCGGGAGAAAGAACTCCGGCGGCAGATTGATGACATGCGCAGGGAGCTGAAGCACCCGGACATTCAGTCGGCGGAAGCCAGACTGTCCGCCCTTCGGGCAGAGCGGGATCGGCTGGCGGATGCCCTCAAGGGGGCGGAGGACGCTTATGGGGCGTGCAAAAGTGCGCTGGCCGGCACGGATTCCACCATCCGGAGCCTCTCCCAGCTTCTGGAGAATGGGGAGCAGGTGGACGTGGAGAGCCAGCGGGCCCGGGGAGAGGAACTATCTGGGGAACGGGCCCAGGCGGCGGAGAAGCAGCGGAACGTCCATACCCGTTTGATCACTAATCAGACCGCGCTGAAGAATATCCAAGGGGGAGCTGATGATCTGGAGCGGTTGGAGAAGCAGTATACCTGGATACGCGCCCTGTCCAACACGGCTAACGGCGCGCTCTCCGGCAAGGAGCGCATATCCCTGGAGACCTATATCCAGCGGAACTTCTTCGAGCGCATTATCCAGCGGGCCAACCTGCGCTTTATGGTCATGTCCGGCGGACAGTATGAGCTCAAACGCCGGGCCCAGGCGGAGGACAACCGCAGTCAGAGCGGCCTGGAGCTGGACGTGATAGACCACTACAATGGCTCAGAGCGCAGTGTGCGTTCTCTGTCAGGCGGCGAGTCGTTCAAAGCATCGCTTTCCCTGGCCTTGGGCCTCTCTGATGAGATCCAGTCCACTGCCGGAGGTATCCGCCTGGACACCATGTTTGTAGACGAGGGGTTTGGTTCCCTGGATGAAGAGTCCCTTCAACAGGCCATCCGGGTACTTACCGGGCTTACAGAGGGAAACCGGTTGGTGGGTATCATCTCCCATGTAACGGAGCTGAAAGAGAAAATTGACCAGCAGATTGTGGTCACCAAGAACCGTACCGGCGGCAGTCAGGCAGAACTTGTGGTGAGATAAGTGTTTCGAGTAGAGTGCAGAAGCTTTGATGTTTCGTGCTGTTGTGCCTTCGCAAAGGCCGGAGAAAAAATCAAGGTGCCGTTTGTAGGCTCGATTATCGGAGGAGCAGTAGGTATGGCAGTTTGCGGATTGATATCGCTTTCAACAACTGAGCTAGCCTCCCCCGGCAGTCATCTGTTTGAGGCAGTCCATGCACATCATGCACATGATGTTGACCTCCTTCGTGGCCTGGGTGGACTGACCACAGCAGGGGCAGACGTACTTGCGGGTACTGCTGGGCTTCTTGGCCTTCGGCTCTTTATCGTCACCGAAGGCTCCGGCGCGGGAGATGGTCAGCTTATTGCGCCAATGCTGGGCGGTACAAAAGGTCCTGAGGACAGGGGCTGGTTGGATGATGGAGTAGCCAATTTGGGGGGCATAGTCAATCAGCAGGCCCCACTTCTCTGCCTCCTCCTTGAAGCGCGATGTATTGTGTAAAGGGTGATTTCACTATCCAAATACACATTGGCTGACGGTTCATTTGTGGCAGAATGGCACAGACCAGAAAGATGGTGATCAACCAGCAAGAGAAGATCAGAGACGGGAGCGTCCGGGGATGACCTGGGCGCTCCGTTCTCTTTGCCGGCCCTCTACTAAGGCGCACTTACTCACCACCGGCCAAGGGCCGATGGTGGTACTGCCTGGCGGCAGCTGTGTGCTCTCCGGGGGCGGCTCCGCCGGGGGTGTCCATCCCCTGCCGGAATATACCAGTAGACGCCAACGGCGGCTTGTGCATCGGGCGGAGTTGCCCGATGCACTGAGGGCTTGGGGGCCGTCGGCCACCAACAAGCTGCGCCGGGTATATACCGGTGCATTGCTTGCTACTACTATTAGTGCCTATAAACGAAAGTTGAATGTCATTCGCT
>CANDFO010000112.1 GCA_947384055.1 uncultured Flavonifractor sp.
TGCCGCCAGAGAACCCAGGTGATGTGGATACCGCCCCACACGTAGGACAGGGCGCTGGCTGCCGCCGCGCCGGTGACGCCCCACCCGGCTCCGGGAATGGCGAATCGGAGGCCCAGCAGGGAAACGGTTCTGGTATCATAGATCAGCAGGAAATTCAGGACGATATTGATGCAGTTGACAATGATCCCCACCCACATGGGCGTCTTGGTGTCGCCCGCGGCCCGGAGGACGGTGCCGAACAGGATTGAGGCAGACCGGAACAGCATGGGCAGGTAAAGGATGAAAAAGTAAGTCCCGGCCAACTCCTGGACGGCGGGGTCTACCTGCATCCATACAGGGACCATGCCGCTGACGGCGGTACAGACAATGGTGGCGAAGATACCCGCAACCAGAACCACCAGGGAGGTCTGAGCCGCCGCTTTTTTCGCGGCCTCCAGATCTCCCGCGCCGCAGGCTTTGGCAATCAGCGCCAGGAAACCCACGCCCAAAGCGGAAAAGGTGCTGCCTACCAACCATGCTATGGTGCTGGTGGCCCCCACGGCGGCGGTGGCCTGGGTGCCCAGGGAGCCTACCATGGCAGTGTCAATGTATTGGACTGCCGTCTGCATGACCTGTTCGACGATGGTGGGCCAGGCCAGAGTCATGATAGTTGCGGCAGTCGTCCAGGCGGCTTGCTGTCTCTCTTTACGGTTCACTTGATCTTCCACCTACGAAAAAATCTTCTTTAAAAATGCGGTGCGCCGGTCAACACAGTTACGGACAATCGGGCTGTCCAGCACGATATCGAATCCGTGCATCGTTCCTTCCGTGTTGTGCAGCTCGACCGGAACACCAAATTTCCGCAGACGCTCCGCATAGAGGATACCCCCGTCCCGCAGACAGTCAAACTCAGCTGTCTCGATATACGCGGCAGGCAAACCGGCCAGGGATTCCGCTTGGATGGGCGAAGCGTATTCCAGTTTCCCAGCAGAGGGGGCCGGCCTGTATAATTTGTCGTACTTCTCGGCATCCCGGCTGTTGCACATAGGGGTATCCGTGTATTTTTTCATGGATTCCGTCTCCATGCCGATGCCCGTAACCGGATACATCATCATCTGTCCGCACGGCATGAGCTGTCCTCGTTCCTTTGCCATCAGGCAGACGACTGTCGCCAGCGCACCTCCGGCACTGTCCCCCGCGACGGCCATCCGGGAAGTGTCGATCGAGAGGTCCCCGGCATTGGCCGCAGCCCACGCATAAGCCAAATAGCAGTCCTCCGGCGCTGCTGGGAACGGAAACCTGGGCGCAAGGCGGTAATCCACAAAAAGCACCTTGCAGTGCGCCCTTTGAGCGTATTCCTTCGCCAGGCTGTAATGATATAGTGCGGCGGGGAGCACAAAACCGCCGCCGTGATAATACAAGAGACAAGGTGCGTGTTCCCCAACGTCTTTCGGACAATACCAAAGCGCCCGGATCGTGCCGCCACCCACGGGAATGACTTTCCGCTCCACGGTCACATCAGCCGTGGAGCGTTCTCTTGTAAAGAGGAGGCCCATGAGCTTTTGCATCACGGGAATTGTGGCTTTATGAAGCGGTGGATTCATGTTCGCCCACTTCTGAAAATCGGGATGGATCGGATATTTTGTTCGTTTCATCGTAACACTCCCAACCCCAAACATAGGACCATAGGGTCATGGATATTGCTGTCTTTACAGATGCGGCGGACAATTTCCGCCATCTCCGGACTGTGTTCATCCACGATGGTACCCATGTAGTCGATAAAAACCGATTTGACCATGTCTGCACCTCTGTCACTCAGATGTATCAATTTCAATTCCATATGCGTTCAAAAGCTCGAGTGCTTTTGCTTCACCTTCGGCGTTGAAGGACGCGGATTTGCTTCGGCCTCCGGCGTTGACCAACCCTTCGTCTGTCAGCTCATTCAGAATGTCAAAATCATATCCCTTCCAACACAGACGGGCTTTCGGATATATCCCGGCTCGGTCAGGCTTTTTCCGAATGCCCGGAACGAGGCTCTCCTCCCAGGATGTGAGGTACATCAGCATTAGCGTTAAGTCCTTGATCGTATGTCTATCCATCTGCTATTCCCCCACTGGTAGATTACCTTAATAGAATAACACGGCACAGGAAAGCTGTCTATCCAAAAAATTCAGAAAGGTGGCTCTCGCTTTGCCATAGCCTGCATACTTTCCCCATAGTCCGCAAACCATATGTTTGAGGTGATTTGTCAATGCAGCACTATTCGGATTTAAATGCCCTGCTGCGCAGCGAGCCGGAAGCCAGACACTATTTCGATACCCTCCCGGACTACGCCAGGGAACAGATCAGCACCCGGTCCGACAGTGTCAATTCCTTTGCCAGCTTGAAGGACTATGCGCAGAACCTTCTGCGCGGCGATGACTGATGAGCAAATAAAAACCACCTCATACGGGGTGGTTTTTATTTGCTCACAAAGTGGTTTCGTGGTTCAGCGGTTCTGCTCCGAAAAAATCTTTAACTCTGGTATGCTGTCCACCGGCTGAGCGCAGGCCCCGCCCTGGCACAAGTAATACTGTGCTCCCTGTGCCGGAATGGGATAATCCTTGGTAAACGGGGCCAGGGCGGCCAGCGTTCCGGCATTTTCCTGCGTTTTGACCAAAACCGTTAGCCCCAGGCGGGGAGCTTCCCGAAGGAAGCCCCGCAATTCTTCTGGCGGCTTCTGAGCGGTTATCACCAGCTCTGCGGTTGGCCACAGCTCCTCCAAACAGGCCAGCATAGCGAAGCTGTGCCCGGCGGGATATCCTTCTGCCGCCCCCGCCAGCCAGGACAGCTGGAGATCCGCCGCCTCCCGCCAGCGCATTTCCCCGGTGAGCCTGGACAGCCGGAAGAGTACCAGCGCCGCTATAGAGTTACCGGACGGCATGGCCCCATCGTATGCCTCTTTCGTCCGGGTCAGCAGCTGTTCTCCATTGGAGGCGTAGGGGTAAAAGCCGCCGCGCTCTCCGTCGAAAAAGAGTTTCAGCAGGCAGTCGGCCAGTCCCACAGCGCGGGTGAGATACGATGCATCGAAGGTGGCGCTGTACAGCTCCAGCAGTCCATAGGCAAGAAAGGCGTAGTCATCCAGCTTACCCGGATGGGCGGCATCCCCGTCCCGCCAGCGGGCCAGCAATCGGCCATCTGAGGTGGTAAGCTTTTCCGCAAGGAACTCCGCCGTCTGGCGGGCGGCGTCCAGATACCGGGGTTCGTCCAGCACCAACCCTGCCCGGGCCAACGCCGCCATTGCCAGCCCGTTCCAGGCAGTGAGCACCTTGTCGTCCCGGTGGAGCGCTGTCCGGCTCAGGCGGTAAGCGTACACTTGTTCCCTCAGCGCCGCCATATCCTCCGAATCCTGATCAAACTGGGATTGGCCCAGCAGGTTCGGGATGCTTTTGCCCTCAAAGTTGCCCTCTGGGGTGATGCCGTACCATTGACAGAAGCGCAATCCGTCCACGCCGCCCAGCGCCTGAGCCAGCTCATCGGGGATCAGCGCGTAATACTTTCCCTCCACACCGTCGCTGTCCGCGTCCTGCCCGCAGCAGAAGCCGCCCTGGGGGCCGGACAACTCCCGCAGCACGTAGTCCAGCGTGCGGCGGGTGATTTCCCCGTAGATGGGGCAGCGGGCATGCTGAAACGCCTCTGTATAAGCCAGGGCCAGCAGAGCGTTATCATAGAGCATCTTTTCAAAATGGGGGACCAGCCAGTGCTGATCGGTGGAGTATCGGGAAAATCCACCGCCCACATGGTCGAACAGCCCACCCCGATACATGTTGTTTAGAGTGTGCAGGGCCATTTCCCGTGCGTGTTCCTCCTTGGCGAGTTGGGCATAACGCAACAGGAAGATCAGATTATGGGGCGTGGGAAACTTGGGTGCGGCGCCAAAGCCGCCCCACCGCTCATCGTAACTCTGGGCAAACTGGCTAACCGCCTGCCGGACGAGTTCCCGGCTGGGTGTGCCGGGGCGGGCCTGCCCCTCCTGCTGCAAATGGGCGGTGAGGGTGTCCCCGGTGACCAGCACTCCCGCCCGATCTTCCCGCCATAGGCGGGCCGCCTTTCTAAGCAGGTGCAGGAGTTGGTCCTTTGGCAAATAGGTGCCTGCCCAGAAGGGCTTTTGGTCCGGAGTCAGTAGCACGGTCAAAGGCCAGCCGCCGGAGCCGTTCATGGCCAGACATGCCGCCATATACACCGCGTCCACATCGGGCCGCTCCTCCCGGTCCACCTTGACGGGGAGGAAGGCGGCGTTGACGGCCTGTGCCACCGTCTCGTCCTCGAAAGACTCATGGGCCATGACGTGGCACCAGTGGCAGGTGGAGTAGCCAATGCTCAGGAGAACCGGTTTGTCGGTGCGCTTTGCCTCCTCAAAGACCTCCGGTCCCCAGGGACGCCAGTCCACTGGGTTTTCTGCATGCTGGAGAAGGTATGGGGAACGTTCCGTGCTCAGACGGTTGCTCATTTGTGTTCCTTTCCGGGACCGCTAAGCCGCGGCCCTGATGGTTTGATTGTTTCAGTATTTGCGGTCCGGCGGACAAATATTTAAGAGCCCACAATGGTGCCGCCGTTGGGGTGGAGCACCTGCCCGGTCATGTAGCTGGAATCGTCCGAGGCCAGGAAGACATAGCAGGGGGCCACCTCGCAGGGCTGGCCCGCCCGGAGCATGGGCACCTTGGAGGTGCTGGAGCCGAAGGTGCGCACCTCCTCCGCCGAGAAGGACGCGGGAATCAGTGGCGTCCAGATGGGGCCTGGGGCTACGGCATTTACCCGGATGCCCTGATCCACCAGGGA
>CANDFO010000113.1 GCA_947384055.1 uncultured Flavonifractor sp.
AGATTCCTGTAAGTGACTGGAGTTCAGACGTGTGCTCTTCCGATCTAGGGAGAACGTCAGCCTGCGGGCCTGTTTACCCTCACCATCCCCACCGGAGGCGGCAAGACCGTGACCTCCCTGGCCTTCGCTCTGCGCCACGCCAGGACCCACGACCTGCGCCGGATTATCTATGTGATCCCATACACCTCCATCATTGAGCAGAACGCCCAGGTCTTTCGGGATATCCTGGGGGATGAAAATGTGCTGGAGCATCATTCTGGTGTGTTGTACGACATTGAGGACGAGGCCAAGCCGGAGAATGCCAGGCTGGCCAGAGCCACCGAGAATTGGGATATGCCGGTGGTGGTGACCACGGCGGTGCAGTTTTTCGAGTCTCTCTTTGCCAACCGTTCTTCCCAATGCCGTAAGCTGCACAATCTGGCCCAAAGCGTCATTATTTTTGATGAGGCTCAGATGCTGCCGGTACCTTATCTCCGGCCCTGCGTCTTTGCCATTGCCCAGCTGGTAAAGCGCTATGGCGTTTCCGCTGTGCTCTGCACCGCCACGCAGCCCGCGCTGGACGGCATGTTCCGGGAATTTTTGCCGGATATGCCCGCTGTGGAGCTGTGTCCGCCGGAGGTGTTCCATCCGGAGATATTCCGGCGCGTCACCTTCCGGCGGGCGAAGAAATTGTCTTGGAAGGATGTGGCGGGACAGATCGGCAGACAACAACAGGCTTTGTGCATTGTCAACAGCCGGAAAAGCGCGCAAAAGATATACAGCCTGTTGGAGCCGGAGGGGGCATTCCATCTGTCTACCCTGATGTACCCCGCCCATCGGAAGTCGATTCTCAACGAAGTCCGGTCCCGGTTGAAGGACGGCCGGCCCTGCCGGGTGGTGTCCACCTCTCTGATTGAGGCCGGGGTGGACGTGGATTTTCCCGCAGTATTCCGTGAGGAGGCGGGGCTGGACTCCATTCTCCAGGCGGCGGGCCGGTGCAATCGGGAGGGAAAACGCCCCGCTGAGGAGAGTATTGTTACTATCTTCCAGGGGGAGACTCCGCCGCCCGCCCTGTTTGAACCCCCGGTGGCTGCGGGGCGTCAGGCACTGAGCCGCTACGACTGTCCGGACAGCCCGGAGGCTATCCGATACTATTTCCAGGAGCTGCTGGACCTGAAGGGTCCGGAGGCGCTGGACCAAAAAAATATCCTCGGTATGATGGAGCGGGAGCTTATGCCTTTCCGGAAAATCGCGGAGCGGTTCCACCTGATCGACAGTGAGACTAAAACTGTGTACATTCCCCTGGAAGAAGGGGGGCAGTTGATTCAGAGGCTCCGCTCCGGTGAGCACAGCCGGGCGCTGTTCCGAGCGCTGGGCCAGTATGGTGTGTCTGTCTATCCGCAGCACTTTACGTCCCTGGATCTGGCGGGAGACTTGGAGGTGCTGGAAGATGGAAGCGCGGTCCTGACCAACCTGGCGCTGTATGACAACGCCGTGGGCCTGTCGCTGACGGCGGACAATGGAAAGGGGCATATACTCTGAAAATGCTGCAGCAGCGGCAGAAATTTCTGTCGCTGCTGCACAGGGTCCCATTTGTTCTTGTTCACATTTCAATCCTTGCCAATCCCAAATGACCGGCGACAGTGCTTATTATACCACAAAATAAATTGATCGCAACGATATTATCCTCTTCCCTTTTATGACTTCGTGAATAAGAAAAAATAAAACTATTGCAAAAGTGAATGAAGCATGTTATAATGCGATTGCTAAATAGGGGGAGGTGACTCGTATGGCAATTTTCCCATATGATAAAGCCATACCTGTTTTCGGAGCGGTATTCCGCTCCCTCTCCCTTGTTTGTAAAAATCACGAAAGGAGTGAACGCTGTGCCAATTTCACTGGAGGTCTGGGGGGATTATGCCTGCTTCACAAGGCCGGAAATGAAAACAGAACGGGTCAGCTATGACGTGATGACCCCCTCCGCCGCTCGGGGCCTGCTGGAAAGCATTTACTGGCATCCGGGGATGCGCTGGGTCATCGACCGTATCCACGTCTGTGCCCCCATCCGCTTCACCAATCTGCGCCGCAATGAGGTAAAATCCACCGTCAGCGCCCGGACGGCCCGGACGGTGATGGAGCGGGGAAAGGGAGAGCTGTATCTCGTTACCTCTCAAGACATTCAGCAGCGGGCCGCTATGCTGCTGCGGGATGTACACTATGTCATCAATGCCCATTTCGATATCACCAGTCAGGCGTCGGCCGGCGACAATGACGGAAAATTCCAGGATATCATCAAGCGCCGGATTAAGCGGGGGCAGTTTTACAGCCAGCCCTATTTTGGCTGCCGGGAGTTTCCGGCGCATTTCAAGATGTGCGAAGCTCCGCCGCCCTGCCCGGAGGAGTTGAACGGAGTACGGGAGCTGGGGTATATGCTGTGGGATCTGGACTACTCCGACCCTGAGAACATTGCCCCGCTCTTTTTCCGGGCAGCCCTTCGGGACGGTGTGCTGGAGGTCCCCCTCCGGGACAGCGGGGAGGTGATCGGATGATTTTACAGGCGCTTGTGGAGCACTATGAGGACCTTGCCACCCAGGGCAAGCTGGCAGGCCCCGGCTGGAGCGACGCCAACATCTCCTATGCGCTGTACATTAACAGCAAAGGGGAGTTGGAGCAGGCGGTTTCCCTCAAGCGGGAGGAGGAACACGGGAAAAAGAAGGTGTTGGTACCCAGATCCATGTCCCTTCCGGCCCCGGTCAAGCGGTCCAGCGGAGTAGCATCCAACTTTTTGTGGGACAACTCCAGCTACATCCTGGGAATTGATGAGAAGGGAAAGCCTAAGCGGAGCCTGGAGTGCTTTGCCGACTGCAAGACACTGCATCATCAGCTGTTGGATGGTATAGACAGTCCGTCAGCCCGGGCGGTACTGGCCTTCTTTGACCGCTGGAACCCGGAAAAGGCCAGGGAGCACCCCGCGCTGGCGGACAAGCTGGAGGAGATTCTGGCGGGCGCAAACCTGGTCTTTAAGTGCGAAAGCGGTTTCCCATGTGATGACCCTCTGATTCGGTCGGCATGGCAGGCCCGCTACGATTCCGGAGGAGACGGCCCCGAGCTGGTGTGCCTGGTCACTGGAAAGAAAGGGGCCGCAGAGTCGGTTCACCCCTCCATTAAAGGAGTGGCGGGAGCTCAGTCCAGCGGTGCGGCACTGGTATCCTTCAACGGCGACGCCTTCTGTTCCTACGGCCGGGAGCAGAGCCTCAACGCCCCCACCAGCAAATACGCCGCCTTTGCCTACACCAGCGCACTGAATCATCTGCTGGCGGACCGGGATTGCGTGGGAAGAATCGGCGACACCACCGTTTTGTTTTGGGCGGCCGGCGGCCAGAGGGCCTATCAGAGCTTTTCCATAGCCTGCCTGCTCGGGGCCCCCACCGCTTACTCCACCTCCGACCTGCAAAAAATGACCCTTGACCTGTGCCGGGGAAAGCCTGTTATGTTTGAGGAGACACAGCTGGACCCCCAGACCACATTCTATATCTTGGGCCTGTCGCCCAACGCCGCCCGGCTGTCAGTGCGGTTTTTCCTGAAAAACTCTTTTGGCGCGTTCGTCAGGAACGTTCAGGCCCACCAGGAGCGGCTGGAGATTGTCCGTCCTTCCTTTGACAAATTTGAGACGCTCTCCCTCTGGAAGCTGCTGGATGCGACAGTCAACCAGAATTCCCGGGATAAAGCCCCAGTGCCCGGAATGGCCGGCGAGACCCTGCGGGCCATTTTGAGCGATACGCCCTATCCCGCTACGCTGCTTAACGGCGTCTCCCTGCGTATCCGGGCGGAGCGGGAAATCACAAGGGGCAGAGCTGCCGTACTGAAAGCCTATTATCTGAAAAATCCTCATCGTGATATACCAAAGGAGGTCTTGACCGTGTCCCTGAATCCGGACAGCGCCAATATTCCTTACACCCTGGGAAGGCTGTTTTCTGTGCTGGAGGCCATCCAGTCCGCCGCCAACCCTGGCATCAACGCGACCATCAAGGATAAATATTTCAACTCCGCCTCCGCCACGCCCGGACAGGTGTTCCCGACGCTGATTAACCTGGCGCAAAAGCACCTGCGAAAGCTGGACAAGGGCCAGAGTATTTTCTACAACAAGCAAGTCACCGAGCTGACCGGCAAACTGGAAGAATCCTTCCCTGACCGCATGAGCCTGCCCCAGCAGGGTGCGTTCCAGCTGGGATACTACCACCAGACCCAGTCCCGCTACACAAAAAAGGAGGAAGCTGAACATGTCTGAACCCATCAAAAACCGCTA
>CANDFO010000114.1 GCA_947384055.1 uncultured Flavonifractor sp.
CCTGCTGCGCGCACCCTTTGGGCACACTTGCAGGCCGAGATGTGTCATTTTCGAGGCACATGTCCCCGAAAATGACCAATTTTGACTTTATTTTGCCGCCTCAGGCGGCAAAACCCTGCGGGGCTTTCCTGTGGGGGAAGTTTTTCGACAGTCTGCGGAGGTCTCCGGAAGGAGATCTCCCGGCCGTCCAAGCCGCAGGGAGGGTGCGCATATGGCACGATGGGGCAGCTGGCAGGGCAACCGCTATCGCGGAAGCCGGGGAACAGGAAAATGGATGGTACTGGCGCTGGCTGTGCTGGCCCTGGCGCTGGCAGCTGCCGCGGGCTGGTTTTTTCTGCATCCGGCAGAGCCGGAACACAGTCACCCTCCCCTTCCTCCGGCATCCCCGCCGGCCGTGTCCACCCCCGTTCCGGAGCCGGAACCGGTGCTTCCCGCCCCGCCGGAATCGGTTCGGGGCATCTACATATCCGGGCCGGTGGCCGGGGATCCATATATGGAGACCCTCCTGACTCTGGTGGAGGACACCGAGCTTAACGCGGTGGTCATCGACGTGAAAAATGACGAGGGCCAGGTGACATACCGTCCCGCCTCCGGCACAGCGCTGGAAATCGGGGCCTGTACACGCTATATCCAGGATCTGTCCGGCCTGGTGGCGGAGCTGAAAGCGCGCGGCGTCTACACCATTGCCCGAATCTCGGCGTTTAAGGACCCGGTGCTGGCCGGGGCCCGTCCGGAGCTGGCCCTGACCCAGGCCGACGGCACCCCCGTATCCGAGGGCAATGGGCCGGCCTGGGTAAATCCCCGCCTGTCCGAGGTGTGGGACTATCTGAACGAGATTGCCCTGGGTGCGGCAGACGCGGGGTTTGACGAGGTACAGTTTGATTATGTGCGGTTTCCCACGGGCAAGGCCATGGACCAGGCGGACGCCGCCGGGCAGGAGTCCCGCTCGGATGTGATCGCGGGATTTCTGGAGTCGGCTGTTCTGGCCCTCCACGACAGGGGGGTGCGGGTATCGGCCGACGTGTTTGGAACCGTCATCACCAACCGGGGGGACGGAGCGCTCCTGGGGCAGGACTACCCCCGAATGGCGGAGCTGGTGGACTGTCTGTGTCCCATGGTCTACCCCTCCCACTATGCGTCGGGCGCTTTTGGACTGGACATCCCCGACCGGCAGCCCTATGAGACGGTCTCCGCGGCGCTTCAGGGGTCCGGGCAGGTGCTCTCCCAGGCGGGAGCCCCGCAGGTGGAGGTTCGGGCCTGGCTCCAGGACTTTACCGCCACCTGGGTAAGGGGACACCTGGACTATGGAGCCGAAGAGGTGCGGGCACAGATACAGGCGGTCTATGACGCCGGATATGACAGCTGGCTCCTCTGGAACGCCAAAAACAGCTATACCGAGGAGGGGCTTCTCCCGGCTGAGGCACAGCCCTGAACGCTTTGGGCGGCGCCGAAGGGAACGGCCTGTTCCGGAGGCTGCACCCGGTACATCAAAACGACAGGAGGAAATGCTGTGAACCTCTGCGATATGCGCGAAATCCGCGGACTGCTGACCCGACACGGCTTCCGTTTTTCCAAAAGCATGGGGCAGAATTTTCTCATTGCGGACTGGGTGCCCCGGGAGATCGCCGGGGCTTCCGGAGCGGACAAGACCTGCGGCGTGCTGGAGATCGGCCCTGGCATCGGCCCTCTTACCGTCCAGCTGGCGCAGCGGGCCGGGCGGGTGGCTGCCGTGGAGCTGGACCGCGCCCTGCTCCCCATTTTGGCGGAAACCCTGTCCGGCTGCGGCAATGTGGAGGTGGTGCCCGGCGATATTATGAAGCTGGACCTGCCCGCCCTTCTCCAGGAAAAGCTGCCCGGCCTCACCCCTATTGCCTGCGCCAACCTCCCATACAACATTACCACCCCGGTACTGACCGCCCTCATTACCTGCCGCTGTTTCGCCTCTATCACGGTGATGATCCAGCGGGAGGTGGCCAGGCGCATCTGCGCCGCCCCCGGCGCCGGGGATTACGGGGCTTTTTCGGTGTTCTGCCAGTACCACACCGAGCCGGAGCTCCTGTTTGAGGTGGGACCGGAGTGCTTCCTGCCCGCCCCCAAAGTGACCTCCGCGGTGCTGCGGCTGACGCCCCGGCAGGAGCCCCCCCAGACCCTGGTGGAGGAGGGGCTGTTTTTCCGGGTGGTGCGCGCCTCCTTTGCCCAGCGGAGAAAGACCCTCCTCAATGGACTGACCGCCGCTTTCGGCAGTCAGTCGGACAAACAGGCCCTGCGCCATGCCATTCTTCGGGCCGGGCTGCCGGAATCCGTGCGGGGCGAGCGGCTGGGCATACCGGAATTTGCCCGGCTGGCGGCAGAACTGCAAAAAATCTCAATTTGACGGATCACTCCGGCACCATGCCCAGAAATGGGGGTATTTTTCGGGTTTTTTCAGGTGTTCCGGGGAAAATTTGCAAATTCGACTAAAAAGACTTGCAAAATCACGGCGCTTCCTTTACAATAAAAGGCACAAGCTCAGAATCTGTAATCCCCAGGCATGTATACAGGTTCTCAATATGCAGCTCCGAATGAAGAAGGAGGACCCTTTTATGGCATTGACAAAGAACCGCGCTGTATTGGATTGGATTGACAAGATGGCGGCTATGACCCGGCCTGACGCAATTGTTTGGATTGACGGCAGCGAGGCTCAGCTGGAGAATCTGCGGGCCCAGGCCGTGTCCACCGGCGAGCTGGAGAAGCTCAATGAGGAGAAACTCCCCGGCTGTTACCTCCACCGCACGGCGGTAAACGATGTGGCCCGGGTGGAGGACCGTACGTTCATCTGCTGTGAAAAGCAGGAGGACGCCGGCCCCACCAACAATTGGATGGCCCCCAGGGAGATGTATGCCAAGCTGGAGGGGTTGTACAGCGGGGCCATGAAGGGCCGGACCATGTATGTCATCCCCTATTCCATGGGCGTGGTGGACTCTCCCTTCGCCAAGTATGGTATTGAACTCACCGACTCCATCTATGTGGTGCTCAACATGGCGATTATGACCCGGGTGGGTCAGGCGGTGCTGGACGCTCTGGGGGATTCCTCCGACTATGTGAAGGGCCTCCACGCCAAGGCCGGCATTGACCCGGAAAACCGCTACATTGTCCACTTCCCTCAGGACAATACCATCATGAGCGTCAACTCCGGCTATGGCGGCAACGTGCTGCTGGGCAAAAAGTGCTTTGCCCTGCGCATCGCCTCCTGCCTGGGCCGGGATGAGGGCTGGATGGCAGAGCACATGCTCATCCTGGGCATTCAGAATCCCGCCGGGGAGGTCCGCTATCTTGCCGCAGCCTTCCCCTCCGCCTGCGGCAAGACCAACCTGGCCATGCTCATCCCCCCCGCCCACTACCGGGAGAAGGGCTGGAAGGTCTGGTGCGTGGGCGACGACATCGCCTGGCTCCGGGTGGGCGAGGACGGCCGCCTGTGGGCTATGAACCCGGAATACGGCTTCTTCGGCGTGGCCCCCGGCACCAACGACAAATCCAACCCCAACGCCCTGGCCTCCACTCGCAAGGGGACCATTTTCACCAATGTGGTCCACAATCTGGACGACAACACCGTCTGGTGGGAGGGGCTGGACAAGGATCCCCCCGAGCACGCCGTGGACTGGAAGGGCAACCCCTGGAACGGCAAAACCTCCGTGGAGAAGGGCGCGCATCCCAATTCCCGGTTCACCGCTCCGGCGCTGAACTGCCCCTGCATCTCCTCCGAGTTTGAGAATCCCCACGGCGTGCCCATCTCCGCCATTGTCTTTGGCGGGCGGCGTGCCAAAACTGCTCCCCTGGTGTACCAGTCCCGGGACTGGGAGCACGGGGTATTTGTGGGGTCCATCATGGCCTCGGAGACCACCGCCGCCGCCGCCGGAGCCGTAGGCGTGGTCCGCCGGGACCCCATGGCTATGCTCCCCTTCTGCGGCTATC
>CANDFO010000115.1 GCA_947384055.1 uncultured Flavonifractor sp.
CAGGGTGCAGCCGTCCGCCAGGATCAGGTTCACCGCCCCGGTGACGGTGATGGGTTCGGAAATGGTGACGGTGCTGTTGACCACATACCAGCCCGCGTTCCATGCCGTCATGCTGTCTGTCACAGGGGTGCAGCTATCGGCGGTTTTGGTTGTGTATGTAACCCCGCCGTTCCAGGACGCTTCCTGATAATTGACAGATTCCTCTATCGGATCGGGGTCGTTGGCCGCGTCCAGCGCCCCTTGCAGCGCATAGATGCGGGAGAGGTTGATCTCCTCCTGTTCGTCCTCGTCCAGTTCCCGGTAAAGGTCGAGGATATGGTCAAGCTGTGCCCGCACATCGTCCGCGTTGTCCTCCGTCACCTGCTCCGGCAGGGCGGCGATCAAGTCCTCGATGGGACAGATACGGCACTCATACCCGCAGGGGGTGCCGGGGTCGGCCTGGACATAGCCGCACTCGCTGTCATGGCTGTGATGGCAGTCCAGGACTTCGCCGCCAGCTTCGTCTGTGGTAAAGCAATCTTCCGTATGCTCATGGCCGCAGTCGTGGCCCTCGGTGGGGGCGGTGTAGCCGCAGTCCTCGGTATGTTCCGGGTGGTGCTTGCAGAGGGACGGGTCTGCCTCCGCCGCCAGCGCCCAGGTGGGGCAAAGGCTCAGGCACAGGGCCAGAGCGGTGATGATACTTAAAATTCTGCGCTTCATTGCTCGTTACCTCGATCCTTGTGTTGTTCTACGCGGTATTGCCATCTGGTCAATCCCGTCCCCAGCGTCTCGCGGCTGGCCTCGTTCAAAAAGAAAAAGTAATCCGCTTGATGATGGAAGGCTTGCAGCGAGAAATTCAAATCGCAGCTCCAGATCAGCCCGGTCTTGGGATAAAGCTCCCGGATATGATCGGCAATGTTGAGGCTGTCCACGCCCTCCATGGCGATCACGACCAATTCCGGCGGCACGTCCTCCTTTTGCAGCTCGTGCTGCTCCCGCAGATAGGCTTTCACATCCTCCGGGGCAACCAGCGGAGGGAGCGTCATTTTCCATATCGCGTAGATCTCCCGCATCCAGCCGGAAAAATCGCTCCGCCGCTGGGGGGTATCCGTCAAAAGGAGGATTTCATGCTTCGGCGGCCCGGCGGCGATTGCTTTCTTGCGGTCCTCTCGCCTTTTCGCGGGCACCTCACTTAGCTGCCAGTTGATTTCTTTCCAAACAAATTCATCCGGGGGATCGGCCACCATCCAGACCGGGCAGGTTTTACGCTCACCCACCGGATAGGTCATACTGTATAGGCCATGACCGTAGGGGGCCTCCACGATGATCATGTCGCAGTCGATGAATCCATTGGCCATTCCGCCCAGGAGATTGAGGTTATCGTTCTCCCGGATGATCTCCACATCGCCGCGCCGGAGCAGAGCGGCCTCCGTCTGGGGCAGGGGGCCGCAGAGGATGATCTGGAGCTTTTGCTCCTGGTTCAAGTCCTGGGATTTCATACCTCTTTCCCCCATGTGTGTCGGGCCATCCGATGCCGCTTTTCATCCCGGACAACGCCGATCATTTCTTCCAGCGTCTCCATGTTCTCCGGGTCCTGCGTGTCCGCCGTCAGAAAAACAAAGCAATCTCCGTCACAGCCGGGGTAGTACAGCGGAACCAATCCCGCGCCCGCGTCAGACCGCACTACCATGAAATCAAAGGGCGCGTCATCCTCAATGCGTTCGTATAGTGCGCTGCCATTGGGAAAGACGGTGTACTCCACATCATCCCTGCTGTCCAGCTTCTCCGCCACACCGGGCAGAGGGCCGCAGAGGGCAATGCAGAGTTTACTTGTATCATTTCGCATTTTGGCAACCTCCTTAAATCAAATGCAGTTTCAGGGCGGCGTCCTTGACCGCACCCCGGTTTTTCACATTCAGCTTCCGCAGGACGGCGCTGACGTAGGTTTTCACGGTGGGGAGTTTGATGCCAAGAAGCTCCCCGATCTCCGCGTTGCTCTTGTGGTGGCACAGCAGCCGCAGCACGTTCAACTCCGCAGGGGAAAGCGGTTCCGGCAGGTCCCCCCGGAAGCGCAGGAAGTCCGGGTACTGCGCCGCCTGTTTCCGAGCGGCGGCGGTGAGGCGGTCCAGGAAAGCCGGGTCAGCCGTCCAGCCGCCCTTTTCCAGCAGGGGCAGGATGGCCGCGCCGTATTGGGACACGGGCCGGATGAATTGATAGTCCCGGCAGGTATCCAGGGCGGCGCACAGGGATGTTTGCCAGTCCCCGTCCCCGGCCCGGAACTGGCAGATGGCGGTGAGCAGGTCCAGATAGATGCCGTCCATCACCCTATGGGCGGCTTTGAAGTAGGGCCGCAGGGGGGCCAGTATGAGAAGCGCCTCCTGATGCTTACCGTAGACGATCTCCACCATGGCGCGGGTCATGTACTGATAGCGCAGCATTACCCGCAGCTTCAGCAGGTCCTTGGGGGCCTTTTCCCTATACCATGCGTCAACCGCCTCGTCATTCCCCTGGTACATAGCCGTCCGGCACATCAGCGCGTCCAGGTTGGGCAGGAAACGTTGGCAGTCAGGCCGCTGAAACCGCTCCCGCAGGGCTTCCAGATGCTCTATGGCCCGGTCCGCCTCCCCCTGGTCGATCCGCAGCCGCACCAGCAGGCCGATCAGGGCAAATTCAATGTCCGGGGTCCCTTTCTTCTGAATCTTTTCCAGACGGCCCAGCAGGTCCAGCATCCGCCCGGATATTTCCTCGCCCTTCTCGAATTTACTCTCTGCAACAGCGCACTCCGGGAGAGCCACGCCGTCCCGCTTCAACAGGAAACTGACCGGGACGCGGTACTTGCGGTAGAGAGCATCATCGTTCCTGCTCCATTCGCAGAAATCCTTGCCGCCGTTCATGATGCTGGGCAGACGGCTGGTGACGGAAAACTCCGGCATGACGATCTCCTTGCTGGTCAGCAGGTTCACCACATTGTTGAGCTTGGTCAGAATGTCGTTCACGTTCCGTTGAGGCAGACCAATATCCAGCCACGCCAGCCAGCCCCGAACGGATTTGTAGTCTGTGTCAGACCGTTTCAGCCGTCCGGCGCAGCGTTCCAGTTCCAGATACCACGCCTCCGAAGCGTCATAATCCATGCAGATAGAAGAAAGCATACTCATCCCCGCCATCAGCGCGGGAGAGGACAATATCTGCTCCCTGGGCAGGGCGCGGTAGTAATCCTCCATCTCGTCATAGTGGGCAAGGCCGGGGTGCAGTTCGCTGTTCTTAATCAGCAGATCGGACACCTTCTGATATTCGCCACATCTGGTATAACAGTCCAGTGCGCTTTTATAGTCGTCATGCAGTTCGTAGTAGAGAGCGGCGCGGCTATAAAGCCGGTTTTGTTCCTCTGCGCTGTACTCCCGCTCCTGCTGCCAGAGCAAATACTGGCGAAAGTCCGGCAAAAACCGGCAGTGGTGCAGATCATCGTATAGGAACATGGAAGTGTCCTGCTGCAACTCCCCCAGCAGCTCCCCGGCGTGGCTGTTGCCGGAGAGAATTTGGGCAAACTCCACATCAAAGGGTTCAAAGGGCGCCAGGTTCAGCAGGAGGCGGCGGGCTGGAGGCTCAAACCGAAGGTATACCGCCGTCCGAAAATGGACAAACAGCTCCCGCCGCACATCCGCATCCACCGCATCCCCGTAGCGCCTGCCGTCCTGCATTTGCTGGCAGAGGATGCTCATTGCCAGGGGATAGCCCATGCTGCGTTCCATAATCACGGACATTTCCGCAGGTGAGGGGGAAACGCCAGCGAGGTTCAGCACCTTCTCCGCTGTTTCCTGATCCAGCATAAGGTCTTTCATTTCAAAAACCTGCATCCTGGGTTCGTAGCGGAAAGGCATCAGCCAGCCGGGAATCGTCCCCCGGCTGAGAAGAACAAAATGGATTTCCGGGTGCTGCCGAATAGCTTCACACAGGGACTGCTGC
>CANDFO010000116.1 GCA_947384055.1 uncultured Flavonifractor sp.
TCCATGGTTCTGCGCCATGAGCTGGTCCACCTGCGGCGGAATGATGTGGCCTATAAAGGACTGCTGCTCCTGGCCAACGCCGTCCACTGGTTTAATCCGCTGGTCTGGTGGATGGACCGGGAGGCCGGACGGAATCTGGAGCTGTGCTGTGACGACGACGTGGTCCGGGGACAGGACGGGGCTTTCCGCCGCCGGTATGGGGAGATTTTGCTCCATACCGCCGCAGAGTGCCGGGCTCCGGCGCTGTCCACCTATTTCGGCGGCGGCAAGCGTCAGATGAAGGGCAGGCTGAGCAATCTCTTCCAGAACAAAAAGAACAGCGCCGTTCTGGTATGCACTGTTCTGGCGGTTACGGTACTGGTGGGCTCTCTGGTGGTGTGCCGGGCGGCGGGGGAGGGCCCTGTCAGTGAGACCGAGGCCATCGACCGCCTGGAGCAGAGCGTGGAATACGACGCGGAATCCGGCATTCTCTCCTTTACGATTCCTGATGTGGAGGTTCCCTCCCAGCCCTGGCAGATTTTGTTTACCGGCCGGGCGGGGTTTGCGGACGGCATGGGCATGAGCCTGCACTACCACACCGACACCCAATGGGAGCCGGGGGAGACCTATACGGAGAATTTGGGAGAGATAGCGGACAATCTCACAGAGCTGTTCCTCCATGTAACCCTGGGAATGGTAGAACAGCCTATTGACCTGCTGCCCCATATCCGGCCGGGAACGGTGTCTCAGGGACGGACGGACCGGCCGCCGGAGGAGATGACCCCGGAGGAGCAGGCGGTGGAGGCGCTGGTAAAGAGCCTTGTGTTCGACGGCGGAGGGTTCCACTTCACCGTGCCGGACTACGGCGCGCCGGAGGACTGGCGCATCCGCATCACCGGCAAGGACGCCCAGGGCAGCAGCCATCATCACGGCTCCGACTGCGATTATCACTATCTGGCCCATGAGGGGATTCAACCGGGGCTGACATACCATGTGGAAATTCCCGTTGAGGACCTCCTGATGCTGAAGGAGCTGAATCTTCGGGTCTGGCTGGGGGACGCATTCCGCCTGATCAGCCTGCTGGACCATATGGTGCTACCCCTCCCGGGGACCTATGTAATGGAATATCCGGAGGGCGGCGGGGCTGACGGCGAGATTTTTGTGCCGGCGCTGACCATCCGCCCGGAGGAGCAGACCTTTATCCTGGTCTCCGACCTGCTCTCGTCCTATATTGCCGCAGGAACTTACGCTGTAGAGGACGGCAGGATAATCTGCGCAACAAACGACGGAGTCTATCATTATGTATTTGAGTGGGTGGACGGAAACACCCTGCGCTTTGACCAAAACCGCTCCTCAGGTGTGGTCAATATTGACAGCCGGTTTGCGGCGCCGGTCCAAGAAGGGGCGCAGTTCCGCCGGACCGCTGCTCCGGCGGAGCCCTCCGCGGCGCAGGCCCCCGCCACCGCGGAGGCTGTGGATATCAGCGGCTACCGGGCGGTTCTGCTGGGTGAGGAGGAATTCCTGTACACGGGAAACGGACAGCGGGAATATCTTACCGGCAGCAGCCTGGGTGAGTCATTTCCCGATTCGTCCATGACCTTTGCGGCGGCCGACATGGATGGAGATGGAATGGCGGAGGTGGCGGTCATGCTGGAGGAAGCCGGTCGCGTATCAATCCTTCTGGACCGTCGGGAGGGAACAGTTTACGGGTACGAGGCGTATTACCGCTGGTTTATGCCCTTGAAGGCCGATGGCAGAACCTGCTGGTCCGCCGGGGCATCCAACTGGGGGTGGGGCTTTGTGCGCTTTGGCGAGACAGAGTTTACATATGACAGAATGAATTACTGTGACGGATGGGATCCCGCCAGATATGTGGTAAACGGGAAAGCCGCCACCCGGGAGGAATTCGATACCGCCTCAGAGGAGTGGGCTGCCGGGCCGGACGCTGCCTGGCATGCCCTTACGGAGGAGACGGTAGAGCGCCTGTGCGCGGAGTGAATTGCAGCGCGGGATAGAATATTAAAAATGGGATAAAAGAATTTTGAAAATTATACCATATTTTTCGACAGATTTTGAAATCTGTCGGGAGTTTTGACAGGTTGAGAATTATGTCTATGTTCCTTTTGCGCGGAAGGCGTTATAGTATCAGGCAGCTGGAGATATGATAACGTATACCGAAAAAAGGAGCGGATGGAGCTATGAAAATTCCCGATACGATTAAACGCTATGGTCTGGGCAAGGTTTACGATTACCTGGACCGCGACCCTATGACCAATATGCGTAAGGTTATGGATATTGTCAACAGGTTTGCCGGAGACACGCTGCCGGACCAGCGGGCTGCCTTTGATTCCGTCATCAACGACCCGGATTCCTGCTGGCATGGGCTGATTGAGCGGGTGTGGAGCGAGACCGACCCGGATGTGCTGAAAACCTTCTTCAGCAATTTCCTGGTGAACGCCAATCTGGTGGGCTGGCCCAGGCAGGAGGAGATGCGGGAGAAATACGGCTGCAACATCCCCTGGGCTATTCTGCTGGACCCCACCTCCGCCTGCAACCTTCACTGCACCGGCTGCTGGGCGGCGGAGTACGGCAATAAGCTCAACCTGACGTTTGATGAGATCGACTCCATCATTACCCAGGGCAAGGAGCTGGGCGTCTACCTGTACATCTATACCGGCGGGGAGCCGCTGGTGCGCAAGAAGGACCTGATCGCCCTGTGTGAGAAGCACCCGGACGCGGCGTTCCTCTCCTTCACCAACGCCACGCTGATTGACGAGGAATTCTGCCAGGATCTGCTGCGGGTGAAAAATTTTGTGCCTGCCATCAGTCTGGAGGGGTTCGAGGAGGCCAACGACAGCCGCCGAGGAGAGGGAGTCTATCAGAAAGTAACCAACGCAATGGCGCTGCTGAAATCCCACCGGCTGCCCTTCGGCATCTCCACCTGCTATACCAGCGTCAATTATGAGGACATTACCAGCGAAGCGTTCTACGACAAGATCATGGAGCTGGGGGCCTACTTTATCTGGTTTTTCCACTATATGCCTGTGGGCAACGACGCCGCTCCCCAGCTGATGCCCACCCCTGAACAGCGCACAGAGGTATACCGGCGTATCCGGGCCATGCGTTCCACCAAGGGCATTTTTGCCATGGATTTTCAGAACGACGCGGAATATGTGGGCGGCTGCATCGCCGGCGGGCGGCGCTATCTCCACATCAATGCCAACGGGGACGTGGATCCCTGCGTATTTATTCACTACTCCGATTGCAATATCCGGGAAAAGACCCTGCTGGAGTGCCTGCAGTCCCCGCTGTTTATGGCTTACCATGACGGCCAGCCCTTTAATGACAATATGCTCCGCCCCTGTCCCATGCTGGAGAATCCGGAGTGCATTGAACGTATGGTCCGTGAGACCGGGGCCCATTCCACTGACCCCCAGTCCCCGGAGACCGTAGAGCACCTGACCGCAAAGACCCGGCCCTATGCGGAGAACTGGACCCCCGCCGCCGAGGAGCTGTGGGAGGAGAGCCATCCCAGCGGCTGTGCCGGCTGCATGGGCTGCGGCCACGGAGAGCAGTATCGGAAAATAAGCTGAAGGGGCGTTGCTTTCTTACATTAGTGCATGATAAACCTGCCGGACAGGGCCATAATTGGTTGACAAATCCAGAAAAAGAACGTACAATGCTTTTAGGGATTCAGGAAAGGGCTGATCCAGATGGCGTGTGAGTTCTCGCGGGCGGTTCCGCACTCCGCGCGGGGGGCTGG
>CANDFO010000117.1 GCA_947384055.1 uncultured Flavonifractor sp.
TCCCGACTCTTGGGTGCTGCAATTTTCCGGCGCAGCGCGGGGCTGTCCCGGATCATGGGGGCGATGCGCAGCTTGGAGAACTCCCTAGCGTCAATGGTGGTGGGGTGAACGAAGAGGATACTGCCCGGATTCTGATCGATGATGTAGCCGATCATGTTGTTGATGACCTCGGTCTTGCCCACCTGGGACGCGGCCACGAAAACGATGTGACGGACTTTCGGGTCGCTGAAGGCATCCATAATGGCCCGGAGATAGGGGGTCCGGCTGGTGCGCCACAGCCCCGGCTCGGCGCTGGCCTCCGTGGAGAGGTACCGCTTGCACTCCGCCCACTGGGTCACCGTCAGGTTCTCCGGCGGCTTCATCCCGGACAGAACTTTGGCAACGACCCGGTTCAGCTGCCGGATGTCCCTGCTATTCGCCGTCATCCACATCACCTTCCCAATCCATCCGATCCCGGACCCGTTCCGCATACTTGGCGGGGTCGTACTGGTACTGGGACAGTTCCTTCATCACCGCGTAGACCTCCCGCTTGACGATCTCGGCGGCTTCTGCTGCTGTGCCGGCTCCCGCTACATCCACGGCCAGCCGCCCGGGCAGAGCCAGGAGGGAATCCCGGACGGTGTATATCAGGTCCTCCGTCATGACGGCCACGTCCTCACTGCGGTGCATGATGCCTTGAAGCTCCTGGGCTTCCAGTTCGGCAATATCGGCTTTTGCCTTTTTGATTTTGACCTCAGCCTCGAACTTTTCCAGCTCCTTATCCTCCGGAACGCCCTTTTCCGCCCGGCCTGCCGCCTTATCCCGGAGGTACTTCGTATAGGCCCGAACAGACTCCACCACGTTGTACCGCTTTCCGGCTGGGGTGTCCCGCCGCTTGATCACACCGTCGCGTGTAAGCTGGTTGATTGACTGCCCGGCCAGGCCGAACAGGTTTGCCAGGTCCTCTGTTTTGCAGTAGCCGGGGGTCTCCTCGGCTTTTGGTTTTCGTGCTGTTGCCATATAATCTTCCTCCTGGACCGGCACCCCGGAAACGAAAGTACCAGAAAAAATTTTTCCGCTGACTACGCGTTTTTCGCGGCTCATCAGCCCCGCTGTCCCCGGGCGGGGCTGTCACAGTACCTTGGCGCACGAAAAACGGCAGGCAGCCTGTTCAAAGGCCGTCTGCCGCTGTGTGATTTGGTTTATGCCTGGTTCCGATGGATCGTATCGAGAATTTTCTCCTGCTCCTCCGCACTCACACCGAGGCTCTCCAATGCCTCCCGTGTCCCGCAATCTGGGCAGATGAGCACGGAAGCATCCAGTCGGGAGACCGCCGCCCGCCCAGTGTACTGCTGACCGCACCTGGGACAGACAGCCCTTTTCTTTACCATATCGCTTTCCACAGCGCATCCTCCTTCCGGCTGTCCGCATAGGCATCCAACAACAGCTGGGTGTCGAAGCCGAAGCTCTGGTACCCATGCGCGCACACCATGAAATAATCATTGCTGGGAAGCCCGAGGGCGCGGTCCTGGCGCATGATGTAGACGAAGCAGGCTTCCGTTCGAACCTTGCCGGACAGTATGTCCTTGACCGGCAGTTCCATCTCCCGTTTGCTATAAAAGATAGGACAGCCCTCGTAGCGGTCGAGGTTTCGTTCGTCCGCCTCCGTGACAGACCATACGCCCACTGGCACCCTGCTGCCTTCCTGCGGTTCAATGGTAAGGTAAGCGCCTGTCTTGCTCCCTTTGAACAGCAGGTGGTGGTCCTCAATCACAGCGGTCCCCGCGATTTCCGCCCCCGGACAGCGCGCCCTCATCTGCGAAATGTTGAGGTTGCTGCCGTAGGCCAGATACAATTTCTTTGCCACTTTCATTCATCCTTTCTGAAGGAAATGCCCTTCTACCACCTGAAACCCGCTCCCGGCGGGTCAGGTGAAGAATCCTGTTCGTCAGGCGGCCCTTCCGCTGCGGAAGGCCGAGTCCCCGGCGAGGCGCCGGATCAGGATGCCGCGGGCAGTGGCGAATTCCTCTCCGATGAACCCCAGCCGGAGGAGCCAGGTCCTCATGGCGTATTTGGGGTTCTCGGTCTGCTGGGGCTTAGGACTGGCGCTCTTGAGGCTCTTGGCCATCTGGCTGAGGGCCAGGCAAAGCTGGATGTAGCTCTTGAGCTGCCCGGCGTGGAGGCCATTTTTCTTGCCACCCGCAGGGGCGTCGAATTGGAAAAGCCGGAATTCAATCGTGCCTTTGGTAAAGGTGGCGTGGAGGTTGAGCATATGGTAGCGGCTGCTGTTGTAATGCTGGGTTCTGCCGTCTCTGGCGTTGTTGCTGGTGTACCAAACCTCGGCAAGGCCGGCCATGGTGGTGGGCTTTTCGCGATTCAACTTGCCCAGGAAGGTGGGGTTCACCGTTTTGCAGTACTGGCTCATGCGGTACCGGTCAAGGGCCAGGGCGTCCGCCAGGAGGCGCTCGTGGCTGGCCATGATGTTGGCCAGGTTCCGCAGGCTCCTGGCATCATGGCCCTCGGCTCCAATGTGGATGTGGACTCCGCATCCTCTGGTGGCGTCGCTCTTGGCCCCGGCTCTCCGCATCCGTCGGATCAGATCTTGGAGGAGGTCCATGTCGGCGTAAGTGAGGATCGGGGTGACCATCTCGCACCTTTCCTCGCTTGGCCCCGAGATGCTGCCATCGTATTGGAACTTCCATTCGCGGTCCTGTGCATCCCAGGCGGACCAGGCGCGGTAGCCGTTGCGGCGGGCGGTGTCCTCGTAGCGGCCGGTGCCGAAAAACTCGGCGGCAGCCTTGGCGGCGCTCCGGCGGGTAATGTTGTTCATCTCGATCTCAACCCCAATGGTCTGCTTTTTCATCTCAGCGACCTGGCTCATCAGCTTCTCGTTCATTCTGCTGTCCTCCGTTTTTTGTGTTTTCCCTTTCGGTAGTGTATTAATCACTCTGAACGGAGGAAATAGCAAGTTGTTTATCGGCCTAACAGTACCAAATTAACTGCCGCCGTTTTGTGTAGACCACACAATGCCCGCCAGCACGAAGAACACATTCGGCAGCGCAACGCCGTTTCCCCACATTTTGTACTCAGCACTATCAGAATACGGAGACTGCAGCCAACTGACGATCTGGTTCCTGGTTTTGGGCTTGGTGGCCGTCCCTGCGATCCTGCGGTGGGTCTCCCAGACCTCCGACCAAAAGGCAATGTCCGCCTCGCTCGGTTCCGGGGTCTCCAGGCCGGCGCACCACCAGTCCGGAAACCCCTGCAGCCTGGCGCACTCTGTGGGGGTCAGCCTTCTCACGGTGTAGCCCCGGTTGACTGCCGTAGGGTCTTTGAAGTCCCGCGCCAGCAGCGTGGGGGCCTGTTCCCGGCTGACCTGGGGGAACCCGCACATGGTCATGGCGTAGGCCGCAGGATCGGCCACCATCGCCACCCCGCCCTGGTTGGAGTCCGGGAAATTGCCGCCGGTGTCGATGGTTCTGGCGATGTCCGTCTCATAGACGTTATGCCGGGCGTTTTTGGTGCCCTCCGAAGTGAAACGGACATCGTATGTCCGCAGCCCCACCACAAAGGGCTGGTTGTTGCCCCCGGTGCCGTAAGTGGAGCTGATCGTGGGCGCGGTGTCCAGCGGCCCGGTGTACCTGGTGTCCTGGCTGTGGTTCTCATACACAGCGGCGGG
>CANDFO010000118.1 GCA_947384055.1 uncultured Flavonifractor sp.
GCGAAGTACTGGTAAAAGCTGCCCCGGGGGATCTCCGCCGCCTGGATGATGCGGTTGATGGACACCTCGCCATAGGGCCTGCGGGCGAACTCCGCCACAGCGGCCCGGAGGAGCTTCTCCCGCTTGGGGGGCGGGAGGTTGAAAAACGTGGTGGTGGGCATACCGCGCCTCCTCTTTGAGCTGCCGCCTATCATACATGACAACTTGTCACATGTCAAGATGTCACCCCGGAAGTTTACAGAGTATTCACAGAAATCATTTCCAGCTGAAGGAAAATTATTGACAGACGATAATTTCTGTGGTACGATGACACTGCAATTATCGCAAAACAATAATTTCGGAGGATGGGGAAATGGAAAACAAGCGGAAATTCGCCTTGCCGGGTCTGGCTCTGGCGGCGGTGACGGCAGTCCTGGCGGTGCTCCCCCTGGAGAAGCTGCTGGAGCTTGGGCCGTGGCTGAGGGAGCTGTCCCTGTCCGGCGGGCGGGGCAACGCCGCCGCCTGGGCGGTGGTCCTGGGGCTCACGGCCCTGCCGGCCCTGGGGCTCCTGTGGCGGGGGCGGTGCTGGTGGGACCTGCTCCTGCTCCTGGCGGCGGGGGAGATTTTTACCGGGCTCTACTTCCTGGTGAATCCAACTCTGCTCCACGCCCTGGTCCCCGGGGAGAGCGCGGGGATGTTCTGGGGACTTGCTGCGGCAGGGTCCGCAGGGTCGGCGGTGCTGGCCTGGGCGGTGCTCCGGGGCCTGGGACGGCTGGACAGGGTCCAGAGCCTGGGGCGGACTTTGCAGAGGCTCCTGACCTGGTCGGCGGTGCTGATCGGGTGGCTGGCGTCCTGGAAGCAGGGGGCCGCGCTGTTGGAGAAAATCCACGCAGTGGCGGAGGCCAACACCGCGCCTAACGTGGACCTGGGCCCCACCAATGTGGTGCTCTGCCTCCTGGCGGCGGCGGACCTGGTACCCATGCTGTTGGGGTGCGCGGTGCTCCTCTGGGGCGGAGAGCTGGCCCCGGCCCTGGAGGCCGACCCCTTCGGCGGGGACACCGTGGCCCTGGCTGAGCGGCTCAGCCGGCGGTGCGGCGCTGTGGCGGCGGTGTCCGTGCTCCTCTGCGCGGGCGGGAACCTGCTGCAAATGCTCCTCTTCTCCCGGCTCTACTCCACCTGGTTCACGGTCTCCTTCCCGGTGTCCACGGTCCTGCTGGCGGCGGCCTTCCGTCTCCTGTGCCGGTACTTCCGGCGGGCCAAGGCGGTCAGCGACGACAACGACAGCATTATATGAGGGCTCCGCTATGGCAATCACGGTACACTTGGACGAAATGCTGAAGCGGCGGGGGATCACGGGCAGGGAGCTCTGCGCCAAGGTGGGCATCACGGAGGCGAACCTCTCCATCCTCCGCTCCGGGAAGGCCAGCGGCGTGCGCTTCCACACCATCAACAAGATATGCTATTACCTGGACTGCGGCGTGGGGGACATCCTGCGCTTTGACGGGAGACTGGAGGACGAGGATGAAAAAAATTAGCACACTGATACTCGCAGCACTGTGTCTGGTTCTGGCGGGGTGCTCCCTGGCGCGGCCGGAGGCCGAGCGGGCGGAGGACCGCTTCGCCGGGTTCTACGTGGTGCGGGAGACATGGCAGAACACCAGCGGGGTCAACACCTTCTGGAGCAGTGACAACCCCCTCCTGGAGGAGTACGGCTCCACGGCCGTGGACCTGGGGAAGTACGGGACCCACGCCTTCCCAGACCTGGTGCTCTTCGCCCGGAAGGAGGGGGGTAACTATGTCTTCCCCGGCCTGGAGGGCGGGTTCAGCCTCTTTATCCTCCACGAGGAGCGAAGCTACGGGTCTGTTACCGAGGTTGTCTCCAACATGGCCCCCGGCGAGGAGGGGGCGCACATCAAAGACAGCGAGGACAGCTATTACGAGACCATCAGCGGCACCATCTACAGCGGCCCGCCCCTGGGGGCCAAGGACTGGGACCCATACGCCGACAAGGGCGTGTGGCAGGTCTACCGGGTCTATGTGACGCCGGACGGGCGGCCCTACATCAACGGCGAGGGCAACGGTTTTCAGGGCGGCTTCAGCGGCTACACGGAGACCAATACCTACACCACCAATACCAACGGCGGGAAGACGCGGGAGGAGACGCTCCGGGTGACGGTCTCCAGCAAGACGGTGCCCCGGCTGGAGAAGCTGGTGGTGACGGAGTTCGACGCCGGGAACCACATCCTGCGCTCCCAGGAGCTCCCCTTGCAGGAGGACCTGCCCGATGTCCGGTGCGGGGCGGAGACGGCCTGGGTGCTGGTGGAGGAAGTGAGCGCGGAGGGGACCAAGCGGACCCTCTACGACATCCCCGAGGAGGCGGAGGAGTACCCGGACAGCCATCTGGTAGTGCTCCTGGACGAGAAGGGGGTCGGACAGCTGGCGTATTTGGATATCCTTATGTCCTGCGACAAAACGTAAGGGATGTGCTGGAGCTCGTGTTAATAAGAAATCAGGTATTTCAGGGAGTAGTTTATGTTATCGTTTTTCCTGACTGTTTTAGAAAGTGCTGCTGACCGGCGGCTGTTCGCCTCGATTTATGAGCAGCATCATTCCAAAATGGAACGTATAGCGATCAATATGTTGAAAAATCAGGGCGACGCCGAAGATGCCGTTCAAAACGCATTCATGCAGGTGATCCGAAACTTTGAAAAAATTAATCAAATCCCCAGTGAGGAACTGCCCTTTTGGATCATTTCTATTGTAAAGAATGAATGTTATATGATCCTGAGAAAGCAGAAACGGGTTGTATTGGTGGACGATCTGTCTCTATTTGCAGAAAGGGCTGCGGACGTGCCAGATTATGCGGCACTGGCCGACCTCTTTTCAAACCTGCCGGGTACATACCGGCAGGTTTTGGAGATGAAAGTGCTTTTAGGGTATACCGATAAGGAGATCTCCGCACGTTTGGGAATAACCGAGACAGCCGTTAGCACCAGAGCAAGCCGGGGACGTCAACTTTTGCAGGATATCCTGGATAAGGAGGGATTTCAGCTGTGACAGAGCAGGAATTAGACCGTATCATGCACCGCGTTTTGCTCGACTCCATGAAAGCGGAGGCGGAGCAGGCCGGGGAGGACCAGGGGCCATCTTTCGAGCCGACCGCCAGACATAAGCGCCAGATGCGGGCCATGCTGGAAGATCCGAGACGCTGGCTGCGCAGACGGGAGCGCCCGCTGTGGAGGCGGGCGGCACAGCGGGCCGCAGTGATCCTGCTTATGTGCATCCTGGCGTTTGGAGGGGTCATGGCATTCAGTCCTGCCGCGCGTGCTGGCGTAATTCGCTGGGTCATGGAGCGGTATGGAAACAGAATCGACTTTGTGTATTCGGGTGAGCAGAACAGGGAGGCGCTGCCGGAATATGGGATTGCGGAACTTCCGGAGGGGTATGT
>CANDFO010000119.1 GCA_947384055.1 uncultured Flavonifractor sp.
CGTGGTCTTTGCCGCCAGCGCGTCATAGTCGGTGAGATTGTTCTCCTGCAAAAACCGGAGGGCAGCGGCCATCTGCTTTAAGTTGTAGACTTTCGCCCACCGTTCATAAGCCGGGCCGGGGGCGGCGCGTCCCTGGGGAACTCCGGGAGGGGCCGCTCCCCGGCGATCACCGCCCGGATGTCCTCGGGGTCAAAGCCCGCGCCGAGGGTGGATGCCCGGAGCCAGGTGTATCCTGGGGAGTACCATCGAGGACAAAGTCCTCCACGGTCTTGATCTCCCGTACCTTCACAGTCGCGCCGGGTTCGATGCCATCCAGCACAATCTCTCCCGCCTTATCAGTGTAGTAGACACCGTCATCGGGGCCGACAGCGCCGCCATTGCCGTCCACAACCTTGAAGGCTACGCCGGACAGAGGCTCATTCTCCGTTCCCTCGACAAACTTGCGAATAATCAGCGTAGCCGTCCATAACGACCTGCTCTAGGACCAGGCCCAAATCGACTTCTTTCGCTCTGTCAGTTAGCCCATTTTTTAACCCAAAAGGGCCGGTTAGCCCATATTTAACCCCAAAAAACAGGGTCAAATTAGGCCAAATCAGGCCAAAATTAGGCAGAGCCTATCAGAGGTTTTCAAAAGAAAAACCCTGGAAAATCGCACTTTCCAGGGTTTTTTGAGCATTTCGGATATAAAGTCAACGCTTGGAGAACTGAGGGGCGCGGCGGGCAGCCTTGAGGCCGTACTTCTTGCGCTCCTTCATACGCGGGTCGCGGGTGAGGAACCCGGCCGCCTTCAAGGTGGCGCGGAACTCGGGATTGACCTCCAGCAGAGCACGGGAGATACCGTGGCGAATAGCGCCGGCCTGACCGGTGACACCGCCGCCGGTGACGGTGGTTTCAATATCTACTTTGCCTATGGTGTTAGTAGCCACCAGAGGCTGGCGGACAATGAGCTTCAGGGTCTCCAGGCCAAAATAGTCATCAATATCGCGGCCATTGATGGTAATCGCCCCCGTGCCGTTGGGGAACAGGTGGACCCGGGCCACGGAGGACTTACGGCGGCCGGTTCCGTACAGATAAGGCTTCTTGCTCTTATACATATGTTCGTACCTCCTGCTTAGTTGGCGGCCCAGGCTTCGGGCTTCTGGGCGGCGTGGGGATGCTCCGCGCCGCGGTAGATATGCAGGCGGGTCAGAGAATCCTTGGTGATGATATTGCGGGGCATCATGCCGCGGATAGCGACGCGCATGGCCAGCTCAGGCTTCTGCTGCATCAGCAGGCGGTACTTGGTCTCCTTCAGGCCGCCCACCCAGCCGGAGTGGGTGCGGTAATACTTCTGCTCCAGCTTCTTGCCGGTGAGCACGGCCTTTTCTGCGTTGACGACTACCACATAGTCGCCGCAGTCGGCGTGGGGGGTGTACTCGGGCTTATGCTTACCCCGCAGCAGTGTGGCGGCGGTGACGGCAGTCTTGCCCAGGGGTTTTCCGGCCGCGTCGAGGACATACCACTTGCGGACGATGTTCCCCTTGTTTGCCATAAAAGTGGACATGGTGAAACCTCCAATTTTGCTTTCTACTTCTCGCTATGTGAAATATGCCTATACATGACAGGTGCTCCAAGCTGGACGGCCGGAGCGTTTTGTATTATAATACGGTTATTCCACAGTGTCAACACGTTTTTGTGCTTTTTTCAATTAGAAAAAGGAATTCTCTTGTTTTCTCCTGTTTTCTCAGTTTAACTCCGGAATACTCCTGTTCTATTTTTAAATTTCGAGGTGCCTATGAACAAGATTCTCAGCTATGTCCGCCGCTGTGTGGAGGACTACGATATGCTCCAGCCCGGGGACCGGGTAGCGGTGGGCGTCTCCGGCGGGAAAGATTCCCTGGTGCTGCTGTGCGCCCTGGCCAGGCTGCGGGAGTTCTATCCCAATCCCTTTTCCGTAGAGGCGTTTACCCTGGACATGGGGCATGTGGACGGTGGGGCGGGGATGGACTTTACCGGTGTGGCCGCCCTCTGCCGGGAGATGGATGTGCCTTTTACGCTCCTATCCTCGGAGATTCACCACATTATTTTTGACCTGCGGAAAGAGAAAAATCCCTGCTCCATGTGCGCCAAAATGCGGCGGGGCGCCCTCCACAACGCGCTGGCAGAGCGGGGAATCCGCAAAATCGCCCTGGGCCATCACTTTGACGACGCGGTGGAGACCTTTTTTCTCTCCCTGTTCTATGAGGGGCGGCTGAGCTGCTTCCAGCCCGTCACCTATCTGGACCGTACAGGCATTACCCAAATCCGGCCTCTGCTCTACTGCGGAGAAGGCATGGTGCGCAATGCGGCCGAACGCAGCCGTCTTCCGGTGGTCTTTAACCCCTGCCCTGCCGACGGCAATACCAAACGGCAGGAGGTAAAAGAGCTCATCCGGCGCCTGGACAGGCAATATCCCGGGCTGAAAAGCCGGGTCTTTGGCGCTATGCAGCATCTTCCCCTGCCGGAGTGGGGACCGGTGGAGCACCGTCGGGTACCCCTGCCAGAAGAGCGGTAAGGCTTCGTATTCCACCAGGCCGGAAAATTGTATTTGCCCTTGGGCGGGATTTCCGAATCGCCCCGCCGTTTATGGCAGGCGTCAGTTTCCCAATGTCCTCCGGTTATGCGTGCAGCTTCCTGAAAATTCTGACAAACGGCCTCGGGTGATTAAACTTTGATCATCCGGGGCGCTCTGTTGATTGTAAATCGGGCGCATGCGGCATATCATAGGTTCATCAAAACGGAGGACCCAGCGAGGTCCGGGAAAGGATGTTATCTATGTATTATTCCAGCGGTAATTATGAGGCGTTTGCCCGTCCCCAAAAGCCGGAAGGTGTAGACCACAAAGCGGCATATATCATCGGCACCGGCCTGGCGGCCCTGACCGCCGCCTGCTATCTGGTCCGGGACGGTCAGATGAGAGGGGAGCACATCCATATCTTCGAGAAGGACCCCATTCCCGGCGGCGCCTGTGACGGCTGGCGGTTCGAGAACGTGGGCTACGTCATGCGGGGCGGCCGGGAGATGGACAACCATTTTGAGGTCATGTGGGACCTGCTCCACTCCATTCCATCCATTGAGACCGAGGGCGTCAGCGTATTGGACGAATACTACTGGCTGAACAAGGCGGACCCCAACTACTCCCTGTGCCGCGCTACGGAAAACCGGGGGCAGGACGCCCATACCGACGGCAAATTTGCCGTCTCCGATGATGCCGCCATGGAAATTATGCGCCTGTTCTTCACTCCGGACGAGCAGCTCTATGACAAACGCATCACCGACTTTTTCGATGACGCGGTTCTGAACTCCAACTTCTGGCTCTACTGGCGCACCATGTTCGCCTTTGAGAACTGGCACTCCGCCCTGGAGATGAAGC
>CANDFO010000120.1 GCA_947384055.1 uncultured Flavonifractor sp.
AAATTCCCACCACCGTTCCGTTTCCGCCTTGCGGCGAAAACTGCACTCTGGTGGGGATTTCTTCGCTTTCGGGCCGGATTCGCTGCGCTGGATTCCGGCCCGATTTTGAGGCGGATATTCGGTTTGCATCTTTTTTGTCAACACAAGACATCTAAGGGCGGTTATCCTGATACAATATGTGTCAGGATAACCGTCCTAACTTTACAAAAGCCCTCCTGGAACTGTCAGGGTTCCAGGAGGGCTTTTCTGTCTACGGGATGCGTACTGTGTCCCAGCTGTCCGCTGCCCCGGACGATGGGGCCGTAATAGTCATAATATCTGAAGAGAGGGTCTGGATCAGCACGCCCAGACCGGCGCCTCCCGTAAGGAGGGCAAGGGTGTAGACTGCCCGGGACCGCCAGGCCAAGCCGGACAAATTCAGCGCCAAGCTTCCAGGTGCCAACCGCACCAATGCCGCAAGAAAAAGGATTACCCGAATCAGCAGCGCCATCCCCATAACCGCGATGCCAGCCGCTATTAGAAACAGATCCCCCATCACTCCACCTCCTTCAGGAAGTCCCAGACCGAAGCATCCACCTGCCAGACGCCCTGGAAGGGCTGTTCCAGAAGCCACGCGCCGCCGCGCCGGTAGAGGAACACCCTGCTCTCCCCGCCGGAGCGGAAGCCGAAGTCCACGCGCACGCTCCAGGCCCCCTCCGGCACGGCCTCGCCGGCAGGAACCGCCTGCTCCAGCGTTCGGAGGAGCCGGGCAATCAGAGCGCTGTCCCGGCTGGTGACCTCCGTCCTGCCGTCGGTGAGGACTACCCGCGCCACGTCCGCCGGGTCCGGCAGGACGATGGGACCGCGCTCAAGCCGGCCGCAGGCGGTCAGAAGGAGCAGCGCCATCAGGACGAAAAGGGCCGCTCGCCTCACGTTTTCACCTCCCCGCGCAGGTGCAGGCACAGTGCAAGAAGATTGAGCAGGATTCCCAGGCACAGCGCGATTGTCAGCCATGAGGCCATAGCTGGCACACAGTCCAAAAGCGCGGACCAGTCCTCTTTTTGCACCCAGTTGTTGACCATCTGGACCATACACAGCATCGTCAGCGCGCCGCAGGACAAGCTCGCAAAGAGCAGGACCTGCCACCCGCGCCGTTTCCCCAGCGCCGCCCGGATGAGGTTTGCTATTACAAAGCCAAAAGCCAAGATTCCCATCAGAAGCCAGTAATATGCCCAGTCCATATTTGATCCTCCCTGTATAAAAACAAAGCATTTATTCCTCTGGTATATACTCCAGGATATCCCCGGGCTGACAGTCCAGGGCTTTGCAGATGGCCTCCAGGGTGGAGAAGCGGACGGCTTTCGCCTTGTTGGTCTTGAGCACGGAGAGGTTCGCCAGGGTGACGCCCACCTGCTCGGAGAGCTGGCTGAGGCTCATTTTGCGTTTCGCCAGCACCACGTCCAAATTTACAATGATCGGCATAGGGCACCTCCTAGATCGTCAAGTCGTTTTCCGACTTCAGCTCCGCCGCCTTCAGCACCAGGTGGCTGAGCAGGAAGGCCGCCAGGGCGATGGCCAAGCCCACCACGCAGACGCCCAGCCCCAGGAGCCAAACCGGAGAGCCCGCCAGGGCCTCCAGGGTCACGGTGCCTACGGCGCAGTAGCCGGTGTCCACCAGGGCACAGAAGCCGATGCCGCTGAGATAACGGGCGTTTTTGCGGCAGAAGGAGTTGTCCCGGCCCACCTCCGTGCAGATCATCCAGAACAGCACCAAGGCGATGATTATGGGGATGGCGCTGAGGCTCACCGCCGCGATACCCGGCGTCACGAGCCAGGTGACATTGGCGTCCTCCGTCCCCATCTCCCGGATGTAGTCCGGGAAGATCACCAGATAACAGAGCGCGGCCATGGCCGCAAGAAAAATAATCACGCCCTTGAGCGTCCGCACCAGTCCCACACGTCCCATTTGTTTGTCCTCCTTTTGTTGGTGGCTCCATCATATCACCAGTTTTCCTGTTTGTCAATTAAAATTTATCGAAATTCAATAAATTTTTAGGCTTTACCAAAACTGTGTGCTGTGCTATAATGGAGGCAGTTACAAAAACTGGAGGACAAGCCATGAAAATCGGACTTTCTTACGCCCTGGAGGGCGAGATCGAGAGCATTTTGAAACATACCCAGGCCAAGCGGCTGGAGACGGCCGGCGGCGTGGACATCTACGAGATCGAGCCGGATATCTTCGCCTTTACCGGCGGAGTGGGGAAGGTGAACGCCGCGATGGGGGCGCAGCTCTTTATCGACCGGTATCACCCGGACTGGATCGTCAATGCCGGGGTGGCGGGGAGTTTTTTGGACCTGCCGATCGGAACGATGGTTCTGGCGAGTGACTTTGTCCAGCACGACGTGGATACGACCGCCGCCGGGGACCCTATTGGGATGGTGTCCACGGTGAATCAGGTGGTGTTCCCTACGGATGAGGCGGAGCGGCTCGGCGCCATTCTCACTGCCCAGGGGGTGGAGCATCTGGTGGGCCGGGTGGCTACGGGGGATGTGTTCATGAGCGGCGGCGAGCGGGCGGACTGGGTGGCTGAGACCTTCGAGCCGGCGCTCTGCGAGATGGAGGGCGGCGCTGTGGCGCAGGTGTGCCTGCGGAACGGGGTAAAGTTTGCGGCGCTGAAGTCTGTCTCTGACCGGCTGTGCCGGGAGAACAACGCGGAGGAGTACTTCAACTATCCGGAGGCGATGGCGAAGCTCAACGCGGTTGTGCTGCCCTTTGCGAGGGCACTGAGGGACGGGGAGTAAGTCCCATTGATGAAAGGAGTACGAATATGGAACGGATTGCCAGTTTTCAGGTGGATCACAACAAGCTGGTCCCGGGGATGTATCTCTCCCGGCGGGACGGGAATGTGACGACCTTTGACCTGCGCTTCAAGAAGCCGAACACCGGGGATCTGCTGACCAATGGGGAGATGCACTCGGTGGAGCATGTGATCGCTACGCTTTTGCGGAATGGGCGGGCGAAGGATGCGGTGATTTATTTTGGGCCTATGGGGTGTCAGACGGGGTTTTATCTGCTTTTTGACAGCAGGCAGCTCTCTGACGCTGAGGCGGTGGAGCTGGTGAAGGAGACGTTTGCCGCCGGGGCTGTTTTTGAGGGGCCGATGCCGGGGAAGAGTGCGGCTGAGTGCGGGAATTACATCAATCTGGATGTGGAGCTGGCGAAGAGGCAGTGCGCTGTTTA
>CANDFO010000121.1 GCA_947384055.1 uncultured Flavonifractor sp.
ACCTCTACGGGGCCACCGGCTACGGCAAGACGGAGCTGGTACGCCAGTACCTGTCAGGCCGCAGGTACATCTATCTCTCCTGCGAGGAACTGCCCTGGGAGGCCGGGGCGCTGCCCCGGTCGGAACCGGGCAGGCAAAACCGCCGGGTGGTGGTGATCGACGACCTGCACCGACTGAAAAGCGAAAAACTACGCCAAGAGATTTTGGCATTGGAGGAGCGGGAGGATATATGGCTGATCCTGGTCAGCCGAAGCCCTCTCCCGGCCTGGCTCATGCCCCGGCATATCAAGAGCGTTTTTGTTGTGGTTTCCGAAGATGACCTGCGGATGGGCCGGGACGAGATCACCGCCTATCTGGACGCCCGCGGCGTCGTCTACACAGAGGAAGATATTCAGTATTTGCAGAATACCGCCGAGGGCAACGCCTACGTCCTCCACCATGTAGCCCTGCGGATGAAAGAGGGGCAATCACCCGGCCCGGAGCTGCGAACGGAAATACGGGAGGCGTTCGCGTCTTATCTGGAAAACGTGGTGCTGGTGCGCTGGGACAGCGACCTGCTGGAATTTTTAATGCAGGTCAGTGTGGTGGACGAGTTTACGCTGGAGCTGGCGGAGATGATCTCCGGCAACCTCCATGTCACTGCCCTGCTGGAGCAGGCGGGTGAAGCCGGGAATTTCATCACCCAGGAGGACGGCACATACCGCTTACGCCCGGTGCTGATCGACGCGCTGCGGAACCGGGCGCTGAAGCTATATGGCCGGGAGCGTGTCAAGGACTTCAAATATAACGCCGCCCTCTACTATGAAATGCACGATGAAGTTGTCCCGGCATTGAGGCTGTTCGAGGAGTGCGGCAAAACCGAGCGCATCAAAAATCTGTTGATCCGCAACGCCCGGATGAACCCCGGCAACGGCCACTATTACGAACTGCGCCGCTACTATTTCAACATGGACGAGAGGGAGATCGAGGACAGCCCGGTATTGATGGCGGGTATGAGTATGCTGCACTCCATGCTGATGGACGACGAAAAAAGCGAGTATTGGTACGAGAAGCTAAAAGCCTTTGCCACCAATGCCAAGGGCGGCGTCCGGCGGGAGGCTCTGAGCCGTCTGGCCTACCTGGACATTGGCCTGCCCCACCGGGGGAGCCGGGACGTACTGGAAATTATAAAAAACATCCCCGCCCTGCTGTTCGACAAGGGCAACCGCCTCCCGGAGTTTTCCGTCACCAGCAACCTCCCCAGCACCATGAACGGCGGCAAGGATTTTTGCCATTGGAGTCCCGACGATACCAAGCTGGCAAAGACTGTGGGGCCGCTGGTGGAGCGTGTGCTGGGCAGCTATGGAAAGGGACTTGTCAAGGCCGCGCTGGGCGAGAGCTACTACGAAAAAGGCGGGGACAATTACGAGGTAATGTCCCTGCTGACCCGCGCCCAGGTGGAGGCAGGGCAGGGCGGGACGATGGAGATCGCCTTTGCCGCCGTAGGCGTCCGGGTACGGCTGGCCCTGCTGCAAGGGGACAGTCCGGCGGCGCGGGAGCTGCTGGCGTCCTTTGAACAGTCGGTGAAAGAGAACCGGGCTGTCCAGCTTCTGCCCAACATCCAGGCGCTCCGCTGCCGGTTGGCCTTGTATGAGGGCGATATGGATATGGTGGAACGCTGGATGAAAACCGCCCCGGACGAGGATCGGGAGTTTTGCAGTTTGGAGCGTTACCGCTACCTGACCAAAGTACGCTGTTATCTGGCGAACGGAGAGTACACAAAAGCCCAGGCCCTTTTGGAAAAGCTGCGCTACTATGCCGAGCAGACGGGCAGGCCCTATGTCCGCATGGAAACCGGGCTGTTGTCCGCCATCACCAAGGAGAGGGTTGGCGGGCCATGGCAGGAGGAACTGGCCACCGTTCTGAAAGAAGCGGAGCGTTACCGCTTTCTGCGCCTGATTACCGAGGAGGGAGCGGCGGTATGGCCCCTGTTCCAACGGGAGAAAAAGGCGTTGCAGGAAGCTGGGACGTTGAATAAGGACTGGCTGCGCCGCCTGCTGGCCGAGGCCGAGGAAGTGGCCCGGCGCTATCCCCTCTACCTGAAAAAGCGGGCGGCTGTGGCGGCGGATTTCAAAGGCGTCGCCCTGACCATCCTGCGATTGCAGGCCGACGGATTGTCCCTCAATCAAATTGCCCAAAGACTGGATATGAAGCCCTTTTCCGTGTCCTATCATATTCAAGAAAACTATCGTAAGCTGAATGTTTCCCGTAAAGCTGACGCTCTGATCGCAGCACGAAGCCTGGGAATTTTATAGGCCAAGAAATATGTCTCATCATGAGACATATTTCCCATCACAGGGAGGAAATGAGTATGAACGCAGTTATATACACGCCGTCCGATACGGAATACGAGCTGTTCACCCGCATACTGCGGGAGGAAGCGCCAGACGCGCAAATCGTCCGCGACCCGGACGACGGCCATTTTCACCGTGAATCGGAACAGGATTTTGTGGTGGTGAGCGTGGACGGCGCGAAGGGGATGGAGCTGGCCATTAAGCGGGAGATCAATTATAAAACAATGGTTGTCTGGATCACCAGCGACCGCTATTTTGCGGCAATGGCGATACGCTATCAGGTCTTTGAATTTCTGACCCGCCCCTTTGACGAAGCGGACTTCCGGGCGGCGGTCAAGCGGTTCCTGGCCGGGGATATCCACCCCCAATATAAACTGCCTGTTAAACCCGTCGGCATGGTTCCAGCCGAAACCCTCTAATTTCTATTTCCAAGGAGGATGTCCTATGAAACGCAGAATTTTGAGCATCATCACCGCTCTGGCTCTGTGCCTGAGCCTTTGTCCCACCTGGGCATTTGCGGCGGAGGCGGACCCCGCGCTCTGTCCCCATCACCGGGAGCATACGGAGGACTGCGGCTACACCGCCCCCGCCGAGGGTCAGCCCTGCGGCCATGAGCATACAGCGGAGTGCTACACCCTGGGGGCGCTCCCCGATACGGACAGCGGCGATTATTACGAGATTGGCGCGGATACGGAAAACCTGCTGGACTGCCAGCACGTCCATGACAGCGAGTGCGGCTATGTCCAGGCCAACCCCGGCCAGTCCTGCGGGTATGAGTGCCGCATCTGTCCCATCGAGGACTTGATCGCCGCCCTGCCGGAGCAGGTGACGGAGGATA
>CANDFO010000122.1 GCA_947384055.1 uncultured Flavonifractor sp.
GGCGGCCCCTGGGGGGCCGTTTTTGACCGGGAAAATTCTTCCTTCCGCTTCACCCCTTCTTTAACGGAACAAGCAAAAGGAAAAGAACTCTGGAAAGCTTACGGGCAAAAGGCTTTCCAGAGGTTTGGAAGGGAGCTTACTGTTCAATTCTCGGACATCAGCAAACTTTTCCCAGTCGCAAAAGCAACGCTGGTCCGTTCTGTGGCTGCGCTCCACCTTGCCGTTATGCCAAGGTGTTCTGGGTGGTATCAGTTTGTGAGATATCCCTTTAGCAGCCAGAGCCGCCTCAAAGGGACATGGCTCCTGGTCGCTGATGGAACGATAGGTAAACTCTGTGCCGTTGTCGGTCTGTATCGTCTGGAGCGGGAATGGGGAAGGCCCGGAGCAGCCGCTCCAGGAAGTCCACAGGGCTCTCCGGCATATGTTTCTCATAGCCATATACGGACCGGAGCCGGGTACATTCATCAATGGCAGTCCACTGGTACAGGTGCTTTCCATCCCATTTGGCCGCACCCTTCAGACAGTGGCACAGGACGGGAGTGTCCCTTTCGAAGATTTTATTGCAGGGGCGATTATCAGCCGCCCGTCCACGGGAAAACCGAAACACCTTGGGAAATAGGCGGTCGATAACTGCCCCTGCCAAGCACCAAGGAATCAGCAACCATTATAAAATGCACGGCAGGACACTCCCCCGTAAACACTGGCTCTTTACAATCCGGGCAAGTTTGGATATAATAGGAGGCGATTTTACCAACTCCCCGGAAAAACACAGCGGAAGCGGTCTGGAACCGCGGCTGGCGGCACATTGATGGAAATGAGTGAATAAGTTTATGCTGCAATTTGACGAATATAAGGTACGGCTGAACAACCTGCGTCCCGCGCTGGACGAGCTGGACCAGGCCTTGGGCTTGGCTGCCGCGGAGCGGGAGGCAGAGATGCTGGAGTCGGAGAGCGCCTCCGACGGCTTCTGGGACAATCTAGAGAAGGCCCAGAAGGTCCAGCAGCGGGTAAAGCAGCTCCGGGACAAGATCGGCGGCCAGCAGAAGCGGCGCACCCAGTGGGACGACCTGATGACCCTGTGCGAGCTGGGCAACGAGGCCGGGGACGAGAGCCTGGTCCCCGAGGTGGAGGAGGGCTTTGCCGCCCTGGAAGCCGCTGTGGAGGAGGCCAAGCTGTCCACCCTGCTCACCGGCGAATATGACAGCTCCAACGCCATTTTGACCCTTCACGCCGGGGCCGGCGGCACCGAGGCTCAAGACTGGGCCCAGATGCTTTTCCGCATGTACAGCCGCTGGGCGGAGCGCCACGGCTATGCCTGCAAAACCCTGGACTACCTGGACGGAGACGAGGCCGGCATCAAGAGCGCCACCATCCTGATTGAAGGCGAGAACGCCTACGGCCATCTGAGAAGCGAGCACGGGGTCCACCGGCTGGTACGGGTGTCCCCTTTCGACGCCAACGCCCGGCGGCAGACCTCTTTTGCCGCGCTGGAGGTCATGCCCGAAATCCCCGACGACGTAGAGGTGGACATCCGCCCCGAGGATGTGGAGATGCAGGTGTTCCGCTCCTCCGGCGCGGGAGGGCAGCACATCAATAAGACCTCCTCCGCCGTCCGGCTGATCCACAAGCCCACAGGTATTGTTGTCTCCTCTCAGCAGGAGCGCAGCCAGTTTCAGAATCGGGATACCTGTATGCGGATGCTTCGCTCCAAGCTGGTAGAGTTGCAGATGCAGGCCCATGCGGAGAAGATCTCCGACTTGAAGGGCGTCCAGATGAAGATTGAATGGGGCAGCCAGATCCGCTCCTATGTCTTTATGCCCTATCAGATGGTGAAGGACACCCGCACCGGCTATGAGACCAGCAATGTCAACGGTGTTATGGACGGAGACCTGGACGGCTTTATCAACGCCTATCTGAAGGCAGAGGCTACCGGAACCTGGGCGGAGAAATAAACCGCGCCGCGGCTGCCCCATGCTCCGGGCACCTCTGCAAACCCGGAAGCACAGCCGCCTTGCATAAAGGGCCCGCCGCTCTCCACGTGGGCCGGGATAGGGAACAGGCTCTCAGGAAGAAAGGATGTGCGCTATGAGTGCCGCAGAAATTCAATTCCGCACGGCGGCTTTGGGCGGGTTCCAAAAGCAGGATGTGCTGGACTATATTGAGCGCAGCAGCCGGGAGCATGAAGACCGGCTGGCGGAGCTCCAGCGGGAGCTGGAGGAGGTCCGCCGGGCCAAGGCCGCCGCGGAGGAGGCCAGAACCGCGCTGGAAGAGGACCTGGCCGCCGCCCAGGAGCGGGAGGCCGCCCTGACCGAAGAGCGGGAGAGCTGTGCCGCCGGGGAAACCAGGGCCCGCCGGGAGGCGGAAGAGGCGCAGACCCGGCTGGAGGCGCTCCGGCTGGAGGCCGATGCCTCCCAAGCGGCTCTGGTCCAGGCCAGGGCGGAGGTGGAGCGCCTGCGCCCCGCGGCGGAAGCCTATGAAAACCTAAAGGACCGCACCGCCGGAATTGAGCTGGAGGCTCACTGCCGGGCTCAGGGCGTTCAGGCGGAGGCCGAGGCCCGGGTGATGAAAACCCGGGAACAGGCGGAGCAGTGGCTGCGGCGGATGCAGGCGGCATACGGCCGCCTGCGCACGGATATGGACGCCGCCATAGCCCAGACTAAGGGAGACCTGGAGCGGGCCGGGACCATTATGGCGGAGATCTCGGCGGCACTGTCTCAGCAGGACGGAGCTCTGGAGGAGCTGGCCTCAGCCTGCCGCACAGAGCTGGGGCCCAAGGCCCCCACACCGCTGTCTCTGGAGGAGACATAGCCTATCTTAAAGCGGCGGCCCTGTTTTGCAAGGGCGCCGCTTTTTTCTGTGCGGAAGCAAAACTCCGCCTTTTCCCGCTTTTCCGCCCATTTTGTGTTTCTGATGATATAGTTGCCGCAGTTGAAAAAGCGCAAAATGCGCTTTTTCCT
>CANDFO010000123.1 GCA_947384055.1 uncultured Flavonifractor sp.
TGGAACTACGCCAGCCGCTCCACCCGGCAGCCGGGCTCCTCCATCAAGCCCCTGTCGGTATACGCCCCCGCACTGGAGCTGGGCATTGTCACCCCCGCCACTGTCTATGACGACTATCCCGTGCAGATTCTGGGAGGAAACGCCTGGCCGGTGAACTCCTATGGCAGCTACCGGGGCCGCATGAATGTCTCCGATGCGGTGGAGGATTCCTCCAACCCGGTGGCAGTGCGGGTGTTCCAGGATGTATCTCCTGATGTGTCCTTCCAGTTTATGGAGGACAAATTCGGCATCACGACTCTGGAGGCCGGCCGGGAGGCCAGCGGGGACTTCAAAAGCGATTTGGGGCCCGCGCAGCTGGCCCTGGGGGGGCTTACCGACGGTGTGCGGGTAATCGACATGGCTGCCGCCTATTCGGTTTTCCCCAGAGACGGGGTCTATCTGTCCCCCCGCACCTATACAAAGGTTACGCAGGAGGTGGACGGGCGGGAGGTCGTTCTGCTGGACAACACTGTTGACCGGGACGGAACCCCTGTTTTAAAAACTTCCACCACCTGGTACGTCAACGACATGCTCAAGAAGGTAGTCAGCAGCGGTACCGGCACCCAGGCCAGGATTTCCGGGCAGGTGGTGGCGGGCAAGACCGGCTCCACCAACTCCAACAACGACCGCTGGTTTGTGGGCTACACCTCCTACTATACCGCCGCCGTCTGGGTGGGCTATGACCGTCCGGAGCGCATTCGGGTAACGCCCGGCAGCAATCCCGCCGCTATCATGTGGCAGAAAGTGATGAGTCAGGTTCACGAGGGCCTGGAGAGCCGGGATTTCACTCAGCCCAGCGGCCTGGTGACGGTGCAGTACTGCCGGGACAGCGGCATGAAGGCCACCGCCGCCTGCGCCTCTGACCCCAGAGGCAGCCGGGTGGGAACCGCTCAGCTCTTCCAGGGGCAGGGCCCCGTTGAGGACTGCACGATGCATGTGGAGGTGGAGGTCTGCAAGGAATGCCCGGTGCTGGACGCCAACGGCGCGCCCACCGGCCTGTACCATCTGGCGGGCGAATTCTGTCCCCGGGAACCCATTGAGGGTGTGGTGGAGGAACCCACCGTCGCCACCATCTCCGTGCTGGACCTGGTCCGGGAGGAGATAGGCGGTCGGACCGCCCGGGATTCCGTCTATCTGAAGAGCTACCTGGAGGCCCTGGGTCCCTGTACTACCCATACAGAACTCATTGAACCCATTCCCGCCGTGTATGACCCCAGTTCCTTTAACATTGGGGATCCAACCACTTGGCCCACCCAGGAGCAGTGGCCCGGCTTTGACCCGGCAGATTCCCTAACCTGGCCGCTGCCGCCCGTAGAGCCGCCTGTGGAGACACCTGTGGAGACGATTCCCGGCGGTCCGGGATATATTGACCCCTCGTTTACGCCGCCGCCTATGGTGACGCCTACGCCTGTGCCTACGCCGGTTCTTCCGCCTACGACGGCTCCTTTTACCGAGCAGCCTCCCTCCGAAAGTACAGAGCCCTATATCCCCGTTGACCTGCCGCAGGAACAGCCCTGATCCGCAGGGCCGGAGGCCGTCGAGCCAAATTCCGCAGTTTGGAGGGTTTTACCATAATTGTACCAATTCTGCTCTTTGCCGCCGGGCTGCTCCTTTTGATCAAGGGCGGGGACTGGTTCGTGGACGGAGCTGTGGGCATTGCCCGGCGCTTCCACCTGTCTGAGCTGCTGATCGGCGCCACGGTGGTATCCATCGGCACCACACTGCCTGAGGTGATGGTCTCCACCTCCTCCGCCCTCTCCGGGCACGGGGAGATTGCCTACGGTAATGCCATCGGCTCGGTGATCTGCAATACCGCTCTCATCGCCGCCCTGAGCATTGTGCTCCGTCCCGGAGGAACCGACCCCAAAAGCCTGCGTCTGCCCGTGGCCTTTTTCTTCCTGGCCGCAGTGTTTTATGCCGCGGCCGCCTATATCCAGGGCGGCTTTGACCGGGGAGACGGCCTGCTACTGCTGGGAATCTTTCTGGTATATATGGTCTGTACCGTAGCCCGCATGCGCTCGGGCGAGGCCCCTGTCCAAGGCCGGACAGAGGAGACCATGTCCGCTTTCCGGTGCGTGGTGCTCCTGACCGCGGGAGCGCTGCTGATTGCCGTGGGAGCTGACCTGTTGGTGGACAATGGCACCCGTATTGCACAGGCCTTGGGTGTGCCTGAGTCGGTGATTGCCCTGACTTTGGTGGCCCTGGGAACCTCTCTGCCGGAATTGACCACCGCGATTACGTCCCTGCTGAAAGGACATAATTCCCTGATGCTGGGCAATGTAATCGGCGCAAATCTCTTCAACCTGGTGCTGGTTTCCGGCGTCTCTATCGCTCTGGCCCCCTTCTCTCTTCCTCAGACAGCTTCTGTCGCCGGACACAACGCCTCCCTGGTCCTGGATCTGCCCGTCATGTTTCTGGTGATGCTCCTGCTCACCCTCCCCGCTCTGGTGCGGGGGAAAACCAGCCGCCTTCAGGGGGCGCTCCTTCTGGGTATCTACGGCGCTTTCTGCTTGATTCAATTTTCTATCTGATTCTCTCTGCACAATGCCCTGCTGGATGAATCTATGGAAAAAGCAGCTTTGTTTGTCAACACACTGAGCAGCCCCCCGGCAAAGCCGGGGGGCTGCTCAGTGTGTTGACAAACTTCCACCATGGGAAAGCCTCGCAGAGTTTTGCCGCCCGAGGGCGGCAAAATAAAGTCAAAATTG
>CANDFO010000124.1 GCA_947384055.1 uncultured Flavonifractor sp.
TTGGAGAGGGATTGCCACTCGCTATGCCAAAACCTCAGATGCTTTTATCGCCGCGGTACATGTTCGTTGTATCGCTATTTGGGCTACCATCCGCACTTAACTCGTGTAAACACTATCTAAAAAAATTTATAAAAATTTTCGTGTTTCTCTTGACAATCGGCGTTGAGTTCCCATGGAAATCCTGGGCAGGCGTTCCTAATTTTCACCTCTCCGGGGCCATCCGGCGTGCGTGCGTTTTTACCGGCGGTGAGAACCGCGGCGCACACCTTCCCCCCTCATCCCTCCGCCGGCGGGGCGCGTCCCGTGCGGGCAAGCGGCCGCAATTGGAGGCGAAGAAACCCGGAAGGAGTCCAAAAGAAAAGACCGCCAAAGGCGGTCTTTTCTTTTGGAGCAGGTGACGAGGCTCGAACTCGCTACCTCCACCTTGGCAAGGTGGCGCTCTACCAGATGAGCTACACCTGCAAGTGACGATATATATTATAGCAAATCCACCCGCCGATGTGATGTCAAGTGTCATTTTCCGCTTTTCCTGGCCCCTATCCGCCGCTGCCTTTTCCAGCGGATTCACCCGATAAAAGCTTCAATTTCTTCGTCTGTTTATACAAAATAGAATTCTCTCTTCTGGGCAAAACATAGAATATTAAATTTTTCAGTTTTTTTGTCGCAAAGTGCGCACCAATCAGATATGATTAGTACAGGAAAGATCTGTCCCTCCGTCCCGAAAAAGCGCCTTCTACGCCCTAAAACGGGAAAGCACGCTTCCCCGCAAAACGGAAAAGCGTGCTGGCGGACGGAGGGCTGGAGGCAGGCTTACCGGGAAAACTGCTGCGCCTGATAGGCGCTGCGCTTGAGCTGTTCGTACTCTTCAGAGTTCCGGAAATAGCTGGCAGTACCGGCGCTGCGGTAAAGCGCCTTGTACAGGGCGGGAGGGAGTTGTTTCCTGCTGTGGGAAACTTTGATAACCGCTGCCGTCTGGTCCGGCGCGGCGGCCGCCCTGGTTGCAGGCGGCACTGTCATGGGTTGCATTTTAGTCATTCACATATTCCCTCCTATGGCGCGGCAACACGCCAAATTACGTTCAACAGCATACCATACCGTACGTTTTTTGTCAACCGCCCTCCGCGGTTTTCTCCTGGGTAATTTTTACCCTGGCAAGCCTGTGAAAAAACCGTACGGCGCGTTCCCTGCTGTATACGCGGAAAGGGCTCCGTCGGCGTTTCACCGGCGGCCTGCCGCAGCGGCGGGTGGACGCGGCGGCCGCGGCTCCCTTTTTATTAATATGCCCTGGATGTCAAAAGGATACTTGTAAACCGGCACAATTGTTCTGTCAGCCATCCCATACATTGGATTGTGAAAGACCGGCATCGCGAGCTTGCAATTTTGTCCTTGCCCTCCGGCGGGAGAGCCAAATAGACTGAGGAGGAGAGAACATGACGTTGAATGATCAGTCGCGCATCACCGGCGGCGAACCCAGCCGCAAGCTGGGCGTCAAATACCTGGACACGGAACAGATGGGCAACACCTTTCCGGATTACCAGGCGCTGCTGGACCGGATCGAGGAGCACCGGCAGATTGCCGATTACGCCGCCCGTCTTCCGGGGCGGGAGCATACCGCCAAGCGCCAGCCTCAGATGTACGACAATGTCTATGCCGTGCTGGGGGGCCGCGGCACGGGTAAGAGCTCCGTAATTCTCACCCTGTGCGAGTGGTTAAAGCAAGACAGGAATCACCAGGATTTGGTGTTCCCCATCATCACGCCGGAGATCATCAGCGAGGACAACTGCTCCATACTGGGCTGGATTATGTCCATGACGGAACAGATTGTTACTCAAATTGAAGAGCGGGTCAAGCAGATGCGCGGCCGGTACGATCCCCTGTCTTATCCGGCCTTTGAGCGCATTGGCCAGGTGGATTTTTTTAAGGACTGCCTGTTCAACTCCCATAACCAGCTGCGCGAGCACTACCAGGCCCTTATGCGGGACAGCATTCAGGACGATATTCCCCCCACCGCGTTCCCTTTTGACGAGGCGGTGGGCCTGCGGGTGCACCTCTCCCATAAGCAGTACCAGCTGATTCAGCGGCTCAACCAGTTCTGGGACGAGCTGTCCGAAACCTGGCGGGAGCTCAACCAATTGGACCACGATCTCCGCTCCGGCATTTTTCAGGGACAGTCTGACGCCCGGGTGCCCCAGCCGCTCATTATCCTCTTTTTTGACGACATCGACCTGGTGCCTGAGCGAAGCATGGAGCTGCTCAACTCCACCTTTCAGTATTTTACCCATTCCAGCATTGTGCTGATTATCACGGCGGCGGAGAAGGTTTTAAAGGAGGTTATTCAGCTTCGGATGCTGGAGCGGACGGTGGGCTCCACGTATAATTCCCTACTGCTGGACGCTCACCCTGTCAAACGAAAGGTCCATTCGGACAGCATGTGGAAGTCTATCCAGAACATGGCCAAGAACAAACGCTGTTTGGGAGGGGGAACAACGAATGGTGATTCCATGAATATATCAAGCGGTTAAGATTCCAGATTCTACTGCATACTGCGTTTACTCGACCAAACCTACAAAGCGGTAAAACACTTTGATGTCCTGTCTGCGCTGCCCGTCTACAACG
>CANDFO010000125.1 GCA_947384055.1 uncultured Flavonifractor sp.
GAAGATACTTGTCTGGAGACGGACTGGAAAAATAGGTGACGCCAACACTAGAAGGACGGACTTGAAAGAGTTCGTCCTTTTTGCTATGTGAGGGAGAATGTTATGCGCTATTCTGAGGTAATACAGGCAGAATTTTTGGAGCGGCCGAATCGCTTTGCTGCACAGGTACTTATTAATGGTCTTGTACATACTGTCCACGTCAAAAATACCGGCCGGTGCCGGGAGCTGCTGGTACCCGGGGCGGTGGTCTATCTGGAGCGTTCAGATAACCCCAGCCGAAAAACAAAACATGACCTGATTGCCGTAGAAAAGCGGATTGTTGGCTGTGCGGAGTCTCTGCTGGTCAATATGGATGCACAGGCGCCCAACCGGGTTTTCCAGGAGTGGGCGCTGGCTGGAAAATTTCTGCCAGATTTGTCCTTCCTGAAGCCGGAGCAGCACTGGGGGAGCTCCCGCTTCGATTTCTATTTTGAGGCGGGGATGCGCCGAGGCTTTGTGGAAGTGAAAGGCGTCACCCTGGAGCATAACGGCCACGCCTGTTTTCCGGATGCCCCCACAGAGCGAGGGGTGAAGCATATTGAAGAACTTATGGCCTGCCACAGAGAGGGATATGAGGCATATCTCTGCTTTGTGATTCAAATGGCGGGAATGCAGGATTTCAGGCCCAATGATTTGACACATCCGGCTTTTGGAGAAGCCCTGCGTAAGGCGGTTGAGAATGGTGTGGGTGTCCTTGCCCATGCCTGCCGGGTGACGCCGGATACGCTGGAGATCGGCGAGCCGGTACCGGTTTTACTGTAAAATAGAACGGATTTAATTAGGGCTTGTTTGAAAAGAGAAGGGGACTGAGCCGTGGGAACAGAATATCAGTTCATTACAAGGGAGATTTCCTCTAAAGGGGAGGCGTATCTGCTTATAAAGCGCTCCGGGTCCTGTGGTGTGGTCAGGCTTTTGGAGCAGGCGCTGCGAGCGGCCAGGGCACAGGGGGCGGTGCGGCTACTAACGGCCTCGGTAGATCCTGCCCTGCCTCTGGAAGAAGGAAATTACGGGGATATAAAGCTGAAACATATCCATGACATGCACCTGCTGGGACGGACCCTGGAGGACGGTCCCCTGCCGTGCGAAGGGCTGGTCTTAACGCGGTTGGAGGCGGAGCGGGCCGGGGAATGGCTGGCGCTGTATAATCAGGGCTTTTTAGAAGTGCCCAATTCAGCTACCTACGCAGAGGCGGATCTCCGGGAGGCCCAGTCAGAGGGCAGGCTATGTGGTTTTGCTCTGGCAAAAGGAACGACAGTGGGAGTATATGAGCTGGACCCGCTGGCACAGCCCCCGGAGATTGCCGGAATTGCGCTGAGCCCGGCTTTTCGGGGGCAGGGACTGGGCCGTGCGTTGCTTCGGGCTGCGCTGACAGAATTGTCTCAGCAGGGATTTCGCAGCTGCCGGCTGACGGTTTCTACAGCCAATCAGACCGCCTATGGGCTCTATCTGGCGGAGGGATTCCAGTTTACAGGGGTGAAAAGCCGGTGGTTCCAGGTTGTTTCAACAGGATGAGCCAAAAGAGCGCCGTCCCTTGTAAAGGGGATACGGCCTGCTGCGCGCACCCTTTAGGCACACTTGCAGGCCGAGAAGTGTCATTTTTGGGGCACATGTCCCCGAAAATGACCGATTTTGACTTTATTTTGCCGCCTTCGGGCGGCAAAACTCTGTGAGGTTTTCCCGCGGGGGAAGTTTTTCGACAGGCTGGCCGTCCTTTCCAAAAGGGACGGTTTTTTTGATTGACATATATCGAATATCGGTATATAATAAAATATATTGATATTCGATATATTTTACGGGCGCGGTTCTTAGATTCACAGAGGCAGCAGGTCCGCCGATTCCGGGGTGGAGGTGGGGATATGGCCCGCAGAAAACTGGAGACCCTGACAGAGCAGATGTTTTATGTGCTGCTCGCCCTGCGTCAGGAGCGACATGGATACGGTGTTATGGGGGCCATCACCGAACTGACCCGGGGAAGGGTAACGGTAGGGGCGGGGACGCTGTATGCGCTGCTGGAACGGTTTGAGCGGGACGGCCTTATCTGTCTGACCAATACGGAGAACAATCGGAAATATTACCGCCTGACCCCGGAGGGGGAGCGCACCCTTCAGGCGGAATATCGACGGCTCCAGTATCAGGCGGCGGATATGGAGCGGGTTCTGCGGGAGGAGGGAACGCGGTGAGCAAGGGAAGGGTCCGGTGGGCGCTTTTTGCCTTTTGTGCTATAGACCGCGGGACGGCCCAGAGGTGGCTGGACCAAATATGTGCGGCGGGCTGGCGGCTGTGCGAAATCCGGATGGGCCTTTTTGCACGATTTGAACGGGATGACCGCAACATGCCGCGCTGCTGTGTGCGCTTTCAGCCTGCCCGCTGGGGCGAAGAGGACCGCGGGCGGTGGGCGGATGCCGGATGGGAGCGGACCGCACAGGTCCGGGGGATGGACCTGTTTACATCCCGACCGGGTATCCTGCCGGTTATGCCGGAAGAGGACCCCATGGAGGACTACGAAGCTGCCCGAAGACCGGCCCTCCGGAGC
>CANDFO010000126.1 GCA_947384055.1 uncultured Flavonifractor sp.
TGGAGCATCCGGTTGATGTCCCGGCGCTGGACGTCGTTGAGGTAGATATATTCCTCATTCTCAGCGTCCCACAGGGTAAACTCCTTCAGCCACTTGCCGATCACCGGGTTCTCCGGCATGTCGTCAAAGGGCTGGCTCTGATTGTCATACTCCCGCCTCTTTCGGCGCAGCAGCTTTTCAAACCCAGGGAACCGCTCCGGCTCGTTGTCCAGCACCGCCTGATAAACAGGCACCGGCGTCTGCATATCCCCGGTGAGAGAGCGGCGTGCCTTGGCACTGTACGCCTTATAGACGAATTGGTCGTCCTGCTTCACCAGCGCCACCACGTCCCGCTCCGGTTTCCGGTTTTGCTTTTGCAGCGCCCGGCGCAGATAGGAGAGTACCTTGGGTTCGGTCAGCCTTACCCGCTGCCACTCCTTGTAATCCATGCCTTCCGGCTGCTTCTGCGTGTAAAAACGGTGCAGATACTCGCAGCATTTCGCATACTGGTCCCTTGTGGCGGGGTGGGCCTTAATTTGGTAAAGGATCTTCTGCGCCTGATAGGAAAATCCCTTGGAAGCGTGGTTCGCTTTGGCCAGTTCCAGCAGGACCTGGGAGCGGTTATGTTCCAGACCAGCCTTTGGCATGGCAAGGACCGTCTCATAAATACGCTGAACCTCACTGTCCATGTCAAAGCCGGGATCTACAGGGGGCAGATAATCCGTGGCATAGCGTTTTCCATGACCGCCAGCCTCGCTCTTTTTCTGCCAGAATTGCAGTTTGACAGGCATACCGCTGACGCCCAGCCGGGAAAAGGAATCGTCCGGCAGGGCCAGCTGACCGAGGAACCAGTAGCGGCCCTCCATCTCCCGAATCATGGCCTTGTCGGAAAAATCGTCCGCCAGAAAGGACTGGGGGACGATCAGGGCCAAGATTCCCAGGGGCTTGAGCAGTTCCGCCGCCTTGACGCAGTAATAGAGCTGGGAGGGCATCTCCGTCCCAGTCTCCACCCACCATTTCAGATGGAAGGGCGGGTTCCCCACCACGTAGTCGAAACGAACCTCCGGCCGGTAGGTGCGGATGTCGCCCTGCACCAGATTGGCTTCCGGGTAGAGATACCGGGCCACCTTGTAGGCGTTCACATCCAACTCGCAGCCGTAGACATTGGCCCCGGTGGGCGCGTAATTGAAGAAATTCCCCATGCCGCAGGTCAGGTCGGCAATCAGGTCATGCTCCGAGGGACGCAGACAGGTCATAACCAGTTCGCACAGGGCGGGAGGCGTGAAAAACTGCCCGTTCTCAAACAGCTTTTTCTCCTCGCTGTACTCATGGTAGCTGTCAAAATCCTTGCGCTCCAATCCGTGCAGGCCGCCGATCCCGGTGTAGGCGTTAAAAATATCCTCCCTGGTGATACCGCACTCCTCCGCACGGCCGCTGTCAATCAGGTAGATAATCTTTTGGTTCAGTTCCTCGCGCTGCTCCCGAGGAACCGGCGTGTGCTGATCCTGGTATTTCATAGCAATCCTCCCATCGTGCCAAAATAATCGGACACAAACTGTCGGGCATAGCCCTCGCTGGTGAAGCGGATATCCATGCGCCCGTTTTTATACAGCTTGATCCGGTCCAGCTTCTCGCAGCCGTCCAGCTCCCAAAGGTCATACCACAGATTAGCGGTATCTGAGAGCAATTCGTTGATCTCATAGGGGTATGGCTGAAAGCCTCCGGCCTCAAAGTAGGCCGCTGCCTTCAAAACATTTTTTCCGCTGTCGTGAATGTACCACTGCTCATGCCCACGGTAATAGCCGTAATCGCAGGCTCCGCTGAGAAGCTTTACCGTGACCTTTTTCCATTCGTAATTTGCGGTGCGGTCTTTGTTCCAGGCCGCCCGGCGGCAGTTTTCCAGCAGCTCATAGGGCGCCTGCTCCGCAAAGGTACGCCCATCAAACCCGGGCAAGATCTGTTCTATGGCGTCCTGGTAACGAAGGACAACAGGAGACCAGTCCACTTTATCTTCATCCTCCAAGCGGATATAGGCCGGTTCCTGCGGGAGAAGGCCGCGCAGAACAACATTGGCGTTGATTGAGAGATGGTACATTTCGTTTAAATAGGACACAACGCCGCAGAGAAATGTTTTATGCAGGAAAAAAATATGCTTCATCAGGTGGTTTACATCGATCTCATGCCACCAGTCGGAAGTGAGGTACTTGGTTTCCCAACACTCCCAGCGATTCTCAGGGTCAAGCAGGGCAGCCTTCTGCTGGGCGCGCATATCGCTCCACAAAGTCCCAATCTGATAAAAGCCCGTCACGGCGTCCTGATAGGCGTTTTGCTGGCGTTGGAGAAACTGCCGGTCCGCCTCGGTGATACGGCTGTCTGTCTGAATTTCCACCGCCGAGAATTTTTCTAACAAATCCATGCTGTATTCTCCTCCTCTGCTGCCGTCTTAACAGACGACTCCCAAATATTTGTCGATGAACCGCTCCGCAAACTCCGGTGAGGAAAACTTCAAATCCACCCGGTTGTTTTTGAA